>JBHIET010000018.1:0-49712 GCA_046760785.1 Anaerolineae bacterium | reverse complement strand
AATCGCTAATGAACCTGTGGGCCGTCAACAACCAGCGCCCGTTTGGGGAAAGGTGGGCCCCGCTAGGGTTCCGACTGGCCGATACGATCAGTTCCACCTCGCACCCCTCCACCACGTCCAGGCGGTTGATGGTCCAGGTGCGCAGCAGTGGCACGTAGCGCCATAGTCCGGTGCAATACAAACATTGCCAGCCCACCACCAGTGCCAGTCCAATTCCCACGATGCGTATCGCCCAGCGTTGGTATTGCTTTTTTCCGCCAGCACTGACCACACCCGCCAGCGCGACCGCCAGCAGCGGCAGCGCTGCCGCCGCGCCGGGCACGCGGCCCTCGCCTACCGGCGCCTGCCCTGAGCTACGTGGTGAGCTTGTCGAACCGCTTGCCGAAGGGGTGGGGGTGGACACCGGCAGCGTATCCGGCAGCCGCAGCAGGTAGACCGGCGACTCCGGGGTGAGGACGCCCGCCACGGCCCCGGTGTGCATCTGGAAGTAGAAGCCCCGGCCGTCGGCCGACCAGCCCAGCGGAACGGGCCCATAGCCGCGCTTGCGCACGCGGGCGATCAGTTCATCCCCTTCAGTTGTACGAACCTCCAGATAGGGAGTACGTTCCACTCCATTGAAAGGCATGATGGGTTCCCACTGAGCATAGAGTGTATCATCCGAGGAGTAGTACCGTGGGTGAGGATTCTCTTTTCCTTCAACCATCACCATTGTTGCGTGAGGCGACTTTGGCACCACCACCGCTTGCGGCAGTTCTTCCAATAGAGTCTCTTCCTCCTCTGACGTAAGCTCGAGAGGAATGATGGAGTATTGGAATTCTTCGTCCAGGGCGATGAACAGGTAGCCGGTGAAGCCCAGGTTCTCCACTACGTACACCCGGTCGGCCTGGCGCAAGAGTTCCACCTCGCGCACACCGTCCATCTCCTCCTTGGGATACTTTGCCAGCCGTGTCACTTCCAAATCAGGCACGTTTATCAAAGAGTATCCGTAAAAAGTGTCTCCTTCCACAAAGAGATTGTCCTCTAACCAGCGCACGTGGCCATAGTCTGATTCTATTCTTCGTTCGCTGCCCTCGACCAGGTTCATCAACCTCCATCCCCCTTCTCTGCCGCTCAACAGCCAGCGTCCATCCGGGGAAAGGTAGGCAGTGCTGGGCTTCTGACTGGCGGATACGAGCAGTTCCACCTCGCATCCTTCCACCACGTCCAGGCGGTTGATGGTCCAGGTGCGCAGCGGTGGCACGTAGCGCCATAGTCCGGTGCAATACAAACATTGCCAGCCCACCACCAGTGTTACTCCCACCGCCACGATGCGTATCGCCCAGCGTTGGTATTGCTTCTTTCCGCCAGCCCCGACCACACCCGCCAGTGCGACCGCCAGCAGCGGCAGCACTGTCGCCGCGCCGGGCACGGCCGGCCCCGGCTGCACTTTGCCAGCTCCCTCATCAAGCACGGCCGGCTCCAGCCACGCACTGCCTGCCCCACCGCCCGCCGCCATCTCCTCCAGGACGAAGGCCAGCCCCACCCGCTGCCCGGCGTAACCGCTCAGGTCTAGCTCGACCTGGGTCCAATCGGAGACAGGCCCCGTGACGGTCAACACGGGCTGCCAGGCCAGCCCATCGTCCGCAGTGACCCGCACCTGCCCCACGCTCCCCTCCGTCAGATCGAAGCGCTGCCAGAAGGTCAGCGTCGGAGAAACCGCGTCCGTCAGGTCCAGTCGGTCCACCAGGATCAGGGCCGAGTCGTCCTCGGATCCCCACCAGGCGCTCGCGCCGCTGTGGGCCGTCGTCGTGACCGGCTCCCAACCGTTGACCGCCCGCCAGTTGGCTTCGGGGGTCTCCATATCGTCGTCGAAAGGCAAACTATGTACCGCTGGCGGGATGGCCTCCCACGCGGCCAGGCCGTCCAGATACCAGTTCCCGCCACCGGGCGCGTCCAGCCGGAAGCGCAGGTGGAGCATCTGGCCGGCATACTCGCTCAGGTCGGCCTCCACCCGCTGCCAGGTGCCCTCCGTCGCGCCGGCCGTCGTGAGCGTCAGCCACGTCGTCCCATCCGGCGAGACCTCGACGGCACCCGCGGCCCCGTCCCCCTCGAGAAGATGCCAGAGGGAGAGCCTCGGCGTGGTGGCCTCCTGCAGGTCGAGCCGCCCGGCCAGTGTCAGTGCGCTGCCGTCCTGGGTGGCCCCCCAACTATGCTCTCCGCTGTGCAGCGTGCCGGTCACCACCGCCCAGTCGCCCGTTCCCTCCCACCTGCGCCAGCCCTCCACGTCGTCCTCGAAGGGCAGCTCGAAGAGCGACGGAGGCTCCAGCGCCTCCACCAGCACGTCGTCGATCCGCCAGCGGTCGCCCGGCCCGCCCGGCAGCAGCCGGAAGCGCAAGCGCAGCGGTTCGTGCTCCGGCCCGGCGAAGCGCGTCAGGCCCAGCGTGGCCGGCGTCCAGCCGTGCACGCCGCCCCGTTGCGTGGTCAGCGTCTGCCAGGTCGCCCCGCCGTCGGTGGAGAGCTCCACCTGCGCCCGCCCCCCGCTCGTGAGGGTGTAGGTGTGCCAGAAGGTGAGGCCGGCCATGCGCGCCGTGGAGAGGTCCAGCCCCGCCAGCAGCGTGAGCGTGAGCGGCTGCCCCGGCGTGACCACGCCGCTGCCCCAGGCAGTGACCGGGCTGTGGGCGGTGTCGGTGACCGGCGCCCAGCCACCCTCCGCCGCCCAGTTCCCGGGGCCGGATTCCACGTCGTCGAAGAAGAGCGGCGTGCTGGTCGTGGTGTAGGCCGCCGTGTGGGTCGCCACCTGCCCGGCCGTGACGGTGCCGGTGAAGATGTCGAGCAGGCGGACGCCGCTCTCCTCCACCACGTAGGTCTCCAGTTGGTACCCGCCTGCGTCCGTCCCCGTGGCGGTGATCCGATACTCGCCCGGCAGCGTGTTGAAAAGCAGCATGAACTGCACGTCCCCCTGCCCGGCGTAGAAGGCGCCCGGGATCTCGGCCACCATCGCCCCCGTGGCCGGGTCGTAGCCCACGCGCTGCCCCGCCGGGTCCGTCACCATGATCTCGACGGGGGAGCCGACGATGATGGCGACGATGCGCATCAGGTTGGCCAGCGCGAAGGGGGGCACGTACTCGGCCGTGGCGGTCAGCGGTACTCCGGCCAGAAACTCTGCTACCTTTTTCTGCGCATCGCGGGCATAGACGATTCCTTTGTGACCATACCTCGGGATAGATTCCTCGTTATCCTCCGGCAGCATCAGCAGCCCACTCTCGCGCAGCGAGGTGCTGTTGACGGGGATCAGGTCGTCGCCATAGGCATACGTTCTATCCCGTGTAGGCCCTCCATGAGGCCAGTAGCCATAAATATGCTGCCCACACTCGACGTAGTATGTCTTATCGGTTTTCTCCGGAAAAGCCTCGCTGTAGAGGACGTAGATATTATCCAGGCCCAGCCCCGCTTCCAGGGCGGAGATGTTCGCGTTCAGGTCTTCGAGCCATTGATTGCGCTCGGGCACCACGCCGGCAGTGCAGGGCCATGGCTGGCCGCCCTCCCCGAACAGGTAGACGCCCATGTCCTGCGTCGGCAGCATCTCGTAGAGGGACGGAACGCCTCTGCTGTCATCGTGCGTCCACGCGTAGTGGGCCGGTTGGCAGTTCCAGTAGCCTCCTCCATAAGAACCGGGCATCCAGATGCAATCCTCCTCGACTTCGTCCAGGGTCGGGTCATACTGCTCCTCGATCAGATACGGCCACAACACCTCGTCCATCAAGAAGCTCATCAACCCCAGGTCAGCGATGCCGGGTACCTCGTTCTCAAAATAGTCGGACCAGGTGAGCCCCTCCCGGGTGCGGTAGTCGGACGCAAAGCCCCGGTGAGGCGAGGCGACGAAGACCACCTTGCGCACGTCCCCGTTGTAATCTTCACTCTGGATGTAAGATCGGCTGACCAGCCCGCCCATGCTATGCACCACCAGGTCGGCCTTACCGTCGGAAAGGACGTAGGGCAACGAGGCGGATTGGGGGATGACCGTACCCGCGAGTTGGTCCCCCAGGAAATCCGCCGATACGTCGTTGGAGTCGCGCCAGTCGTAGGTCAGGCCGAAGAGCGTCTTGCCCCATTCGTAGCCCATCGTCCTCAGGTGATCCAGCATCGGATAGTAGGAGAGCAAGAATGGGTCGAACACCGGCTCTCTCGGCAGAAAAACCTCTGCATACGATGGCCGCTCGGTCCACAGTTTCTGGCCCGGCGGCATGGAGCCCAGGATGCCGTGGACGAAGACGACGGGGTGGATCTGGGCCAGGGGGATACGGACCTCCTCGGCGTCCTCGTCCAGCAACTCATCCGGCCACTCGACCAGTTGCGCGGAGACGGTCAGCGTGGTGGCCTCGGAAGGCTGCACCCACACCCGCCAGGTAGTGCTGATCGTCTCCCCCGGCGCCAGAACGAGGGGGGCCTCGCCAGCGTAATAGTCCTCGAGGTACTGATCTGGCCCCCCATACAATCCCTCACCGTGCCCGTTCTCCTCCAGCACGTAGAACCGCGCCAGGTCATCCGTGGAGTCGAGGGCGAAAAGGATAGCCCCGTCCTCGATGGTCTCGGTGGTGACGTTGTTCACTCTCACCGTGACGGTGAGCGGGTTGGGCGCCGGCCAGCCCTCGTCGTTCAGCGTCAGCGTGTGCGTCGAGACCGCCACGTCGATCAGGGAAGCGGTATCGAGCGTCGCCACGAAGGCATCGCCGGAGCCGTCGTAGGACGTGTCGCAGGCCTGTGTCGTGGTGGGGAAGTCGGAGGAATAGACCTCGCCCGTCACGTAAGCGTTGCCCGCGCTGTCCAGCGCGATGCCCCAACCCCGGTCCCCATCACTCCCTCCCAGGAAAGTGGCGTAGGCCAGATCCGTGCCGCCAGCGGTCAGCTTGACCACGAAGGCGTCATCGAGGCCGCCATTGTAACCGGGGTCGAAAGCTCCCGGCGTGGCAGGAAAGTCGGAGGACGCGGTGTCACCCGTCACGCTGGCGCTGCCCGCCTCGTCCACGACGATGCCATACCCATAGTCGGCGTCGCTCCCGCCCAGGTAGCTGGCATAGGCCAACCCCGTGCCGCCAGCGTTCAGTTTGACCACGAAGGCGTCGGAGAAACCGCCGTTATGGGTGGTATCATCGGCCCCTGGCGTGGCGGGAAAGTCGTTGGAGCCGGTCCAGCCGGTCACGTAGGCGCTGCCCGCCCCGTCCACGACGATGCCTTCGCCCCGGTCCGCCCCACTCCCCCCCAGGAAAGTGGCGTAGGTCAGCCCTGCGCCGCTGGGGCTCAGCTTGACCACGAAGCCATCTTGGTCTCCATTGTGAGTGGCGTCGTAGGCCCCCGGCGTGGTGGGGAAGTCGGAGGACCTGGTGAAACTCGTCACGTAGGCCGCCCCGCTCCCGTCCACGGCGATGTCGTCGCCGTAGTCCGTATCCCCTCCTCCCAGGAGGGTGGCGTAGGTCAGCCCCGCGCCACTGGAGTCCACTTTGACCACGAAGGTGTCGTAGCCACCGTTAGGGGTGGTATCGTAGGCCCCCGGCGTGGTCGGGAAATCGGAGGAAGAAGTGTGGCCCACCACGTAGGCGTTGCCCGCTCCGTCCACGGCGATGCCGCCACCATAGTCATAGCCATTCCCCCCCAGGAAGGTGGCGTAGCCCAGCGCCGTGCCGCTACCGTTCAGTTTGACCGCGAAGGCATCGCTCCTGCCGTTGTGGCTGCCGTCGTAGGCCCCCGGCGTGGTCGGGAAGTTGGAGGAAGAAGTGTGGCCCACCACGTAGGCGCTGCCTGCCCCATCCACAGCGACGTCCCTACCCCAGTCATCATCCATTCCCCCCAAGAAGGTGGCGTAGATCAGCGCCGTACCGCTCTCGTCGTTTACCTTGACCACGAAAGCGTCATCCTCGCCGTTGAGACCGGGGTCAAAAGCCCCCGGCGTGGTGGGGAAGTCAGAGGAACGGGTCAGACCCGTCACGTAGGCGTTGCCTACCCCGTCCACGGCGATGGCATAGGCACCGTCCCGATTGCCTCCCCCCAGGAAGGTGCTGTAGAGCAGGTCGGAGGGATCGTCCCAGGGAGGATCCTCGTCCGCTTTGACTGCGCCCAGAGCAAGCGGCGAGATCTCCGCTCTCATCCCTCGCTTTGCAGGAAGCGGAGCTGGGGCAAAGGGGAAGGGGGAGGTGACTTCAAGACCATTGATTTCAGGCTCAGTTGTCGCCGGTTCAACAGGCGTCCCGTCTGCGGCGACCGTCTGCAACAGCGGTAGGGTGAAGTCGCCCACGGCAGTGGTGAGACGCAGGTAGTTCACACCGTCCAGGGTCAGCGCGTCTGCGCCACCCACGCGCAGGCGCACACCCCTGCTCCCTCCCTCTGCCAGGGGGAGGGCCGGGGAGGGGGTCCGCTCCACCAGCCGCCAGGTCCAGCGTCCCCCTGCGCCGGTCACTTCCAGGTCCACGCCTGGGTAGAGGTCCACGTAGCGCACCCCGCCCCACACGGGCACGTCGGCGCGCCACCGGGCCGGGTCGCTGCCAATGAAGTAGGAGACGCGCGTGTCCAGGCGGTCGAAGGGCTCCAGGCGGGGGTGGGGGTTGGCGCCGGGGAAACTCAGCTTGAGGTTGACCCCACGGCGAGGTTCGTTCTCACGCTCCAGCCGCCCTCCTTCGCCAGGGCGGTAGGGAGAGGAACCGAGAGTGGGAGACACCGGCTCCATCACTGTCACCCACAGCCCGTCCTCGGCCAGCCAGACGGTGCGGTCGCCGCCGAGCACCTGGAAGCGAGCGCCCTCGGCGAACTGGCCCACGTTCTCGACGAACATCACGGGCGATCCCTGCCAGGCCGCCTCCACCTGGTCGACAAAAGCGCCAGAAGGATCACCCTGTGCGTTGCTCTCACCGACCACAGCAGGCCATTCCACAGGGAGCGCGCTCGCGGCAGAATGAGCGCCATCCACCGGCGCACCCTCCAGCAGGAGACGCGGAGCTGGCCGCCCGACCTGAGCTACGGCTTGAGAGGCTTGCGCGGGCGCGGCCTGCACTTGGACTTTGCCCGGTGCAAGCACTGGCGCGAGGGCCGTCAGCAACGCGACGGCCAGGGCAAGCGAAAAGCCAGCCCGGCGCCTGGACGCAGCGCGTGGGGGGCTGGCCCGTGAAAAGAGCGAACGGCGACGGTTCACATCGTCACTCCACGAATTGCGGGGGGGGGGACTGACTGCTTTCATCGCGTCACCTCCGGGGAGAAAAGTGTCAGCTCATACCAATTGCTGAATGAAGTACCATAAATGGGCCAGTGCCCGCTGATTGAGCAGGCCACAGGCCGTATCGAAATCCTTGTACTGAGCCTGTCGAAGTGAAGGGCACGAGGGGCCAGAAACGCTTGGTTTCGATACGCTGCTCGCTGTCGCTCGCAGCTACTCAACCGGCGCTCACAACCTGCCCACTCAGCACTCACTGTACCCGCAAGCGTAGCAGCGGCGGCACCCCTCCTCGTTCACCAACGCCGCGTGCCCGCACTCCGGGCATAGATCGCCCGTAGGGAACAGCGACAGTTGCTCGGCCTCCTTCCTCTCACCCGGCGGCTCCACCATCCCCAGGTGCTCAGCCAACACCTGCGCCACGCCATCTGGCAGGCTGCGGACCCGGTCACGGCCAAACCCCAAGGGTCGCCCGCCACCGATACCCTTCAACTGTCTTATGACCTGCTTGAGCCGACGCGTCGCTGAGAGCGGCGAGGGGATGCGCAGGATGAGCGAGATCAGCCGCCCGATGGCCTCCGCCACCGCCGCCGTATCTGACCCCGCCTTGCCCACATTCAAGAACACCTCGAAGGGCTCGCCATCGCCGTTGGCATTGATCGAAATGTAAGCCGTCCCAAGCGGGGTCCCCAGACGGTAGGTCCTGCCCTCCAAACAGTGCGGACGGGGGCGCACCGTTGTAGGCACCATCGCCCCAGGGGCCTGCTGCCTGGCCTGTCGCGTCGCCTCCGTCTCCAGCACCACCTTCTCCCGCGAGCCGGTGACGTACACGGTGAGCCCCTTGCAGCCCAGTTTCCAGGCCAGTTGGAAGGCCCGCGCTACGTCGTCAGGAGTGGCTGTGGCGGGGAAATTGATGGTCTTCGATATGCTCGAATCAACAAACGCTTGTAGCGCCGCCTGCATGCGCACGTGCTCCTCGGCCGCGATGTCCCCGGCTACGACAAAGGTATGGCGCACCGCCGGAGGTACTTCCTCCACGTCCTGGCAACTTCCGGTCACCATCATCTGCTGCACGACGGATTCCCGGGCCGCGTCATCCAGCCCGGCCTCCCCCAGCGCCTGCAAGAAGAGTGGGCTCACGTACCGCAACTCCAGGTCGTGACCGTTATCGTTAACGTGGCGCGTGTAGGCCAGCGCGAAGACCGGCTCGCAGCCGTAGGCCTCGCAACCGGCTACGGTAGCGACTGTTCCAGTCGGGGCCACCGTCGTCTGGGCGGCGTTGCGAATTCCATAGCGCCGAATACCCTCGACGATTACTCCCCAGTCCAGCACCGGCCGGCCCCACTGCTCCAAGCGCGTGTGAGGAGTCAGTGGCTGCGGCGGCGTCCAGCGCAGATCGTCGGGATCGTAGACACTGCCCTGGATGGCGGGGAACGGCCCGCGCTCTCGCGCCAACTCGATGCTGGTGCGCATCGCGTGATAGCGGATGAATTCCATCACCTGGGCCGACAACTCCTGGGCCTCGTCGCTGCCATACCGCACCTGCAGGTGGTACATCACATCGCCTAACCCCATGATGCCCAGCCCGATGCGGCGGGTGCGCTGCGCCGCCTCCTTGAGCCGTGACACCGCCGGCACGTAAGCATTGGCATTGACCACATCGTCCAAGAAGCGCGTCGCCAGTTCGACCGTCCCCTGCAGCTTCTCCCAATCCATAGCAGAGCGACCGTTATTCCCGTAGCTGATGTGCTGTGCCAGATTGACCGAGCCCAGACAGCAGTTTTCGTAGGGCAAAAGGAATTGTTCACCACATGGATTTGTGGCCTCATATTCCCCCAGGTGCGGGCAAGGATTATCCCGGTTGGCCGTATCCAGGAATAAGACACCTGGCTCCCCGTTGCGATGGGCTCCGGCGACAATCCTGTCGAAGATCTCCCGCGCCCGCACAGCCCTCCAAACCTCGCCATCCTGGGGATTGACTAGGTCAATCGTGCCGTCCTCCTCTACGGCCCGCATAAAGGCGTCGGTCACGCTGACGGAAATGTTGAAGTTGGTGATGGCGTTCTCGTCAGTCTTACACGTGATAAACTCCTCGATGTCAGGGTGATTCACCCGCAGCACAGCCATGTTCGCCCCACGGCGCGCCCCACCCTGGCTGATGATCTCGCAGGCAGTGTCGAAGACCCGCATGAAGCCCACCGGGCCAGTGGCCTGGCCCCCACTGCTGCGCACCACGGCGCCCTTGGGGCGCAGGCGGGAGAAGGAGAAGCCGGTCCCACCGCCAGTCTGCTGGATCAGCGCCGTGTTGCGCAGCGTCTGGAAAATGCCATCCTCTTCGCGCCCCATGTCGTCGGAGATGGGGAGGACAAAACACGCGGCAAGCTGCCCTAGCGGAGTCCCGGCACCTGTGAACGTCGGCGAGTTAGGCAGGAAACGAAGGTCGGTCATAAGACCATAGAACATCTCCCCTGCCGCCACCCTGTTTCCCCCCCACTCCGCTTCAACAGCGGCGATGTGGGAAGCCACACGGCGGAACATCTGCCTGACCGTCTCAATCGGCTGACCGTTCGGTCCCTTGCGCAAGTAGCGACGCTTCAGAACAGCCAGCGCATTCTCCGTCAACCCGATATTCAGTCCTGCCTGCTGCTTGGATAGCGAAACCGCCGTTGACTGACCTGTACCTAGCATCATCGCCTCCATCGTCAAGCCACACCCGCTCTATTCTCGTTCCCCCAACAAACGGTCAATCTCTGCCCGTACCGCCTCCAGGTCCTCCAAACCCAGGTAGACGATAGCATAGCGGATGTAGGATACTGGATCCAACTTCTGCAACTCGGCGATCACCAGGTCGCCTATCACGCGGCTGGGAATCTCCGTCTTGCCCATTTGACGTATCTGGCTCTCAACCCGGTCTACCAATCGCTCCAGGTCATCGGCCGAGACAGGTCGCCGGGCACAGGCAGTGCGCAAGCCCGAAAGCAGCTTCTCGTGGTCAAACTCCTCTCGCCGGTCATCGCGCTTGACTACCAGCGGGGTGGTCAGGATAGCTCGCTCCACCGTGCTGAAACGGCGTTCACACGCTATGCACACACGGCGACGACGTACACCTCGCGCGTTGTGCGTCGTGTCAATCACCCGCGTTTGGGTACTATCACAGTAGGGGCACCTCATCGCTCTGGCCTCCAGTACAAGACAGAGTTACAGCATACACATATCCTAACTGCTACGCCGAGTCGCGGTCAAGCCCAAATCCACCCCGGCTAAGAGCCTATCCGAAAAGTGCTCTCCGCCCCGCCCCTTCTCAGGCTGAGCGGCTCGACCGAGCGTTCGACTGGGCGCTCACGCCGAAGACTCGCCGGAGTCCTCAGAAAGAAGCCTCGGGGCGGGTGGCCCCCGGAGATGGGGGCTAGAGCGAATTTCTCGTATGGGTTTAAGGATTTCTCCCTGGCACAGGAAAGGTAACGGCTGGCGAGTTGTTCACGCGATAATGAGACGGTCAGGATAGTATACGCCAGATGTGGGGGCTGAGGGAAATAAGAGCCCCACATCTAGGGGTACAATATGCACAGATTATACCACACACTTGCGTAGCGCACAAGCGGAGTTCGCTACGCAACCTTAAAAATCGTACCGAATGGCAAGATTTAAGATTGGTAGGGGCACAACGAGTAAACGAGCAGAGGTATAGACTTCCCTTGGCCTTGCTTGGTATATCCGAAGCTGGTCTGGCCTCCAGCATCTACCTCGCTCAGAGAGTTGTTCACTCCCTTCGGTCGCTCAGCATGATAATTTGGGGTGAGACCAAGTTAAGATGTGATCGCCCCAGGGGACACAAGGTGCCCGCAGGGCAATCATCCGCATCTCTCAATGCCTAGCTCCCCTTCGAGCCTGGGGTAGAATGAAGACGAAGCGGCTTCCTTTCCCCTCTGGGCCATCTTCGACCCACATGCCCCCGCCGTGGGCCTGCATAGCCATCCGACAGAAGGCCAACCCAAGCCCCGAGCCTCTCCTCTTCCCCACCCGCCCCTGCACTTGCGTAAACTTCTCAAAAATGCGCTCTCGTTCCTCCAGAGGAATACCGGGGCCGGTGTCTATCACCTCCACCCGCACCCCCTCCGCATCGGGCCGGGCTTCCACCCACACCCGTCCCCCGCTGGGAGTGAACTTGATGGCGTTGTCCACAAGATTGATCAGCACCCGCTGAAGAACGTCGCGGTCGGCCAGAACCACGGGCAGATCCGCGGACAGATGGCTCTCCAGCACCAGGCCGCTGTGCCTGGCTAGCGTACCTTCCTCCGCGATCACCCCTTCGACTACAGAACTCAGCTCCAGCGGCAGCAGCCGGAGCGTCATCTGCCCCCCCTCCAGGCGGGTGATATCCAGCAGGGTATCCACCAGGTGCAGCATCCGCCGTACCGACCGTCCCATCGTCTCCCTCACCGAGGTCACATCTATCAGCTCGGTTTCACCGACCGGCGCACGCTCCAACAATTCCAGGCAGGTGGAGATCACCCCCAGGGGATTGCGGAGATCGTGAATGAGCATATCGGCCAACTCTTCTCGCAGTCGCAGGAGCTCCTCCAGCCGCGTTTTCTGAGAACTCAAGGCCCGAACCCGGTCTGTCGCCTGCCGGTACGAGCGGCCGAGAGTGACCCGCACGTTGTCGGCAGCAGTGAGCCGCTCACCTAACTGGCGGACGACCTGCGCCGCCAGGTCTGGGGCCTCGGTCAGAATCCGACGGAAGTCAACCTCCGAGACGTGAATGACACAGGATTCCTCCTCGGCCCTCACCGTGGCCGTGCGAGACCGGCCGGTGGTAGCCCCGAGCTCACCTACCAGATTCCCTGGCACAACCTCCGAAAGGGGATAGGACGTCTCTTGCTCTTCCCGGTAGACCACCAGCCGCCCCCGCTTGAGATAGTACGCGCCGTCGCTTACCTCACCCTGGCGGACCAACACCTCGCCCGGCGAGAGTTTTCTTTCCTTCCCATACCGCTGCAAAATCTCGACAAAGTCACCCATTTCAGCACCAAGCAACAAGCTAGCTCCAGCCGCCGGTAGGGACGTGAAATCAGTACAGCCCGCTCAAAGCTTGTAGAGACAGGCTCATAATGGGCACTCCAGCGCCCAAAAGAGCACGCGAGCATGCACCAGGTGCAGTCTCCTGTGCAACTGGATAATGAACACTAACCACGGCGGCGCAAGAAAGCCGGAATCTCCAGGTCGTCCTTGTCGAAGGTCGGCACTGGAAACTCAACCACGTCGCCAAACGCCGCACGTGCCGTGCGAGGCCGCGGCTCCGCCCGGTCGAAGCCAGTCGCGATGACCGTGATACGAATCTCTTCGCCCATCTTCTCATCAATGACAGCCCCAAAGATGAGGTTCACGTCAGGATGGGCGGTCTGCTTGATAATCGAAGCCGCCTCATTGACCTCAAACAGGCTCAGGTCCGGCCCGCCAGTGACGTTGAAAAGAATACCACGAGCGCCATCAATCGTGATATCCAACAGCCGGCTGGAGATCGCCTGCTGTGCGGCCTCCACGGCCCGACCCTCGCCACTGGCACGCCCAACCGCCATCAGTGCCGCACCTCCTTGAGACATGATCGTCCGCACGTCGGCGAAGTCCAGGTTAATCAGGCCGGGCACGGTGATCAATTCCGAGATGCCCTGCACGCCCTGACGCAGCACATCGTCGGCCAGAGAGAACGCATCCTGCAGGCTGACCCGCTTATCCGTGATTTCCAGCAGCCGGTCGTTAGGAATCACGATCAACGTATCCACGTCCTCCCTAAACTGCTCGACCCCTACCCGCGCTGTCTCCGCCCGCACCGCACCCTCCCAACTGAAAGGATAGGTGACGACGCCGATGGTCAAAGCCCCCACCTCTCTGGCAATGCGGGCGATGATCGGCACAGCGCCAGTGCCAGTACCACCGCCCATACCGGCAGTGATGAACGCCATGTCGGAGCCCTGCAGAACCTCGTACAACTCGTCGGCCGACTCTTCCGCCGCCTTGCGGCCCATTGCCGGATCACCTCCCACACCCAATCCGCGCGTCAATTTATCACCGATGCGCACTCTCTTGGGCGCGTTGGAAAGCATGAGCGCCTGGGCATCGGTGTTGATCGCGACGAAATCAACACCACTCAACCCCTCGGCGATCATACGGTTGACGGCATTGCTGCCACCACCTCCTACGCCAACGACCCGGATTTGTGCGAAACTCTCCGTTTGAGGTGACTTGTGCATTTTGCTCCTCCTACATATCCGTGATTCGTGATCCGCAGTTCGTGATCAGGGTAAGAGCGCCCGAAACCAATTCAGAAAGCGCCTCCCCGTGCTCGGACCAGGTTTGCGCAACTGCGGTCGCGTATCCATCGTCACTCCCCACTCCATCAACCCCGCGCCCACCGCGTGGGCCGGGTTAGAAATCTTATCCACGAGGCCACAGAGTCCCTGTGGCCATCCTACCCGCACGGGTAGCCCCATAATGTCCCGCCCCAACTCCTGGATGCCAGACAACTGCGCTGTGCCACCACACAGCACAACACCTGCCGGCAGCAGGCCATCGTACCCCGAACGCTTGATCTCCTGACGTATCATCGAAAGGATCTCCTCCGCTCGTGCCTCGATGATTTCCGCCAGCTTCCAGCGCGGCACAGACTGGGGAGTCCCCACACCAAAGGTTGACATAGTGAACCGTTCCTCGGGTGACACGTGAGCCGCGCAAGCGTGACCGTGCTGTACCTTGACGTGCTCAGCCGCGTCCGGCGATAGCCGCAAACCGATGGCAATATCCCCAGTGATATACTCACCACCTATCCCCAGCGTGACCGTGTGCCAGACTGCGCCGTCAATGAAAATCGCAATATCGGTGGTACCTGCACCGACGTCGGCCAGCACGACTCCCATCTCGCGTTCGGTATCCGTAAGCACACCATTGCCAGCGGCCAGGCTCGTCAGAACCAGTTCATCCACCTCCACCCCGGCCCCCTCCACACACTTCACCAGATTCTGGAGCGAAGTGCTGGAAGCAGTGACAATGTGGGCCTCCACCTCCAATCGGAAACCATGCATCCCTACGGGATCGCGCACGCCGCCTTGCCCGTCCACCACGTAACCACGGGGGATCACGTGCACGACCTCCTGGTTGTGCGGCACCGCGATGGCATGCGCTGCATCCAATACCCGGTCCACGTCCTCCAGCGTGATGCCATGCTCGCGGCGGGAGATGCCCACCACCCCGCGGCTATTGAGGGATGAGATATGCGTGCCACTGAGTCCCACGTAGGCCCGCTCGATCTCGTACCCCGACGTACGCTCGGCTTTCTCGACCGAGGCAGCGATGGCCGCTGTGGCATCCGTCACGTTGACCACCACCCCTTGGCGAACGCCTCGCGACTCCACCAAGCCCACACCGATCACGCGTAGGCCGGCCTCATCATCCACCTCGCCCACCAGCGTGCACACCTTGCTGCTGCCCACGTCTATGCCCACAATCGTGCGTTCCACGGCTCGCCTCTTCCGCCCCAAGAAGCCTGCTACCAGTCGCTCGTCAACGAATAGTAAGGTGCATCAGAGAAACGCACATCCACAAACCGGGGCGTCAAACCGCGTGCTTCCAAGTCGGTCGTTAGCCACTCCAGCACACGCCAGCGCTCGGCCATCCCCGGCCCTTGCCCCACAATCACGCGCCAGCCTCGCTGGTCGGTGAACACCAACCCCCGATCTGGCACATAGAGCAGCGGCGACATATCTGCACCAACTGCCCACAACTCGGCCAGCGCGATGCGCACGGGTTCGTGCAGCCGGCCATCCTCATCCCGTGGCAGCGGCCCCCGCACCAGCCAACCCTCACCCACTTCCTCCCCCCCAATGGGGGGAAAAGAGGGAGGTACAGGGAAGATGACACCGTCAGCGTCAATCCACCACAATTGCCCATCGTCGTTCCACACCATCCTCGGCCGCCGTTCTACGACGGCAATGGTGCACTCCGCCAGTAATCCAGCGCTTGACGTCGGCGGCCGTAGACCACAGATAACGCGCGCACTCTCAAGGCTCGGCAGTGCAGCCAGCACGCGGGCCTCGACCTCGGCAGAACGCACCCACAGAATGTGCAGCCCCAGCAGGCCACTGGCTCGAAGAACCTCGTCGGGCGATACCCTGACCGTGCCCACCACCTCGGCGTGGTAGATGTAAAAGCGATCATCAAGCGTCAGCCACAGCGCCCCAGCCACTACCACAATCAATAAGACCAACAGCACACCACGTAGCCGTCGCAAAAGCGAACGCGACGATTGCTGTGCCTGTCCCACTCGACCCAGGACGAGCGTGCCTGCTGTTTCAAAACGTCGTTTCTTTTTTCGCCGCCGCCTCTGAGATTTTGCCATTGGTCATTAGTCATTGGTCATTTTCATTGACCACCGGTTGGTACGAGGTCTCCGAGCGCTCCTTGTCCTCATATCGCTCAAGCGCCAACTCAATCAGCCGATCAATCAGCTCCGGATAAGAGATGCCGCTCGCTTCCCACAACTTAGGATACATACTGATCGCGGTGAAACCCGGTATGGTGTTCAGCTCATTGATGTACAACTTCCCCGTCTCACCGGAGAGCAGGAAATCGACCCGCGCCATCCCAGCGCAGTCAATCGCCTTGTAGGCACGCACCGCCAGGTCACGCACCCTTTCCGCCATCTCCGGCGAGATGGGAGCGGGGATCAGCAATTTCGACGCCTGGTCGCCGGTGTCAATGTACTTGGCCTCGTAGCTGTAGAACTCCCGGCTGGGGATGATCTCGCCTGGTACCGAGGCAATGGGATCGTCGTTACCCAGCACGCTGACCTCGATCTCCCGCGCGGCTGGCACGGCCATCTCGACCAGTAACTTGCGGTCATACCTGGCTGCCTCGGCCAGGCCGGCCGCCAATCCTGCCCGATCGTGGCACTTGCTGATACCCACGCTGGAGCCTAGGTTGGCCGGCTTGGTAAAGACCGGGTAGTCCAACTCCGCCTCGACCCGATCCAGCACGCCATCGGGGTCCGCGTCCCATTCTTTGCGCTTGAGCACTATGTGGTCCACGATGGGCAAACCGTGAGCCTGCATCACGTCCTTGAAAACGGCCTTGTCCATGCCCAACACCGAACCTATCACCCCCGCGCCCACGTAGGGAATGCCCGCCAGTTCCAGCAGCCCCTGTACCGTGCCGTCCTCGCCATACGGCCCGTGCAGGATGGGAAACACGACGTCGAGTTCCGCCAGCCGCGTCGCTTTGAGCGCCCGCTCCGTGTCTTCGAGTCGCATCAGGCCACGCCGGGAGGGATCGCCCAGGAGCGCCGCCGGCCGGCTCGCGCCCGCGTCACCTGCTTCCAGCGCCCTCATTGGATCCCCCGAGGCGATCCAGCGGCCATCCTTGGTGATGCCGATGGGCACGATCTCGTACTTCTCCTTGTCCATTGCATTCATCACCGACTTGGCAGAAACGAGCGATACCTCGTGCTCCCCCGAACGCCCGCCGAAGATCACCCCTACGCGGATTTTTCTTGCCACGGCCCCGCTCCTAATAGTTCGATTTCCAGCTCGAGCTCCACGCCGAACCGGCTCTTCACCTCCGCCCGCGCGCGTTCGATAAGCGCCCACACGTCCGCTGAGGTCGCGCCGCCGGTGTTCATGAAGAAGTTGCCGTGCAGCTCCGAGATCTGCGCCCCACCGATGCGGGTTCCCCGCAGCCCAGCCTGTTCAATGAGACACCCTGCGTGGCTGCCCGGTGGGTTCTTGAAAGTCGAGCCCATCGTCGCTCCCGCCGGATGGCGCGTCCTGCGCCACTCCTTGATCTCGCGCGCCCGCACAGCCAACGGTTCGGGGTCCCCTGGCTCCAATGCAAACGCCGCCTCAAGGACGACGTATCCTCCGCCGCTCTCTCTCCCGCTCCCCTGCCCCCCTGCCCCCTTAATCCGGCTTCCCCTATACCTGAACTCAAACCACTCATTTGACCTTTCTATAACCCCGCCACCCGGCTCCAACAGCGTCGCGCTGCGCAGCACACCGGCGATGTCGCCCTCGAAAGCGCCCGCATTGCCCACCACCGCCCCACCCACCGTCCCTGGCAACCCTGCTGCCCACTCCAGTCCCGCCAGCCCGCGCCCGACCGCCCCATCCGCCAGCACCGCCAGCAACGCGCCCGCCTCAGCCCGCGCAATCAGGCCATCGAACTCGATACGCGCCGCCCGGTTGATGATCACCAGCCCGCGCACCCCGCTATCTGCGATCAACACATTGCAACCGCCACCCAGCAGCCGCCAGTTCACGCCGTGCCGCCGCGCCAGTTCCACTGCCCTGACCACCTCGTCCACGCTCTCACAGACGATCAGCAAGTCGGCCGGGCCGCCAACGCGCATGGCAGTGTAGCGCGCCAACGGCTCGTCGCGCCGTGCACGCCGTCTCAGCGCAGTCGCCAAGGCGTCTAAAGATACAGGGCTCCCGGTCTTGACAGTTGTCATACTCTCAAGTATGATTTGTTTAGCGCGGTGACCTGGTCCCCCCACGGTAGCCACTCCGTGGAAGTGTGTTAGGTTGTGGGACGAAAGTCTCCCCGCGCCGTTTCATTTCAGCAACGCCATTAACTCCCGCAGGGTCACTGCTTTGTCTGGTACCTTCTGGCCTCGTTGCACTTCCCAGGCCAATTTGTGTGCCGCCGAGCGTTTGCTTACACAACCAAAGATTATTGCCTCTTTGTCCACCTGCACCCCTGCCGCTCGGAAATGATCCAGCAGCATACCCCTCAAACTCGCCTCGCGACCTGGATACTCCTTATCAATCACCACCCGCGTCATCGGTCTTCCCGTCTCCTGGTCCCTCCGTCTCCCTCTCAAGCATCTCCAACAACCACTCCCCCACCCTATCCCCATCCCCCGCGCCGAGCGTCAGCACCACGTCGCCGGGCCGCACCTCCGTGCCCAGCCACACCAGCGCCTCATCCAGCGACTCCGCACAGCGGGCGTCTGGATGCCGCATCGCCGCCACCACGTCAGCGCTGCTGATGCCTAGCGCGTCCGTCTCGCGGGCGGCATAGATGGGCAACACGACGACGTGATCCGCCACGCCGAACGCCTGCGCGAACTCCTCCAACAACATCTTGGTGCGGCTGTACGTGTGGGGCTGCCACACCGCCCACAGGGGTCGGTCGGGAAAGCGATCCCGCGCCGCCTGGAGCGTGGCCCGAATCTCCGTCGGATGATGCGCGTAGTCGTCTACCACAATCACTCCATCGGCCTCACCCTTGACCTCGAATCGCCGCCCCACCCCGCGAAACTCGGTCAACGCCGCCCTTGCTACGCGGAAGGGAACGCCGAGAAAGTCTGTCACCGCCAGGGCTGCCATCGCGTTGGAAGCGTTGTGCGCGCCGGGCAACCGCAGCCGTACCAACCCCAATACATCCCCCTCGCGGGTGGCCAGGAAATCTACGCCCCCGGCGAAGTTGGGCCGCACTTCCTCAGCCCGCCACTCTGCCCCGTCCCTCAAACCGAAGAACGCCACCGCTGCCCCTGCAGCTCCCCGTCGCTCGCCGAGTTCCCGCGCCACCGGGTCATCCCAGCAGACCACCAACAGCCCATCGTGCTCCACCAGCGCCGTAAACTCCTCGAACGCAGCCCGGAAATCGGCAAACGTCGGATAGCAGTCCGGGTGATCGTGCTCGACAATGGTCACCACTGCCACCTTCGGCTTCAGGCTGAGGAAGGTGCGGTCGTACTCGTCCGCCTCGACGACAAAAAGCGGCCCCTCGCCCGCGCGTCCGTTCGTCTTCAGTCCCGAAACCACGCCGCCAACGATAAAAGTCGGATCGTGCCCGGCCTCCAGGAGAATGGAAGCCACCATCGCCGTCGTCGTCGTCTTGCCATGCGTGCCGGCCACCGCCACGCCAAGTCGCCCGTTCATCATCTGGCCGAGAAACTCCGGACGCTTCAAGACCGGAATACCGGCCGCCCGGCTGGCAAGTACCTCGACGTTGGACGCAGGCACCGCCGAGGACACGATGACCAACTCAGCGTCGGCTACGTTTTCCGCCCTATGCCCGGCGAAGACGCAGGCACCGTCACGAGCCAGCGCCTCCGCGACCGGCGAAAGCACCAGGTCGGAGCCAGAGACCTCGGCCCCTTGCTCCATCAGCACGCGGGCGATGGCTGAAAGACCCGCCCCGCCGATGCCAATGAAGTGCACACGCTTGCCGTCAAATCGCATCGCCACCACCATCAGATGAATACGATGATGATAAACAGGAAGGCCAGGGCGATCGCCACGTAGAGCATTGGGGTAGTGAACCAGACCGGCAGCAGGTATTGTTGGGCAATTGTCCAGGCCGGCGTACCTTCCCCCGGCGCCGTGACCCCCCCAACCGCATAGCCGGACTTGTGTAAATAAAACCACAACATCCCAATAATCAGGTACCCATTGACCAGACCTAGAAAGAAACCGAGGAGGGCATCTTGCAGCCGCTCACGCGGCACCTTGCCCGCAATCTGCCTGACCAGCGTTGGCCCAGCGTAGCCAAAAAACGCCATAAGAAATAGCAGCACAGTACAAACATAAAACTGGGTCTTGCTGTACACATCTGGGCCAGTAATCTCCGGAGAAACCGGCAGAAGCACCGGTAGATAGGGATTCTGGGGACCCAGAACGTACTGCCCGAATACCTGCTGCACAAACATCGCCAGCAAAACACTGGAGGCGACCATGATCTCCTTTGCCCAACCGCGCAGGGCGCCTACCAGCCCAAATAGAAAGACCAGACCCCAGAAGACTGAGTTTAGAGGAATCATATCAGACTCTCCTCATCACTGCTAGCGCCTGCAGCTCCATCGCCAGTCGCGCCGCTGCATCAGGGCGAGCCAGTGCCCGCATCCGCTCTGCCATAGCTTTCAACTTCGCCCGGTCGCTGAGCAGACGGCGAAGCATGGGCAGCAACTCCTCGCTCAGCCGCTCGTCATCCAACCGCGCCGCCGCCCCCCGCCCGACCAGCCACTCGGCGTTGACCCGCTGGTAGCGCCAGGCATATGGATACGGCACCAGCACCGCAGGCAACCCAAAAAAGGGCAACTCTCCTAACGTCATAGCCCCCGCCCGGCAGACCGCCAAGTCCGCGGCTGCCAGTGCGAGCTCCATCTCGTGCAGGTAGGGATAAGCCTGGTAGCGGGCCTTCAGCATCTCCGGCAGTGCTTCGCGTCGCTCCGCTACCCACGGCCAATCCAGTTCCCCGCTCACGTGTACCACCTGCGCCAGTTCCAGCACCTCCTCCAACACCCCGCCCCTCGACAGGCTCGGGACACCGCTCAAGGCCTGATTGATGCTGCGCGCCCCTCGGCTTCCGCCCATCACCAAGAGCACCAGCTCATCCGCCGACAATCCCAGCGAGGCCCGCGCCTCCGCCCGATCAACCTCGTGAAACTCGGCCCGCACTGGATAGCCCGTCACCACCACCTTGCGAGCCGGGAAGTAAGCCCGCGAATCCTCCACCGTCACCGCTACCCGCGCCGCCAGGCGGGCGATGAAACGTACCGCCAGGCCCGGCTCAATGTCGGGCAGGTAGACCAGGATAGGCACCCGCAACGCCCAGGCGGCCAACGCCACCGGCACGCTGGCGTATCCTCCGGTCGCGAACAGTGCCGCCGGCCGCTCCCGCCGTCCCAGCCGATATGCAGTTCCCCAGCCTCGTATTAACCTGACCAGGTTTTGGGCCGCCTGCCAGGGAGCCAATCCGTGCACCCCACCTGCTGGCATCCCCACGAAGCGCAGCCCGGCTCTCGTAGCCAATTGTTCCTCTACGCCTCCCTCCCCGCCGACGTAGAGGACTTCAACCTTCTCAGAAACTAGGTTTTTCGGAAGAAACCTGGTTTCTCTTTCAGCGCCCAGCGCTTGTATGACGGCCAGACCGGGATAGATGTGTCCCCCGGTTCCCCCACCTGCGATCCAGACTCGCACCCTGGTGATTTTCCTTTCTCACCCGCTTTCCGATCCGTCTGCCTCGTGAAACGCTCAGCAACAGTCCAACCCCGGCCAGAGACACGACCATCGCAGAGCCACCGGAACTGATGAACGGCAGGGCGATCCCGGTGAAGGGGAACAGCCCCGTCATCACCCCGATGTTGATCAACGCCTGGGAAGTCAGCCAACAGGTGACGCCACACGCCAGGAGGGCGGCGAATGCGTCCGGGGCTTCCAGCGCGATCCTGAACCCGCGATAGGCCAAAAGCACAAACAGACCGATCACCACCAGGCAGCCTGCAAAACCCAGTTCCTCGCCCAGCACCGCGAAGATCGTGTCGGTGTGCGGGGTCGGTAGATAGCCTAACTTCTGCTGACCCTGACCCAACCCCACGCCGAACAGCCCCCCGCTGCCCAAGGCGATCAGCGCCTGCCGGATGTGATATCCAACGAGCGTCGGGTCGCGCCAAACCTGCAAATACTCCTCAACGCGCTCTTTGGCGTGAGGCAGTTGGTTAATCAGCAAGAGAAAGGTAAGGCCGCTGACAGTACCACCCGCGGCCAGTTGGAAGATGTCGGCGCCGGCGAAGAAGAACATCGCCAGCGAAGTCAGCACGATCAATATGGCCATGCTCACGTCCGGCTGCACCACGATCAGGCCAGCTACCACACCGATTAGCACGGCAAACGGCACCACTCCATACGTCACATCGCGGATCTGCTCGCCCTTGGAGGCCAGCCAGGCCGCGACGTAGATCACCGTCGCCAGTTTCGCCAGTTCGCCAGGCTGAACCGAACCGTTGAGAAACGACCGCCGCGCACCGAAGCGCTCCTCCCCCACGAAAAGCACCACAATCAGCAGCAGCAGCGCCCCCCCCATTACCGGCACTGCCGCCCGCCGCCACCGATCGTAAGGCACGGCGGCAACCACCACCAGAGCGACCACACCCAGGCCAGCCCACAGGAACTGCCGTGACGCGATGCGAAAGCAACTCTGGTACTCCTGATACGACCAGTCGAAGGTCGCGCTGTAGGTCATCATCAACCCGATGATGACCAAACCGGCCACCGCCAGCACCAGCGCGTGATCCGCACTAGCGTGCGCCCGCCTGGAGCGCTCCACCGTCCTTGCTTTCGCCTCCGCAGCCATCATTCCTCCCGCTTCCTGCCTCCTGCACCCGCGCCCCCTGCTCCTCTGCCCCCCTGCAAACTACAATTCCCGCACCAATTCCTTGAATCTGTCTCCCCGCTCGGCGAAATCGCGGAAAGCGTCGAAACTGGTGCCTCCAGGCGAAAGCAGCACCACCTCGCCGGGCTGGGCCAGCCGCGCGGCCGCCTCTACCGCCTCCTCCAGCGTCTCCACCCGCGTAATCCCCTCCAACCTTCCCCCCTGCTCCTCTACCTCTCTGCTCCTCTGCTCCCTTGCTCCTTCCACCACCCGCGCGATCATCGGTCCGGCCTCGCCAAAGGTGATCAACCGCCGCACCCGCTGCACCGTCTCGTCGGCGAATTCATCCCAGGGCAGTTTCTTGTCACGTCCACCAGCAAGGAGCACGACAGGCCCCTCAAACGAGCGCAGCGCCGCCAGCGACCGCTCCGGGGCCGTGGCGATCGAATCATCATACCAGTGTACACCGTCCAACTCACGCACCAACTCCAGCCGATGCTCGACACCGGTAAAGGTCGTGGTGACTTGTCGCATCGCCTCCACCGGCACACCAGCCATCCCAGCCAGCACACATGCCGCCAGCACGTTCAGCAGATTGTGACGACCCAGCAGCCGCACCTCCGAAGCCCGGCAGATCACGCGGTCCTCGTCCCCTACCCGCAGTGTCAACTCGCCGTTCGTCCTGAACGCTCCCTCCTCCACCTCGGCCCCGCCGCTGAACCAGAGCAGATGCGCCGGTGTATCCAATGCCAGCGACCGGGCGTTGGCATCGTCGTAGCCCAGAAGTGCAAAATCTCCTGGCTTTTGATGGGCCACGATGTTCCGCTTGGCGGCAATATACGCCTCCATTGTCCTATGCCGGTCCAGGTGATTGGGTGTGATGTTGAGCACCGCTGCGACGTGCGGGCTTGTCGTCATCACCTCCAACTGAAAGCTGGAGAGCTCCATCACCACCCAATCGTCAGGCCCAATCTCGTCCAAGTCAGCGATGAGTGGGTTGCCGATGTTGCCCCCCACCCAGGTACGCAATCCTGCCGCGCGGCACATCTCTCCTACCAATGCCGTCGTCGTCGTCTTGCCGGCCGAGCCGGTGATGCCGATGACCGGGGCCGGACAACGCTCCAGGAAAAGCTGCGCGTCGTTGCTCAACGGGATGGAGCGCTGTTGTGCTGCCACCACAATAGGAACGTCCACCGGTACCCCTGCGCTGAGACACAACAGATCGGCCCGATCCAACAGGCTGAGTGGATGTTCACCCAACACGTAACGGATAGGCATGCCCGCCAATTCCTCCAGCCGGTCGGCCAGCGTCGACTCAGCCCGCAGGTCAGAGACTGTCACCTCAGCCCCGGCCTGCACCAAGAAGCGCGCCAGTGCCGTCCCCTGCCGCGCCAAACCCAGGATCACCACTCGCTTGCCGTTCATAGCAGTTGGCGGCTAGCAGCTAGTTAGCTACTCTAAGGACCAGATTTGGCCAGGAACAGCAATGCTCGACGGATATCCCTCTCTCATAATACTCGTAAGAGAAACAACAATTGGTTGACCATCTGGGGTCTCAAAAAGAGAACCACGGTAACTACCCAACCTGTCACGGAATTGGATGTTTAAGGCTCTCAGCCCTCGTCCCCGAGGGCGTCGTAAGCGAGAGCCTATTATCCTGACCGATTATTTGCCGCATGGGACGCCCCCGAGACGGGGGCTGGGAGCAGCCTCTGAGTAGTTACGAACCACGAACTGTTGCCGTGCCAAATGCTTCAAAGATTTTTCCAAACTGATCGAACTCTTCAAAGGAAATCCCTCTCCAACAACTGACAGGAAGTCCCAGTTTCAATCGGTCACGAAACACAGAATCGAGCCCCAGGCTGCAACCCAGAGCCTTTAGCCACCCGCCTGGGTGCCTTGCTCCCATCCGAGAATCCCTCCAAACCTGCTTGTGAGCAAAAGGAGTCATTCGGATGAGCAAGGAGACACACGTAACGTCCTCCAACTGGGCCTTTACCGTGGTCATCGAACCTGATCCCGAGGACGGTGGCTACGTTGTCCATTGCCCCGCGCTCAAGGGCTGCTGGTCGCAAGGCGAAACGATTGACGAAGCCCTGCACAACATCGTAGACGCCATCAGCGGGTAGCTGGCCGTCCACATCGAACGCTCCCTGGATATTCCCCGCCTCTCCGCCCCTGAACCGTTGACTCAACCCTTCACCCTCTCCACTCAATTACCCTGATGGCTCGTCTTCCCCGGACTGAAGCCGAGCGTCACGTCAAAGCCTTCAAGCGGGCCGCTCCTTCTTACCTCGCGGGACTTTCCTCCGCCACCCCCAGCCAGAAGTGATCTGGCAGAACCGAACGACCTGGACGGATCTCCACCCCTCCCGCCTTCACAAACCGGCGCTTTCCGTTACCATTGAAAGTGCTGGGATGGACGAAGCACAGGTTGGGCTTCTGCCCATACTTGCGCTCATAGTGCACCGCTGCCCGCAGCACCTTCTCCTTCAACTCCCTGCGCGGATCGTCGTCAAACCACAGCAATCCAGTTTTCATCGCATACCTCCCAAGATGACATCTTATACGCATCACGTATCACAACAGCGCCAGCGCAACGCCAGCCATCGCCGCCAATAGCCCCACTAACCAGAAGCGCTGCACCACCTGCGTCTCCGACCAGCCCAAGAGTTCAAAATGATGATGTAACGGACTCATCTTGAATAGCCGCCTACCCTGGCCAAACCGACGCCTGGTGTACTTAAAATAGGCCACCTGCAGAATAACCGAAACCGTCTCGGCCACAGGAACCAGCGCCACCACCGGCAGCAGCAACCATTGGCCGGTCATCAGCGCCACCGCGCCCAGCGTCGCTCCCAACGCTAGGCTGCCCGTGTCGCCCATAAACATCTGTGCCGGGTGGGCGTTATACCACAGGAAAGCAAAACACGCTCCCACCACGGTGAAGCAGAAGTGCACCAAATAAATCTGCTCCTGCAGCAGGGCAATCACGCCGTAAGCGGCAAAGGCGCTGGCGACGATAATCCCTGCCAGCCCGTCCAGCCCGTCGGTCAGATTGACTGCGTTGGCCGAGCTCAAGATCACGAACGCCGCAACGGGCACCCACGCCCAGTCCAGATCAACCATTCGCCGCACCCCCGGCACGCCCACCTGCCCCGCAAATTGCATCGGCAACATCTGCATCGCCACCGCTACCCCCAGCACCAGCAGCACCTCCCACATAATCTTCTGCCGCGCCGGATACCCCTCGCCGCGCCGCATTCCCCGCACCCCGGCGATGTCGTCCACCGCGCCGATGAGCGCGTAGGCCACCATCACCCCCAGCGGCACCAGAATCGAGCGCCCGATAATCTTCTGAACCACCGTCTGTCCCAGCAGGTTGTAGATGTTGAGCGCTATTGTAATCAGCACCACCGGCACGACGATCATCAGCCCGCCCATCGTCGGCGTACCCAGCTTCGTTCGGTGCTCCTGGGGACCGTTTATGCGGATGCGCTTGCCGATGCGGTAACGACGCAGAATGCGAATGAGAAGCGGGCCCCACACCACCGCCAGCAAGAACGAGATACTCGCCAGGATCAACGCAAAGCCCATCACTCCCTCCCCAGTCCGTTGACGATGTCTTCCATGCGCAGTGCCCGCGAGCCTTTGACCAGAACCACGTCATCACCCATCACCATCTGCTCCAACAGGGTAACCACCGCGTCATTGTCCTCAAGCACGTGCACCCGGTCGGCCGGCATACCCCAGCGCAGCGCCGTCTCGCCGATGATGCGCCCCCGTGGCCCAACCGTGATAAGCACATCGGCCACCTCCAGCGCCCGCATGCCCACCTTCTCGTGCCCCTCCCGTTCGTAGTCACCCAGTTCCAGCATATCGCCCAGGACAGCGATCTTGCGCCCATCCAGCTCATCCAGCAGGTTGAGTGCGGCAATGGTCGAGGCCGGGCTGGCATTGTATGTATCGTCAAGGATAGTCGCGCCCTTCGGCCCCGACACTGCTACCAGCCGCAGTTGCGCCGATGGCCCTCGCAATCCCTCAATGATCTCCTGCCAGGTCAGCCCCTCGACCAACCCCACCGCCGCCGCCCGCAGTGCAGTGTGGACGGAGTGCCGCCCCAGGAGCGGGATCTTCACGTGCAGCGTCTCGTCGTCGTGGTGGAGCTGAAAACGTATCCCCTTGAGCCCTAGCCCTTCGACAAGGTCAGCCCACAGGTCCGCCTCAGGCGAGAGGCCGTAGGTGAACACACGAGCCCGAGTCGCCCTCGCCATCCCTCGCACACGCTCGTCGTCGTAGTTGAGGATCGCCACTCCTTCAGGGGCCGGTGGTAGCGCTTCGACCAGTTCCGTCTTGGCCTTCACGATCCGTTCAATCGTCCCGGCCCGCTCCAGGTGTACCGGCCCGATGATAGTCACGACACCAACGTGAGGCTTTGCAATGCGGACCAGGTCGGAGATTTCACCCACGTCATACATCCCCATCTCCAACACGACCCGCTCGTGCTCGTCCGTCAGATGCATCAGCGTCAACGGCAGGCCAATCTCGTTGTTATAACTGGCCTCGCTCTTGAGCGTGACGTAGCGGCGCGCCAACACCGCCGCTGCCAGTTCCTTCGTCGTCGTCTTTCCCACACTCCCCGTGATGCCTACGACGCGCGGTTCGTGCTGCCGCCGCCAGAACGCCGCCACCCGCTGGAGCGCCTGGAGGCTATCGGCTGTCTTGAGCACCACCGGTAGAGACCAGGCGACAGGCAGCGTCCTGGCCACGTCAGTCATATCCAGCGTCAACCCTTCGACCCCCACGTCACGCTCGACAATTGCCGCCACCGCACCCCGCGAGAAAGCATCGGCAACGTAATCGTGGCCGTCCCCCCGCTCGCCCTTGAGCGCAACGAACAGCGCGCCGGGCTCAACCCGCCGAGAATCTATCACCGTCGTCGCAATTGGCTGAGGGGGCTGCTCCAGCCCCTTCGGTCGTCTTCCCGTCAGTCCCTCAACCACATCCGCCAGCGTCAGCATTCCTGCGCTCACCTCTCCGCCTCCGCTACCCCCGTGTCCCCAGGTGAAATGCCCAAGACCAAGAACAACTGGGCCGCCAGTCGCCGGAACGTCCGCGCCGCCGTTTCGGAACCCCAGGGCGAAGTCCTTGGCCGATCCAGCTTGACCATAATGATCAGTTCGGGATCGGGCACTGGTCCAAAACCGACGAAGGAGGCAATCGTTCCCTCCTTGTCGTACCCACCGGGGATGGGAATCTGTGCTGTACCCGTCTTGCCCGCGATACAGTAGCCGTCTACCCTGGCCTGGGGCACACCCTCCTCCACCACCTGCACCATCATCTCCGTGAGCACGCTTGCCGTATGCGGAGCAATCGCCTGCGCCTCGATCACCGGCTGAAAAGTAGAGACCATACCATCAGGAGCGATACGCCGCGCCACAATGTGAGGTCGCAGCCGTGTTCCCCCATTGGCCACCGTCGCCACCGCTGTGATCATCTGTAGCGGCGTCACCGCCAGCCCCTGCCCGAAAGAATTCGTCCCCAGGTTAGAGTCATACCAGTGCTCAAAGTCGCCCGGGAGCCACAGTTGACCGGACACCTCACCCGCCAAGTCAACCTCCGTGGGTTGTCCGATGCCGAACGCCTGTAGGTAACGATAGAACGTATCGGCCCCCAACTGCGTGCTCAGCCAGGCCACCCCCACGTTGAGCGACTTGATTAGAATATCGGCCACTGTTTGCTCGCCATACGCCTGGCGGGAGGCGTTCTCGATCACTTGCCCTCCTACCTCAATCCGGCCCTGGTCGTAGTACGTTGTGTCCGGCCTCACCAGTCCCACATCGAGAGCAGCAGCCACCGTCAGGACCTTGAAAACAGAACCTGGCTCGTACTGCTGGCTTACAGCCGGGTCCTCAAACGGGGGCGGGTTCTGGCCGAAGAACTCCACGTATCTCCCCGGATCGTAATTCGGCAGGCTGGCCGACGCTAGAATCCCAAAAGTGCGAGGATCCATCACGATGATCGTGCCTCCCTCGGCCTGGTACTCCTGCACCGAGCGCGCCAGTTCTTCTTCGACCAGTGCCTGCACGGTCCGGTCGAGCGTCAACACCAGGTCGGTCCCTGGTTGAGGTAGCACGACGGGAACCGCAGCCCAGGGAACTTGCTCATTAGCCGAGTCCAATGGTCCCACCCACTCCACCTGTTCGGGCTGTAGCTGCTCATCGTAGAACCCCTCGATGCCGTAAAAGCCCATCATTTCAACGGTGCAGAAGCCGATCGCGTGGGCCGCCAGTGCGCCCTCAGGATACTCGCGCACCCACAAAGGCCGGACGGTGATACCCGGAAGTCCCAGGGCAGCGATCCGTTCTCCTACCTCCTTTGACACCGGAGAAGCAATCTGGACCCACCTTTTGTCCTGGCCATTCTCGTCCTGGCTGTTCAGCAACTGCTCAATATGAGCAGCCGGCACGTGCAGCAGCGACCCGAGTTCCACCCCCACTGCCTTCCTATCCTTCACGTAGGGAGGAGCCGCCTCAATGGAATACACCACCGCATTCCCTGCCAGCAAATGGCCGCTCCGGTCGCGGATCCTGCCTCGCGGAGGCTCGGACATCACGATAGATCGCTCATGCTGCCCCTTGGCAGTTTCCGCATAGAGAGGGTGATCCACAATCTGTACCTGCACCAACTGAGCCACAATCACGAGCACAAGGCCAATCAGCAATGTGCTCACCAGCCGCAGGCGACGTCGCGGTCCTTCCGCCATCAGAACATTCTCCCAAAACCTCAGCCATCAGTGGAGGGCGGCCTGCTACCGATTGTCAGCCAAGGCGAGAAACTCCAATTGCTCGGCCGGCCCAAATCCCAAATCATCCGCCCGCTCCTGAAGACGGGCGATAGAACTCTCCCCGGCGATCTCCACCTCCAACTGCTCGTTCTCCCTCCGCAGCCGGAACAACTCCGTGCGCAACTGTTCGATGTGACGCCCCCGGGCCGCCGTTTGACTGACCAACGTCAAATAGAGAGCCGCCACGAGCGTCAACACCACGACGAGCGTGAACAAGTAGAGAACAGTGCGCGAGTTCATCTCGAACCGACCGCGCTTGATCCCGTGCGTGACCCATTGCATAAAATCGGACATAGCTCCCACACCTTTGGAGCAACGGCTAGGGTTGCCCCTACATCCGTTCTGCCACCCTCAGCCGCGCCGAACGAGACCGCGGATTGTCAGTAACCTCGTCTGCCGTCGGACGAATGGGCTTGCGCGTGACCAACCGCAGCATGGCCCGATGGTCACAGACGCAGACCGGTAGCTCTGGTGGGCAGATGCAATCGCGGCTCTCCCGGCGCATAAAACGCTTCACCAGCCGATCCTCCAGCGAATGAAAGCCGATCACCGCCAACCGACCGCCGGGGGCAAGGATTTCCACGACCTGGGGCAGCGCCGCCTCCAGCGCCGCCAGTTCATCGTTGACGGCGATGCGCAGTGCCTGGAACGTGCGCGTGGCCGCATGGATGCGCCCGCGTCGCCCCTTCAACAGGCCTCTCCTGGGCGCAGCCGAATGACTCAAGACACTGCCCACCGCCCGCTCGACGACGGCAGCCAGTTCCCCGGTCGTGTGAAGCGGGCGGGCAGCGACAATCGCCTCCGCGATGCGGAGCGCCTGCTCCTCCTCGCCGTATCGGCGCAACAGTGCCGCCAGCTCTTCTAGCGGGAGATCGTTAACCAACGCGGCTGCGGTGGGACCGCTCACCGTCGGATCGAAGCGCATGTCGAGCGGCCCATCTGCCGCAATGGCGAAGCCACGGGTGGAGTCGGCCAGTTGAAGTGAGGAGAGTCCTAAATCGAATAGGACGCCGTCTGCGGGAACGAAGTGGTAGGCGTGCGCGATCTTTGCCAGGCGGGCGAAGGAACCGTGCACGAGCACAACCCGCTCACCATAGGAGACTAACCGGGCGCGGGCCACCTCCACCGCCGCCGGATCCTGGTCCAGACCCAGAAGACGACCATCCGGGGACGAGGCCGCCAATATCCCGGCCGCGTGTCCACCCCCGCCCACCGTTGCATCTATGTACCGGCCGCCTGGCCCAACCTGCAGGCCATCAAGCACCGCTTGGAAAAGAACAGGGATGTGGATACCCCTCACCCTATCCTTTCGCTGCGCACAGAGTTCACCAGTACAGTGGTCAGGCTGAGACCGTTCGGCTGAGTCCTCGGCCTGAGCGCCCACGCCGAAGGCCTCCCCGAAATCTGAGCTCGGCGAAGTCTCGGGCCGAAAGCTCACGACGAAGCCCTATACCGGTCAGATGCCCAGGGCCGCCCATTCCTCAACATCTGCGTTGTCTCCCTCAACGCGCTCGCGTTCCTCGCCCCAGGTATCCGGATTCCACACCTCGGCGTAGGTGTTAAGCCCAGTGACGACGACCTCGCCATCGAGGCCGGCGTATTCTCGTAAGCGCGGCGGGATCAGCACACGGCCCTGCTTGTCGGGGATAGCATCGGAGGCGTTGGCAAAGACCAGGCGGCGGAAGGCACGAGCGCGCCGGTCGGTCATTGGCAAAGCGCTCACCTGCTCTGCCAATCGTTTCCACTCCTCCATGGGATAAATCGCCAGGCAGCGATCAATCCCGCGGGTGACGACGAGACCTGCGGCCAGGTCAGCCCGGAACTTGGCGGGGACAGTTAACCGCCCTTTCTCGTCAATGGTGTGAACGAACTCTCCCAAAAACATACCGTTGCATTCCCCCACGAATAGGAGCAACAACGTAGCATCTAGCAGGGCAATCCCCACTTTGCTCCATTTTTACCCACAGTTGTCCATATTATACACTATTTTTCTCGTTTTGGCTAGTACCTGGGGAAAATTTTAAGGTTTCTTTGGGAGGGTCCTTCTGTGGCTTGCACCGGCCTCTGGCCGACACAGGGGGGAACCTTCCGAAGGCTCAGAACCTTCGGAAGCGTTCTCAACATAATACTGGAGTTTGGCAGAAATAGGTCATGCTCTACAACTCACCGGCAGCGAAGGTCAGATCTAATCTCTCCAGCGTCTCCTGCGTGGGTTTGCCCGTCTCCGAATCCCAGCCTCGCGCCTCGTAGTACTCCGCCAGCATCGTCTCCAGGTCCGGTACGGAACCAGCCGAGCCACCCTCCTGCAGGGGCTCCAAGAACAGGCGAGGCAAGCGGTCGTTGGCGCGGGTAAGCCCCAGGCGGCAGTTGAAGGCCCGCTTCAGGTTCCAGATGCGCTCGCCGATGTGCAGTAGGTCCTCCAACCCCAGGTCCCATCCCATCGCCGCGTTGAGGAGAGGCGGTACATCGGCCGGGGGGACCGGGGCCAGCAGGCACACCACCAGGCTGTTGCTCACCGACCGCCAGTCCTGCAACCGGGCCACGTGGATCGCTTTCCCTTCACACTGGAAGCGATCCAGAAGCGGGATGCCCAGTTCTTCTCTCGCCATCCCAGTCTCCACCAGGTAGTACTCAGGCTCATTGTGGCAGGCTCCCCGGGGGGAAGTGGCGTAAGCCAGGGCCATGCCGGAGAAGGCCCGGGGGTCATGCATCGCCACCTCTTGCCCGTTCACCTGCAGGGCCAGGTCCTCCACGCCGAAGCGACGGCCCAGGGCGCGGGAGCCTTCCGCCAGCAGCGCGCCAAATCCCTCCCGACGGGCGGTGCGTTCGATGAGGAGAGCGGCCAGTTCGGGATCTCCCCACCCCAGTTCCAGTCCCCCCGTCTCCCGGGAGCCGATGATCCTTTCGTCGTACAGATAGAGGGCGAAAGCGAGGGTAACTCCCATGCTGATGGTGTCCAACCCCAACCGGTCGCACAGGTCGCCCAGGTAGGTGATAGCGGCCAAGTCGTCGTTGAGGAGGAGAGGGCCGAGGGCGCACATGGTCTCGTACTCAGGACCCTTGGCGTCCCGGTGGGCGTAGGGGCCGTCGGAGATGGTCACTCGCCGCCCGCAGGCGGCGACGCAGCCGTCGCAGGCCATCACGCCAGTCAAGATCGTCTCTGCCAATGTTGTCCCGCTTATTTTGTCCACTCCCTCAAACTGCCCCCGGGTGAAATAACGAGTGGGGACATTGCCGAGCATCGCCCACAGGTCCATAGGCGAGCCGGTGCCGATCTCGCGCAGGATCCGGGTGATCAAATCCTCCTTTAGTTCGGCGTTGATGCGGTGACTGAGGGCACCGTAGGCCGCTCCATCGGCCAGGGGGATTGCTCTCTCGCCGCGAACGGCCACTGCCTTGAGATACTTGCTGCCCATCACCGTCCCCATCCCAGACCGACCTGCCACCCGCCCATGGTCGGCCAGGATGACGGAGAAGGGTACCTGGCGTTCGCCAGCCTCTCCGATGCAGGCCACGCGGGCGCGGGACTGGCCAACCTCCCGGCGGATCGCCTCCTGCGTCTCATAGGTATCGGCCTGGCCCCACAGGTGAGCACCATCCCGCAGTTCGGCCCGCCCATTCTCAATCCAGAGGTAGACAGGGGAGGGAGCCTGTCCGGTGATCAGCAGACCATCGTAGCCAGCGTGGCGCAGTTCTCCTCCCCACATGCCGCCACAGTGAGCCTCTCCCCACAGGCCGGTGAGGGGGGAGCGGGCGCAGACAGTGAAGCGGCCCGTCGCCGGGCCATGGGTGCCGGTGAGTGGACCAGTGAGGAAGAGCAACGGGTTGCCGGGACCCAGGGGATCGGTCTGAGGGGTGACGCAGTCCCAGAGGAGACGCACTCCCAGTCCGCTTCCACCGACGAAGTCGGTGATGTAGGTCGGATCAAGAGCAAGGGGTCTCGCCTCGCCGTCGGATAGGTTCACGTGGAGCAATCGGCCAAAGGGTGTGGTCATCATGCGAGCACCTCACGGCTGTTGTCATCGCCGGAACAGCCCGCCCAGTGTCACGCGGAAGAAGCGGACCACGTTAAAGATGACATAGTAATAGACGAAGTGGACGAAGATGTATCTATCCAGATAGGGTATCTTGGTGCGCCCTAGTGCGGAGACGAAGAGGACATTCTCCGCCACGGAAACCGGGCAACCGGGCACATGGATGACCTGCTTACCCCGGTGGCTGATCCATAGCCGGAGGAACTTGAGGATCTTCGCCAGCAGGTCACTGCTTTTCGCGTGGTGGGGATCCTTTTGCTCGCGGGAGACGTAGATGGAAGAGATGTGGACCGGCTTGCCAGCGATCTTCCCGTCGAACATGGCGCAGTCGCCCATGAAGAGGACCCGCTCCCCAGGCGCGGCGTCAATACGCCGGCCGCGCACGTCGCCGAAGGCAATGCAGAGGGGGCGGACCTCGCGGTAGACCCCTGGCTGCAAGGCTTCGATGATCTGCACCGCCTCGAAGAGCCCGCCAGGGCATCCTCCCCAACAGTAGTCATACCAGTCAGGGACTTCGGCGAGCTCAGACTTCGATGAGACTTCGCCGGGCTCAGTCGAGACGCCGGGTGGCGGGCCAGCGTAGGTAGTGATGTTGCTTTGGTGATCGTTGAAGATATCCTCCACCGTGCCCAACGTCAGTTCGAACCCCTCCGCCCGCGCCTGCGCCCCCTCCAGCGTCACGTCCCCTACCACCTCGATCTGATCCAGATCTAGCGGCCCCAGCCCTCGCTCTGCTGATAGCCGGATATAGTCCACCTCGCGGGGATCCAGCCCCACGATGTGGCTGCAGACTACGTCGGTGGCGACGGGGTTGACCGCCATCACGATGAGGCCCAGGGGGAAAGGGTTAGGAGTGAGCATCGTCTTCTCGCCAGCGATGATGGCATCCATGGCGATGAAGCCTGGTGAGACAATCTGCTGGAGGTCAGCTATCTTGTGCTCCAGCATGTAGTCGTGATCAATCAGCCGGTGTTTGTCGTCCTGGATGCCGATCAGGTTCTTGAGGGCAAATGTTACCTTGACCCAGGGTTGGGCCTTGAATTTGGGGGCATTGACGAAGAAGTCACACTCGACGATGGAGCGGGCGGCGTAGGTGTAGGGTCGAAGGGCCGGCGGAGATTCCAGCCGCACTTCGACCTGCGGCTCCTCGTCGAAGTAGCGGGCCCGCACCCGGTGGCGGCGCAGGACAGCGTTGTAGCCTGCTTCGGCGAAGGAGTAGCGGGTGGGGATGGTGATGCCACACCGCTCCCCCACCACGAGTTCGGTCATCCCCTCCCCGCGCTGCTTCAGGGCGGTCAGCAGGCCATCCAGGAACTCTGGGCGGGTGAAGGCGTGGCGGAAGTAACGGGGGTGAGCGATGACGGTGTTGGGTTTGACCAACGTGTGGCCCCGGGGCCGGATCCCCAGTTCCTCCATCCCCTCGCTGATGATGCTGGCGATCCGGTCGGGATCGTATTCCCGGCAGTCTCGCAGGATCACCCGAGGCTTCATCACATCCCCCGTACCGTCGAGAAGTCCGTTTCGACGCGGGCGCAACAGGCCACCATTTCCTGCGTCGCCCGGACGTAGCGGGTGATCTTGATCAGGTTCCCCTTCACTTTCAGTCTCCGGGTCATCATGCCCTGGATGGGGTCGAGTTTACCCTCGATGACCTGGCGCCAGGCACTGAAGGGGGCGCTGATGACGAACTCTGCCTCTCGCTCGTCTTCGCTCCCGATCATCGCCGCATCAGGGCTTCTGCCGTGGTAAAGACTGAGGAAAAGGTAGGCCGTGTCACGGAAAGCATCGTCGGGCTCGACGACGAATATGATGTCGCCTTCCCAATCTTTGGCCGACTGCTCGTAGGTCTCACTCTCGTTGAGTCTGTTGCTCAGCTCCTTGATCCATTCGTCGGACGGGAATTTGAGTGGCATTGATCTCCCTCCTCGCAGGCGACTTCTGAGTCGGGCCTGTGACGTGCATGATATACCCAATCACAGGCTGGCGCAAGACATCTAAAGCCGCCGGGCCTGGACATGATAGTGTGTACCAACGTAGATCGTGCCATCCTCGTCGGCATACTCCTTGCGCACGAGACGAACATCATCAACGACAAAGTCAGCCAAGAGAAGGCACAATTCCGGCTCGTCGCAGTAGTGGTGAGGCAGGTACTTATCGCCAGGGGCATCGCGCAGGTAGACGAAAGTGAACGGTTCGATCTCCCGACACTTGCCTGCTTCCACATCGGCCCGGTAAGCGGCGATTCTGTTCTCGTCACGGACGTTTACGGTGACGTAGAGATGACCGCTGGGACGAAGAACACGGTGCATCTCGGCCAGTATCCGCCGCATTCCAGCCACAGTGGCGTGATAGATGACGTTGTAAGCGAGCAAGCCGTCGAAGGTGAAACCGGAGAAAGAGAGCGTCTCCATCTCATGACAGACACGCCTTGCGCTCAACTCATCCCGGGCCAGCCCCGCGGTGCAGGTCGCCAGGCCTGAGGGGGAGATGTCGGTCGCGGTGACAGTGAAACCCAGGCGGGCCAGAGCGACCGTATGCCGACCGATCCCGCAGCCCAGATCGAGCACCCGGTGCCCGCCAGCCTCCCGCAACTCTTCCGCCCACGCGACAACGGTCGGCTCTGGCGTGCGCCAGTACTCGGGAAGCACGTCGAGATCAGCCCAGATGGACTCCCAGCCCTGGGTTTGTCCAAGTGACACCACAACCGGGAACCACTACCCGGCAGGTCGGCCCAAGCCTGTGATTTGCTTGAGCACGGTCAGCACACCCAGGCCAGCCGTAAGAGCCTTGCCTGGCTGGATGGCGGGCAACCGCTCTCGGCCTTCCGCATCCACTTCGATGTGAACTGACCGGAGGTACAGGTAAGCAGCGCTCACGCCTAGCAGCGCTCCCGCAACGCCGCCGATGATCATGACTCGTGTTCGCAAGTTCATCTATTGCCTCCCATTCTCACGATTGCACCAAGCCAATGCCGGGCTGTCGCCAGGATGGAATGGAGCAACAGGATCGGTCTGACCACGGCCCGCATCGCCAGTTCGACGTAGGCCCGGCCCGACGCCAGGTATGCCTGAGCTATCTTGAGCCAACCGGGCAGGTTTTCGTGCCGTTGGAGCCACCAAAGGCCATAAACCAGCCCCCCCAGCAGCGCCAGGGGCACCAGAGCAAGGACGAACGCTTCAGCGGCGAGGAGGATGAGAGAGAGATCGCGCAAGGTTGCCATGTCACTTGCTCCCCAGTGACTTGTTCAAGCTGTCCAGGAACAGTTGAAGCTCATCCTTCGTTTGTTCCCAGACCTCCGTCAAAGGCGTCACCAGCTTTTCCAACTCATCCCACTCTAGAAAGAACGAATACGAGTGCCGATAGAAATGCCTGAAGCCCAGGTAGCTGACTAACTGATGAGCCGTATCAACTGTCAGAACTGGGCCTCTGCTCGATGTTGCCTCTGTCATCCGAGTGAGCAAATCGCGATGCCATTGAGTCCCCACAGGAACATCCCGGTCGATTCCTTTAGCAATGGATAGAAAGATGTTTTCCAGTCCGTTGTAGAACGAATGCAACACAGAAGCCACGGCGGTGACTTCTACCAGGTCAGGTGCCTTCCTTTGTATCTGTTCCAAAAGGTCAGCGTATGACTCGAAGAGTTGGCCGATTTGACCAATCTCGAACTTTACCTGAGAGACGATTTTCTCAACCAACTTGGAGTAGCTCTCCTTCCTTCTCCAGGTGGCGTGCGAAAGCATCCTGGCTGTCCAGATTAACCAAATCCACCGGATAATCCAGTTCAAGCAGAAGCCTGCCTAACAGGTAGAAGAATTCTCCTTTAGGACAACCTCGGATAGCTAAGTCAATGTCCGATTCACCTCTGATCTCTCCGGCAGCGAGCGAACCGAAAAGAAAGACGCCGGTACATCCGGCCTTCTTGAGCATTTCCACGGCTCGGCGGATATTCTTCCGGTAGGACTCAGGAAGTTGCACTCTCTCATCCATACTTCACCACTCCAAGCCAGATGGGTACTCTGCCTCTCAGTATACCCTCTCCCACACCATCCGTCAACCGGCTGTGCGTGCCATCACCTCCAGCACCGCCACCAACTCCTCCCTCCAGCCGCGCTCCCGCGGCAGCCAGATTTCGCGGCGGCCCACGACCGCGCGCTCGCCAAGGACACGCTGCAGCCTGCCGCGCTCGGGATAATCCCCCCCACCCGACCGCAACACTAGGCGGCCATTCTCGACGCCGATGGTCCCCACCCCCGCCTCACGCGCCAGCGCCTTCAACCGCAACTGGTACATCAGGTTCTGTGCAGCCGGAGGTGGTGGTCCGAAACGGTCAGCCAGCTCCCGCTCCATCTCGTCAATCTGCTCCATCGAGCTCAATTGTGCCAGACGACGGTACATCTGCAAACGCAGCCGCACATCGGGGACATAGTCCTCAGGCAAGCGCACCGGAATGGGCAGGTCAATGCGGATACTTCCCAGCGGCTCTGGGGGCAGAGGCTGACCCTCGCGCTGCGCTCTCAACTCCTGCACCGCCCGCGCCAGCAGCCGGGTATACAAATCGAAGCCGACGGCGGCAATGTGCCCCGATTGGCGGGTGCCCAGGATGTCGCCTGCGCCGCGAATCTCCAGGTCTCGCATGGCGATGGTGTACCCCGCGCCCAGGTCAGCCGCCTCACGGATAGTCTCCAGCCGCTGGCGCGCCCTGGGCGTCAGGCGACTCAAGCGGGTGTGGAAGAAATAAGCGTAGGCCCGTTGCGCGCCCCGGCCTACGCGCCCCCGCAACTGGTACAATTGTGCCAACCCAAAGCGATCGGCCCGCTCAACGACAAGCGTGTTGGCGTTGGGGATGTCGAGCCCGCTCTCGATGATACTGGTGCAGAGCAGCACGTCAATCTCCCCGGCGACGAAGCGCAACATCACCCGCTCCAGATCGGCCTCCCGCATCTGGCCGTGGGCCACGGCCAAGGTCGCCTCGGGCAGCAATCGCTCCAGCCGTTGGCGCACCGTCTCAATCGTCTGCACGCGGTTGTGGACGTAGAAGACCTGCCCACCCCGCTCCAGTTCGCGCAAGATGGCTCGCCGCACGAGTTGGGCGTCGTACTCGCCCACGTAGGTGGTGACCGGCAGCCGCTCCTCGGGTGGGGTCTCGATAGTGCTGATGTCGCGCACGCCGGTGAGCGCCATGTAGAGGGTGCGCGGGATGGGAGTGGCGGTCATCGTCAGCACGTCCACCTCGGTACGCATGCGCTTGAGCCGCTCCTTGTGGGTGACACCGAAGCGCTGCTCCTCGTCAATGACCAGCAGGCCCAGATCGGCGAAGGCGACGTCCTTTTGCAGCAACCGGTGGGTACCGATGACGATGTCCACCTGGCCGGTGAGCAGCCTTTCCAGGATCTTTCCCTGCTGGGCACGGGAGCGGAAGCGAGAGAGCATCTCCACCTCGATGGGGAAAGGAGCCAATCGCTGGCGAAAGGTGGCGTAGTGCTGCTGGGCCAAGACGGTGGTCGGTACCAGGACAACGACCTGCTTGCCGTCCAGCACGGCCTTGAAGGCCGCCCGCAGCGCGACCTCGGTCTTGCCGTAGCCCACATCGCCGCAGACGAGCCGATCCATCGGCTTGGGCCTCTCCATGTCAGCCTTGACCTCGGCGATGGCGCGCAGTTGATCTTCGGTCTCGAAGTAGGGAAAACCAGCCTCCAGTTCCGCCTGCCAGGGCGTATCCGGGCTGAAGGCGTGACCGGCAGCCAATTCGCGAGCCGCGTAGAGCCCCAGAAGTTCGCGAGCGACGTCCTCAGCGGCTCGTCTGGCCCGCTTCTTGACCGTCTGCCACTCGGTCGTGCCCAGCCGATTGAGACGCGGCGGACGGTCATCGGCGCCGATGTAACGGCTGAGCCGGTCCGCCTGGTGGATCGGGACGTAGAGACGGTCACTGTCCCCGTACTCTACCAGCAAGTATTCACGCTCGACCCCCTCCATAGCCCGCGTGACGAGGCCGCGGAAGATGCCGATGCCGTACTCGGTGTGGACGACGAAATCGCCGGGGGTGAGGTCGGAGAAATAGGACTCGGGGGCAACTGTGCGGCGATGGGGGGGACGCCGAGGTTCCGGGCGACGCCAGCCAAAGATCTCTGCGTCCGTCAGAAGGTGAATGGAAGCGAAGGACCGTCCAAGGTCGGCGCCACGGAGAATCCAACCTTCGGCAAGGGAGCCGTGCACGAAAGTCAGCGGTGCCTGAGGCGGCTGGCGGAGTTCCCCCAGCGGCGGGACGTAGTCGCGCCCCACGCCCCACAGTTCAGCTAGGCGGCGGGCCTGCCGGCTGACGACGACCACCTGCCCATCCCTGGCTTGAGCGGTGTGGATGTGTTGCAGCACGGGCTTGAGTTGGCCGCCGAAATGAGGACCTGGGATGAAGCAGTCGGCCAGGCGAGAAGCCGTGCCCTCCTCTCCATACCCCAGCGTGAGGATAGGCCGGTCAATCAGCCGTTCTGACCACTCGTCCCAGGTGACATAGGGAAGCGGATAGTCGGGCGGCAGCGTCCCGGCCTCCTCGGCGGCAAGCCGCAGGTCCACAGCCTCCTCCTCCAGGCCAGCCCAGGCATCCACCAGTTCCTGCGGGTCATCCACGACCAACAACGCCTCGGGCGGGAGATAGTCCAGCAGCGTGGCGGAGTCGGTATGGAAGTAAGGCAGGTAGAACTCGACTCCAGGAAATGGTGCGGCAGCCGCCAGGCCCTGGCGATGGGCTTCCAGCTCGGCACGCACATCGGCTGGCAGGCTTCGCCGTGAGCGCCCCTCGGCGTGAGCTCGGGGCGAAGGCTCAGCCGAACGGTCACGGGCCAACTGCGCGGTGATGTGACCAGCGGTGCGCGGGCCGTGGCAGGGGAGCGCTTCGCGGGCTGGCATGATGGTGACGCTCTCCACCCGCTCCCGTGAGCGTTGGGTGGTCGGATCGAAGCGGCGGAGCGACTCGATCTGGCTGCCGAAGAGTTCGATGCGCACGGGCAGAGGATCGGCTGGCGGGAAGATGTCGAGGATGCCCCCTCGGTGACTGAACTGGCCAGGTGCCTCGACCACGCTGACCGGCTCGTAGCCCAGCCCCGCCCAGCGACCCAGGGCCCGCTCCGGGTCGAGCGTCTGGCCTACGCGGAACTCGCGGATGGAGGTGCGGAACTGGTGCAGTGGCAGCGTGCGCTGCATCAGCGCGCGGGCCGAGGCGATAATCAATTGCGAATTGCGAATTGCGAACCCGTCCTGAGCGTAGTCCAAGGGTTGCGAATTTGCGGATTGGGATTGGAGGGCCGCGAGAACGCGCAGGCGGCCGACGATGACCTCGTCGGTCCAGGGAGTACACTCGTAGAAAAGCGCCAGTGGCTCAGGGAAACGTAGAATGTATTCCGGGGCAGGGGACCAATCACGCAAGGAGTGGGCCAGCGCCTTGGCACGCTCCACCGAGCCAGCGACGACCAGCATCGGCCGCTTCAGGTCGCGGGCGAGCGCAGCCAGGAGGGCAGGACGGGCAGCACGCAGCAAGCCCAGCGGGGGCGGCATCTCACCGCTCGCTAGGTCTGCCCGCAGGATTCGGTAGGGCTCAAGTGCGTTGAACCAGCCCAGAAGTCCCGAGACGTTCACGCCTTATGATCTCCCCTCTCCTTTGCGACAAGATCGCCTCTCACCTGCTGTTGACCTGGTGTATAATATATGTTATCATGTCTCAGGGGGTTGAGTATGGATAAAATCATCACGGCCGTATATGAGCGTGGTGTCCTACGCCCGCTCCAGGACGTACACCTGCGCGAACAGCAGACAGTGAAGCTGCACGTATTGCCGCCCCGTGTATTGATTTCCGCCGCTGACGCCAGACGCAAAGTCAGCCGCTTCGTGCTCGACGAGATCAGTTATCTGATGGGAGGCGAGCAGCCCGCGCTGGTGAAGACGGATCGGCTATACTGGCGCGTACCCGTAGTCCTGACCAATCCCACCCCGGGCACGGTGGGTACGGTTGGATTCATTGATGTAGATGCTGAAACCGGCGATCTTGTGACTACCCCAGCGCTCATCAAGGAACTCATATGCAATGCCCATGCACTGGCTGCCTGTTCCACATCGCAAGCAGCGTCATGAAGCCGACTGTCTGGTCTCCTGTGTCGCGATGGTCCTGGACTACATGGAGAAGCCCACGGACTATGAGCATCTGACGGGCTTGTTAGATGTCGAGCCGGCGCCTCGAGTTCGAACTGGCCTGGGACGAATTCGACAATGCGTACGCTGTACTGAGTGTACCGTAACCCGTACTATCAGCAAATACCTCCCGTATAAGGCCAGGTGCTCAGCGCTCTCCAGCGAGCAGCCCCCGATTATACCGGCTCATCGCCACCTCGATCCCCTCACGCAGCCAGGTCTCGATAGCGGCCACCGCTCGCTCCAGCGTCTCCTCCAGCAGCGGCTCCTCTTCCGCCGAGAAATCCTGCAACACGTAGGCAGCCGGGTCCATCCGCTCAGACGGGCGGCCGATGCCGATGCGCAGGCGGGGGAAGTTCTGGCTGCCCAGGTGCTTGATGATGGACTGCATTCCTTTATGCCCGCCGCTACCTCCCTCCGGCCGCAAGCGCACTCTGCCCAGGGACAGGTCCAAATCATCGTAGACCACCAGCATGTGCTCTGGCGGCACCTGGTAGAAGCGGGCCAGCGGCACGGCCGCGCGCCCGCTCTCGTTCATAAATGTCTGCGGCTGAGCCAGAATAACCCGTCGTCCGTGGATGGTGCCCAGGGCGACGCGGGCCTGCTTTTGCCGCTTATCAAAGGCCAGATTGTGGGCCGCGGCGAGTCGCTCAAGGCAGCGAAACCCAATGTTGTGTCGGTTGGCAGCATATCGCGGGCCTGGGTTGCCCAACCCGACGATGAGGCTACGTTCCGAGCGGCTCGACTGAGCGCCCACGCCGAAGGCTCGCCGAAGTCGTGTCGAAGGATAGGGTTCCACGATTATGTCCCGTGCCCCGCCTTTATCAACACGTAACACGTCCCGCATGTACATGTTGCGGTTCTGTCGGTCCAGCAGTGCCTTATTGCCAGGGCCGATCTGTGCGTTGGCGCAGGTACCAGCGTATACTAACCTTGGCTAGCAAGTAAAGCCCCCATAGCAAGAGCAGCATCAAAGTAATCAGTCCCCCGCTGCAAAAGGCACTGCGCAGCTCCCCGAAGTCGAACTGCACGACGGGCTGCTCATTCTCGCTGGTCGAGGGCATGGTGGCTTCGCCGCCTTCACCCTGAGGCGTGGGAGAGGGCCGTAGTGTCGGAGTAGCGGGCTGCTCGACGGAGACCGGTGTGGGCGTCAGCCCGACTACGGCAGTGGGCATCAGTTCCGGCGTGGGTTGCTCGGACGTCGGCGTCTCGACGGGCTGGGCATTGTTCACGGCCAGATGTGTGACGATCTGCTGATAAGTCAATGGGTCGTCCCGCCCTTTGACCGTCAAAGCTAGACAATACTGTCCATCGGACACACCAGTGGTATCCCAAACAGCCAGCACGCCGTCTTCGATTTGCGTGTTCTCCACATAGGCCAAACGGGTCCATTGCGAATCCCCCGTAGCCTCAGCGCCGGGCGCGTAATCCACCTCGTACCAGAAAATATTGGGATGGGTAACAATACCTGTCACCTCCACCACTCCACTGATGGTCATGCCACTGGTCGGGTACGTGATGACCAATCGTGCTTGAGGCTGGGGCGCTGCCCGTCCCGGCGAGTTCATAGCCAACAAAATCACCGCCAGTGCCATTCCTATGGCCAGCGCGCGCTTGTGCATAGACCTCCCTCACAACGAGTTTAAATGGTCGAAGTTCACCTGAAACCCTCCAACGGAAATCGTCTCGTGTGGCAATGGGCGCTTCAAGATGACACAATTGGAAAGTGTAGCATGAAAGAGCCAGAATGACAAGGAACGCAAGAGATGTGTAAGAGGCGGGTGAGCAAACGAGAGGTTGACCAGTCGTCGTTCATCTGTTATACTAATTTTATGTCGTTAGAAGCAGCGTAACCAAGAGGACGCGACGGTGTTCTAATAATTGAAATTGATTGAAACGCCGTTGCTCTCCTCGATGGGAGAGAGGCAGACGGTATGCACGAAGAGAGCGATTCGGCGCTCATCGCCCGTGCAAAGGATGATCCAGAGACATTCGGACTCCTGTATGAGCGATACGTCGTCCGCATCTACAATTACATCTATTGCCGCACAAGCAATCACCAAGATGCGGAGGATTTGACATCGCGCACATTTTACCGGGCATTAAAGCACATGCCGCGTTATGCGGATCGGGGAATGCCTTTCTCGGCATATCTGTATCGCATTGCACATAACTTGGTGGCAAATTGGCATCGAGACAACAGTCGGCGACAGCTCATCCCATTTGATGAACTGGTGATCACAGTGCTGAGACAAGAAGACCCAGCCATCCTTGCCGAGGAGAAAGCTGAAAAGGAAGATAGACGAGATATGCTACTCCAGGCACTCCGCCGATTGCCGCCGGACCGGCAGCAACTGCTCATTCTTAAGTTCACAGAGCGGATGAGCAACGCCGAGATTGCGCAGGTTATGAAGCGCACAGAGGGAGCAGTCAAGTCGCTCTATCACCGGACGTTGGTAGCGTTGCGCGAGGAATTGACCGGAGAAGAGATGGGCGGAGATCACGAGGAGGAAGAGCGATGAACGAGGAACGTATTGTCGAAGTGCTGGCAGCCCATGCTGAGGAACTGACCGGCCGCCCAGGTAGTATGCAGCAAATCGGCGCGACAGAGGAAGAGCGCACCTGGCTGGCCCCCCTGTTCCAAATCGCCGAGCAGTTATACCAGAGCATGCAGCCAGTGCAACCGTCTGCAACCTTCGTGCGTAGCCTAAGAAGGGAACTCGTGGACAGCGCTGAACGCCAGATCGCACTGCAGAAACGGCTGCGGCGGGCGGCGGTGATTGGCGCAGCAGCAGTGGGCTCCCTCGTATCTATCGCGTCGTTGGTGGGGGCGGTCGTGTTCGTGACGGCACGGTTACGCGCAAGGGCGCAGGCCCGAGCACTCCAAGCGCCGACGGGTTAGACGGGGAACATGCCAGCACAATAGGCGAGAAGGAATCTCCCCCTGGAGCCCCGGCTTCGGCCAGGGCTTTTTTCATCCCAGGCGACGCGCGCGCTCCATGTGCCGCTCTAGGCGGCGCTCCACACTGCGGAGCCGTTCCTCGAGTTCTTGCAGCAACAAAAGAATCTGACCAATAGCCTGCTCGGTCGTCAATCGTTCCTGCTTCCAGGCCTGAACCACGCCATCTAGACCGTAGGTACCCATATCCTCGCTCCTCTAACACGTCAGCGTGTAAAGCAACCCAAAAATTTGAGGAGCCACTGCTCCCCAAATGTCCTCCTTATTATACACGTAAACGTGTGACTTGTCAAGAGGCAGGAGTAAATTTTAAGGTTCAGATTCCCCCTTCCCCTCCTCCTTTTCTTCAGGTACAGACGCCCCCGTCACGGCCTGGTACTCGAAACCCGCCCGCTCGGCGACTAGCGTGAGCAGTCGGTTCATCCCACCACGGGGGCGGTACATCCCGGTCTCCCACTCGCTGATGGTCTGCTGACGCGTGCCCAGTTCCTCGGACATCTGCTGCTGAGTTAGCCCCAGGTGCTTCCGCAGGGCGGCAATGGATTCAGCATCCCACTGATATTTGACCTTGCGCTTGCCCATTCACACCACCTCCAGATTCAGATAGTGTCCCCATAGAACGATACGCGTCATTAACTTCCATAAGCAGGTCAAGATGCACAGGGCGCCAGCATGCTGGAAAAGCAGTACAACGGCGTCCTTCATCTTGGAGAGCGCCTGGGTGAAGTTAACCTGGTGAGTGTATTTCTTGCCTTGACTTTATGGTTGTGTCGGTGCACCGTATAGGTCGGTCTGATACGGGATCTTTTCGCCCTACGTTTTGTGTCTCACTCTTGCACAAACGGCTTTCCCAGCCCGCCCGGCGACCGGCCGCGGATGGCCTGGTCTACCCTCCGGGCCAGCCGGGTGGGCAGGAGGGCCAACAGCCGGTCCACCCCTTCGCTACTCACCAGGAGCAAGGCGAAGATCATCAATGCGAAGGGGGCGGAGGAGAAGATCTGTGTCGGCACGATGGCAAAGGCCGGATTCCGCTGCAGGATGCTGCCCAGGGCCTTGAGCGCACCGAAGAGATACGACCCCGCTGCCACACGCCAGGGATTCCAGCCACCGAAGATAACGATGGCCAGGGCAATCCAGCCGATGCCGAAGGTGTGCCGGTGGCTCCAGCCCAGCTTGATGCTCAGGGAATAGGAAGCCCCGGCCAGCCCCACCAGCGCGCCGCCGACGACGGTGTAGATGTACCGGAGGTGATTGACGTTCACCCCCCGGACGAAGGCGGACTCTGGTCGTTCCCCCACCCCTTGCAATTTCAGTCCTGGCTGGGTCTTGTAGATCCACCACCATGTGGCAATGACGGAAAGCAGACTCAGGTAGATCACCAGATTGTGGTCGAACAGGATCGGCCCCAGGATGGGGATTCTGGAGAGATAGGGGATAGGGGCGTGTGGCACCGACGGTCCGGGCTTGCGGACGAACGGGTTGCCCAGGAAGTCGGCCAGTTCCAGACAGAGCATCGTCAGCACAAAGCCGACCGCCACTTGCTGCTGGCGGAGGGTGATACTGGCAAAGGCGACAATCAGGGCAACGAACGCCCCCACCGCCATCGCCGCCAGGACCCCTAACGTCGCGCTACTGGTGGTGAATGCGACGGCGAAGCTGGTCATCGCCGAGAGCGCGATGGAGCCGTCCAGTGAGAGGTTTATGACGCCGCTCTTCTCCGAGATGGTCTCGCCGATGGAGGCCAGAACCACCGGCGTGGAAGCGGCAACGATAGATGAGAGGGTGTGGATCAGGAAGTCGGTCTCCATCAGGCTGCCTTCTCCTCCGGGGCAGGTGCGAGACCTGCCCCTACGTTCCGCCGAGCCAGGAGTGCCCGCCAGCCGCTTACCAGCATCATCGCCAGCACGACCGACGCCTCCAGCACGCCGCCCAGAGAGGAATCCAGGTGCATGTTCAGCTCCAGACGGGGGCTTCCTACTCCTACAGCGGCGAAAAAGAAGGCGATGAAGGGCACCCACTGGGGCCGGTAGCCAGCCAGAAGGGCGACCAGCAGGGAGAGGTAGCCTTGCCCGCCGGAGATCTCCGGGATCATCCGTCCGTAGCGGGCGGAACAACGGATGGCGCCGGCCAGCCCGGCCAGCCCGCCGCAGGCGGCGAAAGCGGTCAGCAGGCGCGGCGTGGACGGGACACCCAGCAGGAAGGCGGAGCGGAAGTTCTTCCCAAGCGCCTTCAGTTCCAACCCCCAGCGGGTTCCCTTCAGCAGGAAGTAAGCCACTATCACTGTCACCAGGGCCAGAATTACCGCCAGCGGCGCGACGCGCAAGTTGCCCAAGCGGGGCATCCAGGCCGGATCGGGGAAGGGATCGGTGCCACTCATCGTCGCCCCATCGGCTGGTTTCCAGGGGTTGAAGATAAGCCAGATGGCCAGTCCCTGCGCCACATAGTTCAGGCCCAGCCCGCCGAAGATCTCGTGTACCTTACCGTAGACCTTCAGGAGGCCTGCCAGCGAGCCCCATAGCGCGCCGCCTAGTATCCCGGCCAGGAGCATCGTTGCCAGCACCGGCACCCGCGGCCAGAGGAGGCTGCGGGCCACCCAGGTGGCGAAGATCGCCCCCAGGATGATCTGCCCTTCCACGCCGATGTTCCATTGACCGGCAGTGAAAGTGATGCTCATCCCAACGCCACAGAGGATGAGCGGCACGCAGGCGGCAACGACATCAGCGATCTTCACTGGACTCTCGAAGGCGCCGGACAGGATGTTGCGGTACGCCTCCCACGGGGATGCGCTGACAGCGACCACAATCAAGGTGGTGAACAGAAGCGGCAGGAGAATGGGCGCCAGGCTCAACAGTAGGTTCCTCAGCCTACGGATCATCGCAAGTTACTCGCCGATCTCCGATAGAATTCGACGTGCCAATCCACAAACCGCTCCGCCTTCTCCGCAGAGTCGAGGATGTCTTCCAGGCAATCCAGATATGCCCGCCCCGCGTTCATACCGGCACGGCCTCTTTCAAAATGCGCTCGCCAATGCGCCGCTTCAGGGCTTCTCTCATCACCAGGTCCACCTTCACCCCGAGCACGTCCGTCAGGTAATTCTCCAATTGGAGGAACTTCAGGAGACTCGGAGGTTCACGGAACGTCACAAGGAAGTCCAGGTCGCTATCGGGGCGCTGCTCCCGGCGCACGCAGGATCCAAACAGGGCCAGGGATTCAACCTCATACCACCGTTCGATCAGGGGCATAGACTGCCGCAACCTTGTGATTATATCATCTGGATCCATCTGCCTTTGCTCGGCCATAGTAGCGCTTTCTTAATCCTCTTCTCTCAGAATGCCTCTTTCCCGGCGATCAGATACCCCAACTGTTCCGCCGTCGTACCGCGGGCCGGGAGCGGGGGCATCATCCGCCCCCCGAAGAAGACAACGATGCGGTCTGCCCGCTCCAGAAGCTCATCCAGATCGGCCGAGATGAAAACGATAGCCGTTCCCTCCTCCCGCCGGGCCAGCAACTGAAGCCAGATCCAAGCGGCTGACTCTACGTCTAGCCCTCGGGTGGGGTGTTCCATCAGCAGTAGCCGCAGGTCGGGCGGCAGCAAAGCTAACAATGCCCGTTGCTGGTTGCCGCCGGAGAGAGCCTCCACCGGATCCTCTGGCTGGCCAATGATATTGAAATGATTTATGCGCTCAACGGCCCGCTCGCGTGCTGTGTCCCAATTGACGAAGAAGGAGCCATTGCGCTCGGCAAGAGCGAAGTGTTCGGTGAGCGTAAGGCCGCCGACCAGTCCCTCCTCCAGTCGGCCGGCTGGCATGTAAGCAATCCCGACCTCCAGGAAGCGCCGGTAGGATGCCCCCGTCAGGTCCCGTCCGTCCACCCAGATGTGGCCCGAGACCACTTGCTCCAGCCCCGCACAAGCGCGCAGGAACAGACGCTGTCCGCTTCCCTCCAGCCCGGCAAGCCCTACCACCTCGCCTGCGCACACCGTCAGGTTTACGCCCTCAATGGTGAGGCGGTAGGATGGTACGGTCACGTCCTCCAGTTGCAGGACCGTGGCTCCGTGCTCCACCGGAGCACGCTCGACGGGTGGAAGGCTGCGCCCGAACATCATCTCCACCAGGCGATCCATCGAGCAGGGCATCTCGGCCTCACCAGTGACCTTTCCCTCTCTCAGCACGGTCACACGGTGGCAGAGTTCTTCCACTTCCTCCAATTTGTGGGAGACAAAGATCACAGAGCGGCCTTCCTCCTCAGCCAGGCGGCGGAGGGTGGCAAACAGCTTCACCTTCTGAGGAGCGGAGATGCCGGTAGTGAGCTCGTCCAAGATAATGACCTGTGCGCCCAGGGCCAGGAGGCGCAGGATCTCCAGTTGCTGCCGCTCGCCGACGGTGAGGTTGATGACCTCGGCGTCGGGGTCCAGGTCGAAGTGGAAACGAGTGCTCAGTTCCTGCAGTATCGCCCGTCCCTGGCGCCGGTCAGGAAGCACGCGGTGGTCAAAGGCCAGTAGAAAGTTATCCAAAATCCGCATCTGGGGGAAGTCCAAAGGGTCCTGGTGCAGCATGCCAATCCCATACCGGATGGCCTCCGCAGGGGAGGCGAAAGAGACCGGCTCCCCGTCCACCTTGGTGGCCCCTCCGTCGGGGACCAAGTAGCCGGAGAGGCATTTCATCAGGGTGGTCTTGCCGGCCCCGTTCTCCCCCAGCAGGCCGTGAATTGTGCCGGGTTCTAGTGTCAAGGAGATGCCATCATTGGCCCGGACGGGGCCGAAGTATTTGCGGATGTCAATGAGTTCGACATGCATGATATAGTTAGAACTGTATCGGTCTGAGGGTGGGAAGATGATGCAGAATAGTCATCTGACACTCGCTCAGCGAAAATCCTTCCCTGCCACGGAAGTCCCAGCCCTGTCCGTACCGCAGCCCGCACTTCTTCCGCTGTCCTCACAGCCTCTTCTGCGGCTCGATGGTCCGCCTGCGCACCCGGATAGTGAGCAGCAATGTCGAAAATGGTGAGATGGGCTAACTGCTGCCTCAGCGAGGTTAGATCTGGGAGCAGGCTTCCGCTGGCGTTGAGTAGCACCACAAGGTCATGCGTCTTCTGAAAAGCGACGGAGTGTTCTTCCAGAAAAGCCTTCAGATACTTTTCGGCGCATTGCTGAGCGAGGAAGCAGACGACGTTCCAGACAGGGTCAGCCGTCCCCATTTCGCGCTGTGCGACCTTCCAATCGCCCTCGACCTTGTCAACCCACTCTTGCGTTTCAGGCTTCATACAGGACCATTCCTCTCGTCATCACCTCGGTGGCGAAAGTTCCCCTGCGTTTCAGAGAGTCGAGAGCCTTTCGCAATTCAAACTGCCAGACTGCGGAAGTCTCGAAGGTGCTCC
>JBHIET010000017.1:0-52020 GCA_046760785.1 Anaerolineae bacterium | reverse complement strand
TCAGCGGCGTGGCGAACGGGAAACTCGGAACGAATCTATGCCTTGCTGTACTAAGGCTGAGGCTAGATTTCGCACTCCGCTAGCAGCTAAATCAGGCCAGTCGTCCTGAGTGCCGCGAAGCGGCGTATCGAAGGGCGACGGGCCGCCAAATCGCCCTTTCGATACGGCCTTCGGCCTACTCAGGATGCGATTTGGCCATGATCTGTACAATCACTGTTACGATTTCCAGGGGCGCGAAAAACAGACTGAGGCTGAACGGAGCGATCGGGGCCAGCGATGGTGAGGATGCCGGAGAGCAGGAGCGATGCAAAGCCAGTCACACAAGCCACCAAGCCCCAGCCCATCCCGAAGTGCTCGTTGTAGAGCGCGACGACGAGGGGGCGAAGAAGGGCAAACTGCCACAGCGCCGGGACGCTGCCAGCAAGTGCCAGCAGCACGATCAGGACACCGCAAACCCGTCGAGGGAGCCGATGGGCCAGCGGGGTCAGCAACGCGAGCATCACCCCCGCCACGACAAGGATCAACTGCCCCTTGTCATCGGGAGAAAGTGCGAAGGAAGCTGATGTGGTGAGGGCCTGATACACAGCGTCGACGACGGAAAAGGGCAGCAGCGCGCCGAGGAGCACCGCTGCCGCGCACAGGGGCACGATCAAGCGCACGGCGCGGCTGGTTGACCGGCTGGCGAGGAGGCCCAAGAGGACAAAGGCCACGACGAAGGGGAAATAGAATAGCTCACGCACGATGGATACCACGCCGCCCTGCACCTGAGGGAAGAACTTGGCGAACTTTGCCAGTTCGAGCCCTGTCACGGTGAGGGCGGCGGTTTTGTGAGGTGTCCAGGGGGCGAAGTAGCCCACGACGATGAGGACAAGTCCTGCCAGACGGAGCCAGAAATCCGCAATCCGCAATCGTTCGCCTGAACGCTCACGACGATGTCTACAATCCGCAATCACGATTCAGCCTTCCCAGTCGGGCCGCAGTTCGGAGACGTACTTGAAGATTTCAGGCTCTTCTTCAAAAACGTCCACCAGGTTCCAGGGCAGTTCGGCGAAGAGCGGGGCCAGGGAGACCTTGGCCGGCGGCCTGATCTTTGGAGGAGCGGGAGGTGCAGGGCGGAATGGTCGCTGCTTGCGGATACGCTCGCGTAGGATGCGCCAGTCGTCCGAGAGGAAGCCAACGTACTCCCCATCGCGGCTGTAGACCTCTTTGCTGTCGAGCCAGGCGATCCACTCCCCAAGGGTATCGTAAAGGTAACCCTCGTGGAGCAGGGCGACCCATTCGCCGTTCGTGGAGTAGATAGGCCTCATTGTGATGCAGGCCTCCAGAGTGGCTATTTCTTTCTGTCGAAGTCTTTGGTGCTGCGATGGCGAGCATAGGCACGGCTGACAGCGTTTTTCGCGGCCGCGGGGGCGGCGGCCATAGCAACGAAGGTCCGCTGCTGCTGCGCAGCCAACTCCTCGGCCACCTCGTCGCCCAGAAGCGAGGCATAGGTGCGAAGCTCGGCTATGCTGAGACGAGCCCGCTCGTCAGCTGCGGCACGGCCACTGACGGCAGCTACGCGCACGGTGCCCAGCACGCTGCGAGCCTTCATCTGCTCCAGCACGCGCTCGACGACCGGCACCACAGCGCCGTCGCGCCGGTCAAAAGCAGCCGGCGCGACGAAGCGCAGTGTCACGGCGTTGAGCGGCGTAGTCAACTCGTTGCCAGCGGGTGAGCGGTAGGTGAGGGTGCCTTCAATAGGCAGTCGCGAGCTGGCCGGCTGCGGTGGCAGCAGCAGGCGCAGAACGACTTCGAGTTGGGTGTCTATAGGAATGTCGCCCAGGCTCACCAGCGACTGCGCGCTGACGGTGTAGGCCGATGAGAAGGGTTGCAGGCCTGTGCCGCCTGGCAGGATCAGGTGCAGGGCTGTGTCTCGGGCGGCCAGCGCGCTGACCTCGCCCAGTTCGCCGACCACGTAAGGGGTGATCTGGTGGGCGTGGAGCACGTGGTAGAAGCGGCCGCCCCCCTGGGTGGCAATCTCGACCATCAGCGCCTCGTTGTAGTCGCTGCCGACGCCAAGGGTGGAGGTGGTGACGCCTCCCTGGCGGGCCTTCAACGCCCGCTCGCCCACCTTTTCCAGGTCGGTCTCGCCCACGTTGGCCTGCCCATCACTGAGCAGCAACACCAGGTTGGTCTCCTGGGGCCTGGCCCGCGCTGCCTCGATGCCTGCTTCAAGCCCACTACAGAGAGCGGTCTGTCCGCCGGCACTGACCCTGTTCAAGATGTCCTCAACTTGCTGACGCAGACGGCCATCCACCTGCGTGGGCTTGAGCACCGTCTGCACTTCGCTGGCAAAGGTGACCAGGGAGAGTAGGTCGCCGTCGTGGAGGCAGCGCACAGCCTGGCGCACGGCCTCTCTGGCAGATTCGATCTTCTCCCCGCGCATCGAGCCGGAGACGTCAAGTACGGCGGTGAAACCCATCGGCTCGCGGCCGCTTGTGGTGGGCGCGGCCTCATCGTCGGGCACCTGGGATGGTGTCTGGATGGTCAACACCAGATAGCGGTCAACGATTTGCTCGGCGGGCGCGTTGATCTGGTCCAGTTCCATCTGGGCCTGGACGTAGGAACGAGCGGGCGGAGGTTGTTCGAAGGCCAGTTCGCCACCGCAGCGCACGCAGGTCTTGATACCACGGGGCTCATCTTGCAGCAGCCCGCAGTAGAGACAGCGCATCAAGTGGGCCATGGAAAAGCTCCTCGTATATGTTTGTCATAGTGTGGTATCTGGAAGATAATACTACTCAGGATGGCCTTGTGCCGCCGCTCCATTCGCGCAATGCTATTCAGCCAAATGAAGAAAGCATCTCTCACCCACGTTCCCCTTGTAGCCCATCATATTCCTACCTGTACAATCACGACCGTGATATTGTCTTCCCCCCCGGCCTGGTTAGCCGCCTCGACCAGACGGTCACAGGCTTCCTGAGGCGAGGTGGAGGTGTGCCAGATTTGCCAGATTATGTCATCCGGCACCATGCCACTCAAGCCATCGGAGCAGAGGAGCAGAGCCTCATGCGGGGCCAGCCGCTGCTCAAACAGGTCGGCTTCTACGTGGGGCTTGTCGCCGATGACGCGGTAGATGACGTTCTTCTGCGGATGATGGGCTGCTTCCTCCCGCGTGATCTGGCCTGTGGCGATAAGGCGCTCGACCAACGAGTGATCGGTGGTAACCTGGATGATGCCATCCTCGTTGAGCAGGTAGGCACGGCTGTCGCCGACGTTGGCGATGGTGGCCTTGTCACCGATCAGGAGCGCCATCACCAAGGTGGTGCCCATATCGGTGCCGGCGGTCCTGCGCTGGTCGTGGACGGCCCGGTTTGCGGCCAGTATCGCGTCAGTGAGCCACTGGCGGGTATTGGGCAGGGGCTCGCCGGTGACGGTTGGAGATAGTACCCCGCTGACCGTCTGCCGCGCAATAGCCTGAACGGCAAGTCGGCTGGCTACGTCACCAGCCTCGTGTCCGCCCATCCCATCGGCAACGGCGAACACGCCCACCGGCGTGCTGATGGAGCGGAACACCGAAGCGCTGTGGAGGGTCAACAGGCTATCCTCGTTCAGGGAACGCTCCTGTCCTACGTCGGTGCGGCGGCCGACCGTGAGGGTGACGCTGGACGGGCGACGGAGTTCCTGTAGACTCTCTTCGAGCGCCACAGCGAAATCGCCCGCAGTGATGCTGACCGGCACAGTCAGCGCCTGAGAGAAGGTCATCTCTACCTGCTCGGGCAGTTGGATGTCAGCGATCTGCTGCTGTGCTATCATCAAATGGAAAAGCGCCGCCGCCAGCCCTCTCACATCCTCGGCGAAATGAGCCACTGCCTGTGAACGGACCGCGGGCGGGACGACGTAGGCCCCGCTCAGGTGCACCCAGCGAGCCTCTTTTCCCTCCACTGCAATGTGGCCCAGGTCAATCTCGCCCAGCGCGACCTGGTGGCGGTGCAGGTAATCCAGTGCCTGTGCCAGGGATACACCCCACTTCAGGACCCGGCTGGGTTCCTGGGGCACAGGGAGGGAGGTCGCCAGCGGTGGCGAGAACTCCGGCTCCACCCGATAGTAGCGGGGAGGGCCGTAGGGAGCCTCTGAGAAGATCTCCCGAGGCAGGAGCAAACCAGGGTGCTCCAGGCGCATCCCCAATATCTGGGCCTCCGCCGCAAAGGTCTGTTCGTCGGCGCTTTCTTGCACCAGGTAACGAAGGTACACGGGTTCGATGTCCGATATGTCAGCCCCGCAGGAGGAGCAAAATTGCTCCTGGCGATCGGACGTCTCCGCCTGACAGTTGGGGCACAACCGTACGGACGTGGCATCCTCCACCAGGTAGACGTTCAACCGCTCGTCGGTGGTGCGTATTTCCTCAACCACGTATCGCCCGTCGCGGAGTAGCGCACCTTCTGGCAGGGGAGCAAAGGCGACGCTGGCTTCTGGCAGCGGGTGGGTGGTGGACGGTTGGGAGGAGGATGGGAGAGTGAGTGGTTGGGTCGGATGTTGAGATACGTCCCCTCCAGCCGGATTCTGCATCGTCAACGGTGTGCCACAGCGGTGGCAGAAGTGAGCGGTTTCACGGTTCTCGTAGTCACAGTTTGGACATTTCATCGTTGTGCCTCCCCTATGCCAGCGTGGAAGACAAACTCCACGCCGCCGATGCCCAGTCGCCAGCCGTCGCGCAGCACGTTGCGACCTGTACGCCTCCCATTCACGTAGACTCCGTTCATCGAGTTGAGGTCTTCGACGATCCAGCGGCCGGCCTGCTCGTAGATGCGGGCGTGCTGGCGAGAGGTGGTCTCCCAGCCAGGAAAAGCCTGGGTGATGACCAGGCCGTTTTCTGGCGCTCGCCCGATGGTGATGCCCTGTGGGCTAATGTCGAAGCGACGCGGCCCGCCAGGAGTGCCAACGCTTTCTAGGCGCGGACCGGCAGGGACGGTGGGCGGAGGTGGAGGTGGGGGTGCTGGCCTTGGTTTTCTCCTAAGGGTCCACAGGATAAGCAGCAGACCCAGGATTAACAGCGGGGTCACGCAGATCACTGCAGCCAGGGGCCAGTTTTGAGATAGCAGGGTTATTGCTGTGTCAACAGGCGAGGGGGTGGGTGTAGCAGTTGGGGTTGGGGTCGGCATAGCAGTAGCGGTCGGCACGTGGGTGGGGGTGGGAGTAGGGGTGTTGGTCGGCGCCGGGGTGGAGGTGGACGTCTGAGTAGGAGAGGGGGCGGGTGTGGGAGAATTGGTTGACGTTGGGAGAGGTGTCGGCTCTTGGGTTGGAGTATAAGTCCCTGTTGGCGTCAGGGTAGCGCTTGTTTCTTGGGTGGGGAAGATAGTCGGCGTTGTGGTGTCGGTCAGTATTGTAGTCGCAGTCACGGTCTGCTGCGCCATACCTTTGCCCAGGAAGCTCGCCGGTTGTGAGGATGAGGCGTGAAGCGTCGAGGCCACGCCGGTCGTCACGAGCAGTGCCAATGCGGCCACAATGAGCGACCTATGGGTGGCTTTACGTGTCATGATTGTTTCCCCCTTGCGCGCGTGATGTGTTGCTCTCGTTGGGCTATGCAGCCACGGAACAGCCGCATCAGCGAGATCATCCCACTTGCGGCTGCCTATCGCCATCTGGCAGAATGGCGATTCACAGTGCTACACCGAGATATTTATAGTTTACACGCTTTAGCCCAAAGTGCAAATCGCTGATGCCACACACGCCGAACTGCGGGATTTGCTTAGATGAGGCATTGCGTGTAAAATTGTCAGTCAGAAGCGCCAGCGTGAGCCTGAACTCCAGTTGGGTACCCACTGTGTCGAGCAGCATTATGCACTTGCTAAACGTCGGGCAATAAAATCGGAAAAGGAGGATGAAATGGCTCTGACCTATGTGAACTTCGCACTTCTCCTGATCGCACACCTGGCAGGTCTCGTCGTGGCGGTCATCTTGCTGATCAGGATCAAAGGCACTCCTGCCATTCTGGCAACAATTGCCTTCGCGCTGTCGTTCATCCGAGACATTGGAGCGATCATGCGTGTTGCCTTTCTGGATCGCGTCATCTTGCAGAGAGCGGCCTTCAGGACCTTGCCCTGGGCGCAGGGTGGTCTCGGTTGCTGCTGTGGCCTCTTGGACCTGATCGCCGTCGTCTGCCTCATCGTCGCCATCTGGCAGGCTGTATCAGCCACCGCCCCTGAGGAAGCGGCGGAAGGCGCCGAGACCACATGGGAGGAGACAGAAAGTATCGAGTGAGAACCGCTGAGTTCGACTACGAACTCCCCCCTGAACTGATTGCCCAGACCCCCATCGAGCCGAGGGATGCCTCTCGCCTGATGGTGGTGGACCGGCGCACCGGTGAGATCGGCCACCGGCGCTTCTTTGACCTGCCGGAATTCCTGCAGCCAGATGACCTGCTGGTGCACAATGAGAGCCGGGTCATTCCAGCCCGGCTCTTCGCCCGCAAACCGACCGGCGGGAAGGTGGAGATTCTGCTGCTACCACGGGGCGCCGACGATACGTGGGAGGCGCTGGTCGGAGGGAAGCGCATCCGGGTAGGAACGCGCCTGATGCTGCTCGACGGTCCCGATGGCCTGCCCACTGGCGCGGAGGCCGAAGTGATCGGGGAGGGGGAGCGCGGGATACGCGTGCTGGCCTTCGACCGGCCGGTGCTGCGCCTGGCGGAGCAGGTAGGCGTCACACCATTGCCGCCGTATGTCCACACCCCACTGGAGGATGCTGAGCGCTACCAGACGGTTTACGCGCGCACGCCAGGCTCGGCAGCGGCTCCCACTGCCGGCCTCCACTTCACACCCGAACTGCTGCACCGGCTCCAGGGGATGGGGGTTCAATTCGCCTTCGTCACTCTGCACATCGGCCTGGATACCTTCCGCCCGGTGAGCGAGGAGCACATCGAAGAACACCGTATGCACACCGAGTACTGCTCCCTGAAGCCGGAGGTGGCCGAGCAGGTGAATCGAGCCAAACTGGAGGGCCGCCGTGTGGTGGCGGTGGGCACGACGAGCGTGCGGGTGCTGGAGAGTGCGGCGGCTAAAGCCCAAGGCCTAGAATCCAAATCCCAAACTGTGCAGCCGTTTGAGGGGGCGACGGGCCTGTTCATCTACCCCGGCTACGAGTTCCACGTCGTGGATGTACTGATCACCAACTTCCACCTGCCGCGCTCGACGCTTTTGATGCTGGTGACGGCCTTCGCTGGCAAGGAACTGCTGGATCGCGCCTACGCTGAGGCGATTCAGCAGCGCTATCGCTTCTACAGTTTCGGCGACGCGATGCTCATTGTATAGAGAGGGAGCGTGTGGAAGATCTGAACTTTGAGCCAGGGTCGGCATTCGCCCGGCGGCTGGATGCGAAGGACGATTTGGCCCCTTTACGGGAGGCCTTCGTCATCGCCGAGCCAGACCTGATCTACATGGATGGCAACTCCCTGGGCCGCCTGTCCCAACGGACGGTGGAGCGCGTGCAGACGGTGGTGGAGACGGAATGGGGGCGCGACCTCATCCGCGGCTGGAACGCAGGCTGGTACGAGGCCCCGGCCAGAGTGGGGGAGAAGATCGCGCAACTGGTGGGCGCGGGACCGGGCCAGGTCGTGGTCAGCGACTCCACCTCGGTCAACCTCTTCAAGTTGACGATGGCCGCACTGGTGATGTGGCCAGGGCGGGACCGTATCGTCAGCGACGTGCTGAATTTCCCCTCCGACCTCTATATCGTCCAGGGGTGCATCCGCCTGCTGAGTGACCGCCATCACCTCCACCTGCTTCCCTCGGCCGACGGCATCACGGTGGATCAGCAGGCCCTCTTCGACGCCATTGATGACCGGACGGCACTGGTCACCCTCTCCCACGTCACCTTCAAGAGCGGCTTCCTTTATGACGCAGCGGCGGTGACGGAGCGGGCGCATCGGGTGGGGGCGTTGGTTCTGTGGGACCTGAGCCACTCTGTCGGCGCGGTTCCGGTGGAACTGGATCGGTGGGGTGTGGACCTGGCGGTCGGGTGCACGTACAAGTACCTCAACGGCGGCCCTGGCTCCCCGGCCTTCCTATACGTGCGGCGCGATCTGCAGGAAGAGGCATTCTCCCCCTTGTGGGGCTGGTTCGGCCAGCGTTCCCCCTTTGATTTCGACCTGGAGTACGAACCGGCGGAAGGGGTAGCCCGCTTCCTAGTCGGCACCCCGCCCACCCTCTCGCTCCTAGCGATGGAGCCGGCCCTTGATCTCCTGCTGGAGGCGGGCTTGGAGCACATCCGCCGCAAGTCGGTTAGGCTGACCTCCTACCTGGTCTACCTGGCGGATTCGGTGCTGGCTCCGTTGGGCTTCACCCTGGGCTCGCCACGGGACCCTGCCCGGCGCGGCTCCCACGTCAGCGTGCGCCATCCAGAGGGATACCGGATCAACCGGGCGCTGATCGAGGAGATGAACGTCCTGCCCGACTTCCGTGAGCCGGACAACATCCGTCTGGGTCTGGCCCCTCTCTACACATCGTTCACCGAGGTGTGGGAGGCGGTGGATCGCATGCGGCAGGTGGTGGAGGAGGAGCGGTACCTGCGGTACTCAGCGGAACGTCTGGCGGTAACCTGACCCTTGCGAAGGTTGAGAACCTTCGCAAGGGTCAGCTAGTCTTCCTCCACGATGGTGTAATCGTAGGTGATCTCGGCAGTGTCGCGCAGCGTCGCGGCGACGGAGCAGTACTTGTGCTCCGAGATTTCAATCGCGTCGCGCACCGCTTCCTCGCGCAGGTCCTTGCCCCGCACCACGTACTGGACGTGGATCTTGCGGTAGGTCCAGGGCGGGTTGGCTTCCTGTTCGCCGGTGACGGTGACCTCCAATCCGGTCAGTCGCTGGCGCTTCTTGTGGAGGATTTCCACCACGTCGTAGGCGGTGCAGCCTCCGAGGCCCACCAGCAGCAACTGGGATGGGCTCATCCCGGTGCCGTTCTCCTCGTCCTGGGATGACATCACCACGGAATGTTTGCTCTCGTCGGTCCCGACGAACTGTCGCCGCTCGACCCATTTGACGTGCACCGTTTTGGACATCAGTCTGTTCTCTCCATCAACATCCGTAACTGCCGGGCCGTGCCAGCGGCCTGGCCCTGCCAGTGGTTGTTCATATAGACCAACGTCAGCGGCGCCTTCTCGTCCAGTTGGCGAATCTTGTCCACCCACTCTGTCAGCTCATCGTCGCTGTAGCTATAGTCGTACCGCTCCCAGGCTTCATCGTGCTTCCACCACTTTGCCCGATTCCTCCCGTGGAACCGCACGTACGCCACGGAGCCTGTGGCGACCGCCACCGGCGGCACCAGGTTCTTGAAGCGCGGCTGGTCCACGCAGCAGAAGCCCAGGTTCAGCGCCCGTAGTTCCTCGAAGGTCTGATCTGTGATCCAAGCACGGTTGCGAAACTCGACCACCAGCGGCAGATCGCTGAACCCCTCGCGCACGCGCTTGAGATAGTCGCGGTTGGTCTGATTGGCGTGGAATGAATAGGGAAACTGAGCCAGTACACAGGCGAACTTTTCGGCGTCAATCAGCGGGGCCAGCGCCGCCGTGAGTTGCTTCATCTGGGGCTCCGGCTGCTCCCGCTCGTGGGTGATGCCCCGGTAGGCCTTGATGGTGAACAGGAACCCCTCAGGCACTTTGGCCGCCATCCGATCCAACGTGCGACCGTCGGGGATGCGGTAGTAACTGAAGTTCAGTTCGCAGGTGGGGAACTCTTCGGCGTAGAAGGATAGCCACTCTCGTTTGGGCAGGCCCTCGGGGTAGACCGGCCCGACCCAATCTTTGTAACTAAAGCCGCTGGTGCCGATCAGGACTGTCATACTTTCCTCCCTTGGCTGTTGCTGGCCCACGCTTCTATCTCCAGTTCATCAATGGTTTCGTTATCCTCTTTGAATGTAAAGCTCGCCCGTATTCGCTCCCCTGCGAGGATGCGTGGGAGCCAAGTGTTCTACCTCTCATCGCCACTCCAATGGTGACCCATCTCAATTATACCCCACCGGCAGCCCTCGCACAAACGATGCCCCTTCGGCAGGCTCAGGGCAAGCAGCCCGCCGCCCCGCTTTCTTCACCCTGACCGGTGGGCGAAAAACGCGGGGCGGTGTTCTGAGCGAAGCCGATTGTGCGAGAGACCCGCAAAGGCAAAACGGGCCTTGAATTTGAGAAGTTAGGAGAAGGTGCCAAGGTCTCGCACTCTCCGAGGGCATGGTACGCCCTATGAGGCTGCGAACCCCGGCATCAATGCTCCCCTACAAGAAGGGAATATCACGGGCTATATTTTGTTGCTATCTCTGGTATGTTGCCCAGTGTTGGCCAAAGTATATGGCATCGTGACAATTGTTCGTGTAACCATACGAGCAAGCACCGTTGGGGGGCGACCCGGGACAGTTGCAGTTGGACGGAGTCCAAGTATAGCGTCCGAAGTATATATCCACCCAATAGTTTCCCATGCTGCACTGTGGATCACCGTTGTCCCAGAGGTCGAATGAAGTGACCGGGTAATAGTAACCGCTGGCACTACTTAGATATATGACTGATGGATTGGATACGAGCTGAATATACGTCCCCCAGGGCCACGAAGCAGCGGGATCTGAGGGGCAACAGATAGGACTGTGATTTGCAAAGTCGGTTTGTCTTACCATCCTTCCGCTAGCCCCGTGGAGATTCCCAAAAGCATATCCGGTCATCCAACCACTGTAGTTGGCTGCGAGGACCGGTGATGTCGAAAGCACCAGAGTAGCCATGACGATCGCGATGCAGAGGACTGACCAGTGTTTTTTGAGTGACGTTAGAATTCGGCCCATGTGAACGCACCTCCATTGATGAGAATGACTTGATCGCATGACAAGAATTCGATGCTGCCGATTTCGCCTGTGCCAGACTCTAATAGTGCTTGGGAACTGAGTACTTCTTCCCAAGATTCACCGTAGTCCGTGCTCCTAAGCACACCTGTACGAAAACCGCCAGCGATAGCCAGCCCACTCGACGGGTAATCTGGTGACACAACTAGGCTGGCTAGATAAGTGGAGAGGTTCTCCCGCCAGACAAAATTGCCTGACTTTGCGTCTTGTGTGCCTCTGAACAAGGCCCCAGGCGATTCCGCCAGGAGAATGGTACTCTGGGTGAAATCGCCTGCTAAGCGCAAAGTGTGGGGAGGAACCGTAATCTCTGACATATTCTCGCCATCAAATAAGAGGGCCCTACCTGATTCATCATACTCATCTACGGCAATGATAGACTTACGATTGAATGACTTGGAAAGGCGAAACACACCGTCAGCTTCCTTCGTCCAGGAAGTGGCATCCTCGCTTGCATACAGACCAGCATTGGGGCCCGCTGTCAGGCTGACCACAATTTTCGATGTTTCGGTGCCACCCAAACCCGCTATCCATTGCGGAGGGCCTTCTGGCAATGTGTCCACGCGTTCCCAGTAGTTATTATGGGCATCTCTTGAAATCCACAGCCCTGTAGGCGTACCTACGACAATGACAGTCGAGTTGTCGATGGCTGAAGTGGGTGGTATGGCAGATGTGCTGTACACCCAATTTCCGGCTTTAGAGGGAAGCTCGCTTAACAATTGCCAATTTCGGCCTCCGTTCTGGGTCTGATAGATCTGGATGCTGTCATCGTTCACAACACTGGCGTAGGCACTATTCTCCCTCACCGGATCTGAGGTCATTGAGGTCACCATATTGTTGGCTAGATCGCTGATATGCCAAGTAACACCAGCATCTGCTGAGTATAGAATCGCCCCCCTGGAGTCGGTTGTATGTTTTCTGTAGGACAACACTCTGCCGGTCTCGGCGTCTACGATTCCGATGGCTGGAGACTGCTTGTACGAACCCAATACAAGAAGAACAGATTGATGGTCTTCGTTAAGCTGAAGTATGAAGTGATAACCTTGCGCCTTGCCGGTACCAGGAGCAAAATCGGGCCTTTCCGCAAGCACCGACCGGAGGGCATCAGAGCTATCGATCAGCGGCTTCTCCGTGACCGGAGGAAGGTCGAAAATGCCTTGCTCTTCGATCGCTTCTACAACTACACCGTCTGTGATTTGCAGTCTGATGCGCAAACTGGAATGTGGGGAAACAAGGTTGGCAATCCAGGTCCGCCGCCTGCCGTCGCCACCGGATGTTTGGGCATTCGGGTCGTCAACGTCGGAACTTGCCAGCCCTATCAGGACCGCGTCGTCCTGCCATTCTGTCGCATAGTCGAATGCAATCTCCCAGGCCTCCTCAGATGTGATAACTCTCGCTGCTTCTGAACGCGGTTGCGGCTCGAGGATGCGCAACGTACGGAATGTCGCAACTGCTCGTGGGACTGCGGCTATAAACAGTCCAGCTACTGCCGTTGCTGCAAGAAGCAGTGGTACTCCTTTAGATAGTTTTCTTTTCACTTGCTTACCTCCTGGATCTTCAAAGATGGGGTTCCCCCGAAAAGGTGGACAAGACAATCTGTCCACGAAACCGGGGGAGGGTCGGGGAAATTTACTGTTACCTCGCTCGCTGATCTTGGCGCTGTATCACTTTTGCCGCTAGTGCGTTGAAAACCCTCTCAGTCGCTGGATCGGGCAGACCGTCTACCATCAGGAGCATCGAGGTGTTACCCCTTACGCCAAGAAACCAGTAGGTCACCCAGGTCCGGTCTTCCTGAGAATAGGTGAGTTGCATTGCACGTCCATACATGTCATTGGCAGCGGCCAGGAACTCACTGTAATCTAGTGGCTCCACCTTAACATCCGCTGGTAGATCCTCCTGATTAAAGAATTCAAGCTGCTGCTCAAGCGCCGCTTCTGCCTGGGTCTTATCCTGGTATCGGTACGCTACGTTCATGACAAAGGCACCGCCTTGCCCATCCTTCACGAGTTCTTTCCCAGCCTCTCCTTGGAATACGCAGGGATACCACGTGCTCACCTCGTATCCTTCCAAGAATCCCTCGACCTGCAAAGGTGTATTGACGGGGCTCAGGGGACCTGGAAAACGATCGTCCGTCACCTGTTCGGCGTAATACACCTCGCTATCAGGCAAATCACTTCTCTGCAAGACCTGCTGTGCCAGTGGGGTCTCCGTTTGTCCATGACTTCTGGCTAGGGCTATTACTGTAGAACCAGCAATGATGATGGACAAAATCAGGAGCACGGTTGAGACTGACAGTAAATATCGCTTTTTCACGCTATTCCTCCCCAGTTACAGTTGAGATTCTGTAATCTGACTAGTGAAAGACGGTTGCCTGGTAATTGCTGGCCACCGAAGCACCCCGCCACCCCTCATTTATAAGCCACGTTTTGGGAGTTAGTAGGCGGCTCTGCCAAGTGGGGGGATACCAGTCCCAATTCCAGATACCATCGTCGTAGGGCGTGGTTGCCGCATCTCCACCTGTGCCCAGAAAATGCTGGTTCCTGCCATAGTCGCCGCTGAAAAAGGCTGCATAGTGGGGAATAGGCCAAGGGTCATGGTGGCTAAAAGCATGCTTGTAAGCAGTTGTCGTGATCCACCCCTGCAATGGCTTGGCTCACTGTCGGCATCAGCATAACTGTAGCGATCAGCAACACGAGCACTAAAACAAGGTTCGACTTGCGCATATTGAAACCTCCTATTTTTGATACTTGCCGAGCTTACCGGCGGCGGGTTTACTCTACCACACTTTTGGAGGTTTGTCATCCGTGAAATCACTCATTTTTCTCTGGTTGATTTCCACCAGCTTCGCCTGATTGATCTCCACGCAAACCCATCTCTTCGGCCAAACCGTGCTGCCAGACCCATGTCGCGGCTTCGGCCCGTGAAGCGATGGCCAGCTTACCCAGCAGATTCCCGACGTGTGTCTCCACGGTGCGTTCACTGATGGCCAATGTCTCAGCAATTTGCTTGTTGCTATGTCCATCAGCTATTAGCAAACATACCTCCCGCTCCCGTCCGGTCAGACTCTCCCATCGCTTGCCCACCTCCCTGTGCCAGCGGCGTGCCCGGACCAGTTGTTCCTTGCTGAAAAGAATCTCTCCCCGCGCAGCGCGACGTATCGCTTCCACGAGTCTCTGGGGGGCTTCCTCTTTGGTGAGGAAGCCCGTCGTACCCGCCTCGATCATCTCCGCCAGGTAGCGATCCCGATCGTGGGCTGTCAGCACCAGCGTGACGGTTTCCGAGTAGTTGGTGCGCACCCACTTCTCGACTTCAAATGGCCGCAGACCGGGCATGACTAGATCAAGCAGCAGGATGTCTGGGCGAAGCTCTGCCACCATCTGTTTCGCTTCTACGCCATCCTTGGCCTCTCCCACGACTTCGATGTCCGGCGCTTCTTCCAGGACGGCGCGAATACCTGCCCGCGTCACAGGATGATCGTCGGCTATCAGTATACGGATGGCCTTGTTCAGGTTGCTCACTATGCCTCCCTTCGCTTGAGCCACCAAGAGCCCATTTTCTGGAGCCAGACGAGGTAACCGCCTCGAACAAGTGGCTGACGGGCCGGCCCTGAGCCGGGATTCGCCTCATTGCGCGGTAATCCACGTGCCCACGTGCGGGTCGGTGTCGAGCAGCGCCTGGGTCAGCAGCCCTGGCTCAACGCCGGTGAGGACGTGCACACGCGTCTCCGGGTGGCGCTGCACCAGCCCGACCATACGCGCCACCTTGTCTGCCATGCCGCCGGTGACGTCCACGCCCTCGGAACCGCCCAGCACCTCCCGCATGGTGGGGAGGTCGGCCGGGGTGATGCGTGGGATCACCCCACCATCTGAGTCCAGCACGCCGTCCACCTCGCCCAGCAGCAGGATGCGGGCCGGGCGCAGTTCGTGGGCCAGGTAGAGGAAGAGGTCCTCGGTGGAGACGATGGTGCCACCGTGCACGTCGTCCAGCGCGACGTCGCCGTAGACCAGCGGCACGAGCCCCCGCGCCAGCGCTGCGTGAATCGGGCGCATGTCGAGATATTCCAGAGCGTAGTCGTGGCAGCGGACAGAGGCGGAGGGCTGCACGCTCAACACCGGGACGCCAGCCTCGAGGAAGGCATCGGTGACGATGCGGTTGAGGCGGGCGGCAGCGGCGGCCACTTCGGCGTAGCCGCGCCATTGGCTGGGCGTGTGCACTCCCTGTCGCGTGCCGTAGGGTCTGGCGGCCCAGTGGCCGAAGGAACCAGACCCATGCCCGATGAGCAGTCTCAGGTCGGGGGCGACGTCGAGAGCCTGGCGCACTTCGCAGGCCAGGCGGGCGATGGCTTCGCGCCGGGCGGTGTAGGCGCGGGTCTTGTCGGTGATGAGGGAGCCGCCGAGCTTGAGGAAGATGGTGCTGGTAGGTTGATACATTGGTAGATTGGTACATTAAGAGACAGGACTTACGCAGTTGAGGGCCAAACCGCTGGCTGAGTAGGCCGCAGGCCGTATCGAAGCCCGGTTTGGCACGGTTCTTGGTCTCGATACGCTTCGCTACTCGACCTGAAGGGCCTACTCGACCAGCGAACCGCGTAACTCCTGTAAGAGACTGGTAGGTTTGGAAGTAGTGAGCGATACCGGGGACCAATTTACCAACTTACCAGTCTACCGGCCTACTAACTCTCGTGCGAATAATCCGCTCTGCCCCTGCCTCTCTCAACGCCTCTGTCACTTCCTCGGCCAGGTCATCCTCCACCAGCGCGATCATATTCCCACCCCGACCAGCACCTGAGAGTTTGGCCCCCATCGCGCCAGTGAGCCGGGCCATTTCCACCAAATCGTCCAGTTGCGGCGATGAGACCCCCAGTTCGATTAGCAACTCGTGGTTCTCGTCCATAAGCGGTCCCAATGTGTCAATGTCTCCGCTCTCAATCGCCCGGCGGGCCTCGTCAGCGATGTCGCCCATCTGGTCGAACAGAGCATCGTATCGAGCTGGCTCGCGCTTCCAGCCTCGCCGCACCCGCCCTACAACTTTCCCCGTGGGGCTGGGGATGCCAGTATCACCGATGAGCAGGGTAAAAGGCTCACCAACGGTCAACCTCTCGATGTGTCGCCCACGCACGAAGTAGACAGGCTGTTCATAAGTGACGACGGTATTATCAATCCCGCTGGGCGTGCCGTGGTGGATCTTCTCCACCTCGAATACGAGCGCGCTGATCTCGGCGGGTTCCAGCGTGCGGCCCAGGAAGCCAGCCAGGGCGCGGACGAGCGCCGTGGAGACGGCAGCTCCGCTGCCCAGTCCGCCCGCGATGGGGATGGTGGAACTGACGGTGAGGACGGCGTCAGGCTCGGCGGCAGAAAGGTGGGTCAGTGTGAACCGCGCAGCGGCGGCCAGCGGATCACTCTGCGGGGCTGTGGCCAGGGAGATGCTCTTTCCCAGGTCGGGGGCGACGAGCATCAAGCCGTCGCCAGGCGAAGCGGGCTCGGCTGTGACGGTGGCTCGCACCTGTGTGACAGGCACCGCAATCGCCGGACGTTCGTAGACGACAGCGTGCTCGCCGAAGAGGATGACCTTGCCCGGGGCAGTGGACTGGATCGGTGATGCCATCTCTAAGTTCCTTTCCTCATTAGTGTACCGCAGATTGGACGGCCTGCCAAGTTCGATAGTTTGGGAGTCATGAGGGTAACACACCCACCATTCCTGTGTTGCATGGCGCTGCGGGTGCTTCCAGTCCAAGTGCATCCGTTTGACCAGCAGGTGTAGGAGTGTTATACTATGTTTGTCTGTAACAGCCGTTGTTTGGCAGGAGTAAAGGAAATCCCACCATCTGCTGCTACTTGGGGAGAGACGGGACGATGAAGGCAGTTACCTCCATCCTCGTGGTTGACGACGAACCGCGTTTGCGGGATGGCATTCGAATGACTCTGGAAGAAGCAGGGTACAGGGTATTGCTGGCCAATGATGGCATCGAGGCACTCGCTGTGTTGCGGTCGCAGCCAGTGGACTTGATCTTGGCGGACGTTGCTATGCCGCGCATGAACGGCTATCAACTGTACCAACGTATGCGTGAGAACCCGCAATGGGTGGCGATTCCCTTCATATTCCTGACCGCCCGCGCGATGGACAGTGACATTCGTTACGGCAAAGAACTGGGAGCTGACGACTATCTGACCAAGCCTTTCGAATCTGAAGACCTGTTCGCAGCCGTTCGAGGCAAACTGCGACGTGCCCAGCAATTGGCGCAGCAGCCTGTCCACCTTGCATCGCCATCGGTGTTGGAATCGCGTGCCCTGGTCGTTGGGAAATTGCGGATTGATCCTGGACAGCATCGGGTCTGGCTCGACGAAGAGCCCATCCGGCTTTCTGCCAGAGAGTTCAGTCTGCTGGAGCACCTGGCCCGACGGGCAGACCAGGTGGTATCTCCGCGGGAGTTGATCCGGACCACTCACGGGCTGGACACGAATTACGTGGAGGCAGGAACATTGTTGCGCCCACTGATCCGTTCCCTGCGCCGTAAGCTGGGCTACTCCGTCGGTGAGATGGGGTGCATTGAAAATGTACGTGGCGTGGGCTATCGGTTGATTCCGCCCGACGATTGATATAGGGCATCTGCTTTAGGGCACATACAAGAGTTAGTTGCATAGCAAAGCCCGCTGATCGCATAGCATCAGCGGGCTTTGTTGCGTCAGAAGCCACACTCCCTAGACAACCTCATAGCAAGCTGCTTACCACTCAAACCGGATGCAGTGTTGAGTGAGCGAGCGCTGGTTGAGTAGCTGTGACTGAAGGGAGCGGCATATCGAATGAGACGCCCCCGAGGACGGGGGCTACGAGCACCGACGAGCAAGTGCAGCCTGCTTTATGTTGATCTGACATTGTCAAAGTAGTAACGCAAGCTGCTTGTCAATCCAGCAATGTTTCCGTGGAGCATTGCTGGATTATTATTTCCCCCACTCGCAAGACTTCCCTTCGCACTTTTTCGCACGGAACTCGCCCACAGTTCGCGCATCGCAACTATATATTTGAATACCGATGTTTGTTAATATGGGGACAGATGAGGCGGTGGCAATGGTGGGCAAGAGACTTGTTCCAGTCCTTCTCACAACGATCATTACTTCTAGCCTCTGGGGTCCGGTCTCCGCCGGTTATGCCCAGGGTGATACGCAAGTGCGAGCCTTTGTTTTGCTGACAGAGAACAACGCGCAGCAACTGGCTCAGGTGCGGGCTTTCATCGAAGCCAATGGCGGACGAACCTTCCACACTTTTCCCCACCAAGCCATCATCGCCGAAGTAACCCCCGCCACGATCCAGCCGCTTGCGGCATTGCCCGGTGTGGCCGCTGTTTTCACCCAGGCGGTGGAATTATCCACCGTGGATCGTTATGGCCCCGATGCCCGCCGCTTCGCCAGTGTGTGGAATAGCCTGGCCGCCCCCCAGGCTGCTGTCCCAGATACAAACCTGATGACCGCAGAGCACCCCGACGAGCCCAACGACGCTTTCATTGCCCCGGATCTGCCCTCTGCTGAGGGGATGTCTCTTCAGGCCAGCAGTTCCGTCACTCCCGGCTACTACCAGACCAGTGAATACATGGCCGGCTCCGTGGCCGTGGGCATTGTGTTGGTAGAGAGCGACGGCAGCGTGGATCCCTCCACTGAAGACTGGACCTCTGATGAAACACAACGGGTTTTCAATGAGGTTGTGGCCGCTCTCAACTGGTGGGCTGAGATGGAGCCACGGGCTGACCTCAGCTTTGTCTACGACGACCACTTCTCCAATCCCCTGCCCACCGGCGTGGAACCTATCTCTCGCCCATACTACGATCAGCAATATTGGATTGCTGATGCTATGAATGCTCTGGGTTATAATGCTTCTTCGTACTTCGCCCGCGTCCGCGATTACGACAACGACCTGCGCACCGCCTACCAGACCGACTGGGCCTTTACCATCTTTGTGGTGGATAGCTCAGCCGACAGCGACAACCGTTTCAGCGACGGATACTTCGCCTACGCCTACCTGGGCGGGCCGTTTATGGTGATGACCTACGGCAATGACGGCTATGGCCCTGACAATATGGACGCCGTGGCCGCGCACGAGATGGGACATATCTTCCACGCGCTAGATCAGTACTACAGCGCTCACCAGCCCTGCACCCGTCGCTCCGGTTATCTGTACGTTGAAAATCAGAACAGCCAGTACGGCGATTGCACTTCAGATGTGACCAGCATTATGCGCGGACAGGTGTTTCCGTACGCCGCTGGTGCGATTGACCCTTACGCCGCCGGACAGATAGGCTGGCGTGATAGCGATGGTGACGGCATTCTCGACCCGCTGGACACGGATTTGCCCATCAGCATTGATTCTATTTCTGTGGACGGTGATAATGTAGCCATCAGTGGCACGGCGGACATTGTTCCCTATCCTTCCCCCAGCTACACTAGCGTGACCATCAACACCTTAACGGGGGTACGATATCGGTTTGACGGCGGGGATTGGCAGCAGGCTGTGGCTGGCGACGGCGCGTTCGACGGGACAACCGAAGAGTACCACTTCAGCGCTTCACTCCCCCCCGGTCTGTACACTCTGGAGGTGGTGGCCTTAGACTCGGCCGGGAATGTATCTGAAGCCGACGCCACCGAAACCATCTCCATCCTCGACCCCGTTGACGGCGGCCTGAATACCGAACTCTACCGGCCGAGCGGCGCTGCCGCCCCTGCCACGAAGATAGTAGCCATAAGTGGAGTGGCTTACCACCTGCAAGGGGGCATCGTCGCCAATGTTCAGTATCGGGTAGTTGGTGGCCCGTGGCAATCCGCCGATGCCCAGGATGGCGCGTTCGACAGTGACTACGAACCCTTTACCCTGGAGATCGGTTCGCTCGACGCCGGAATGTACCTGATCGAAGCCCGCGCTATTGACGGCGACGGTAACGTAGAGGTAAACTACGCCAGCGAGGAAGTTACAGTTGCCTACACCGTTTTCATGCCCCTTGCGCTCAGTGGAGTAGCTGGTGATTGTCCATAAGTATGTGGAGCGCATTTCTGCTATGAAAAGAAACCTGTGTAATCCTGTGGCGCGTCTAGTAATATCTGGAGCACTAAGGGCGTTGGATCAGCATTACCATCGGTTAGAGCGTCACGGCTGTGGCGACGGCTACCTGGATGGCTTTCAGCGCATGCGTCGCGCCCTGTGGAGACTACGACTGAGTTTGGCTGGGAAGGGCAAGATCCATAATGAGAAGCCTGTGCAGGCAAAAACACTGGCACTTGCTGATGGAGTTCTGAAGAAGGAACTGGCGGCTGCGAAGCTAGACAGACTCAGTCTTACTCCAGTTCAGGAGAGAGGGAAGCCGCTGCGACATGTCAAGCCTGGGCCTCACTACTTGGAGGGCGCACTGGCTGCATATAACGTGTTCAGAGAGCACCGTGATGCCGTGGTTAGGAGGAAAGGCATCGCTGTTTGATGGTTGCCCACAAGTATGGATTGGTTTCCGGCCAAACGTTTCCCTATGATAGAGGCGCGCTGTGTTAGTCGCGTTCTCCGTGTCTCAGCGGTGGGGCATGGGTAATCACCAGACAGCGCTTCTGGAGACAAGCGGCAGGTAGAGTAGATGGAAATAGGGACCAGCGTTCTTGAAGATAAGCGGCAGGTAAATGAAGTTGTCGATGGAAGGGGGGGTTGGGTTAGAGTTGGCTGTGGCTGTAAATACTGTCGGCAGACCGATGACACCGGGGGCAGATGCCGTGACTGTATACACACCTATTGCATCGCCCAGGGTTAGCGTAGTTGAGACCCCACCCGCCTCATCCGTGGCCCCACTCAGCACCGACAGGCTCTGTCCACTGGCCCCGGTCGGCGTGCCGCCAATGGCAAAAGTTACGGTGATGTCGGCGGCCGGTTCGCCGCAGCTATCGCGCAGCCCCACCACGAATGGCTGATCCAGGGGACTGCCCACGGCACCGCTCTGCCCGCTGCCGGAAGCTGTCGCCAGGCTCACCGGGCTGAGCGTGGCGTAGCCGATGGCACGATTGCTGCCGTCGTCACCGGTGAACCACATCTTGTACTGCTCCGGCGAGCCGTGCCCATCGAAGCGGTTGACGCTGTACAGGACAACGGGGGTATAGGTGCGCGCATCTCGCCAATTCGCACCGTCGCTGACGTGGAATATGGGGTTATCCGCGCTCTTGCTCCAGTGGATGCCGTCAGCGGAGACGGCGTAGCCGATGCCGTGATGCAGCGCCGTCGTGCCGCCACTGTACCAGAAGTGGTAGATTCCGTCAGCGTCCTTGAGCACCGTGCCGGTGCCGACGTAGGAGCTATCCCAGGGAGCGGGGTCGCCCCAGGTGTCGCTGCCGCTGTCCAACACCGGCCCGTCACCGTACCGGGTCCAGAAGACGCCATCAGCGGAGTAGCCGAGTCCGACCCGCTCGAAGCCGCCGGTCGTGCCATCGTAATACATCACGAAGGAGTAGTCGAAGGGGTTGGTGCCGCTGTTGGTAGCGGAAGGATTATAGAGCACATCCACCGGGCCGTAGCTGCCCCGGTTCCAGTCGGGCCAGGTGCCAGTGACCAGGGGCATGGCGACGCTCTGGGTGAGCGCCTGGTCATTCTCCCAAACGATGCCGTCAACTGAATCGGCGGTGCGCATTGCGGTGATGTCATAGAGGACCTCCGGGTCCCAGTACCAGATTTTGTAATGGTAACTGCTGCCGCCGAAGCCATCGGCGTCGTGCAGCACTCGGCTGTGATAGCCGTTTGGATCCAGACCGGGCAACTGTGTCCCACTGTAGAACTGGTGCCAGGTCAATCCGTCGTCGGAGTAGGTGAACTGGAGGCCCTGGTTGGCACTGCTCCGCGCTGTCCACATCTTGTAGTAGGGCGCGACGACGTAGGTGTAAGGCAGGCTGGCGCTGATCACGTCCCCCTGTCTGTGCCCGAACGCACCTGCATTGTAGACGACGGTGGGATAGTACGCCTTTTGCGCCGGGTCGAAGACCGGGTTGGCGGCGTACTCTACCCAAGCGGTGAGATCTGCCTGGCAGGTTGAGGTCGCCGCACCACGGCCAGGCGCGTCCGCACTGTTTGGATCTACGTGCCATCTGTCCGGAGGGTCGGCGCTGGCGGTGGATACCAGCGCCAGCATGAGTATAAGGCCCCCGATGGCCGCCACCATTGTCGAAGCCAATCGAATCCTGAGTTTCATCGCTCTGCTCCCCCGATGGTACACTCCATCATAATCATAGCACAAAGCACGCCGTATGCCGTTAGCGTTGTGTGGCAATTCTGTGGCAGTTGTGTTTGTGTATAAAAGAGGCGACCAGGAACGGTCGCCTCTTTACCACGTCTGGAAAAGCCTTACTACGCGAACGGCTCTCTGATCGTATAGCCTATCCCGCGCACTGTGCGGATGACCTCTTTGAGTCCTGTGGCCACTTTTATCTTCCGCCGGATGCGGTAGACGTGGTAGCGCACCGTGTCGTGCGCTTCCCACACCTCACCTTCGTATCCTTGCACCTCGCGCATCAGTTCCTGTGATGAGACGACGCGCGGGGCTTCGCTGACCAGGTAGGCCAGCAGGTCAAACTCGGTAGGGCTGAGCTCCAGCAGATGGCCCTCGAGCATGATCACGTGTCGCATAAAATCCACGATCAGTGCGCCCCGTTGCAGAAAGCGCGTCCGCTCCTCGGCGGGCCTGGTAGTGGCGGGATGCGGAACAGCGATCCGTTTGGCGGCGGCTACGCGAATGTCCTGCAGGTTCTGTGCCATGCTATGTTCCAGTTGGGCCAGCAGTTCACGTTGCTGCAGTGCTTGCTGACGCTTGAGCAGCCCCGTGCGCACGCTCTCGCGCAGGGCAACTGTTTTGCAGGGCTTGAACAAATAGTCGTGAGCACCCTGGCGCAACGCTTCGACCGACGTCTCTAATGAGGCGTGGGCGGTGAGCACGATGGCGACCGTGTCCGGCGCTTGCTGGCGCAATGCCGCCAGCACCTCCATGCCCTCAATACCTGGCATCATCAGGTCTACCAGCGCCAGGTCGAACTCCTGAGCCGCGATGCACTCCAGCGCCGCCTCTCCGCTCTCCACGGCCAATACCTGGTGGCCGTCGTGTGTGAGCACCTTTTCCAAATACTTGCGGATCAGCGCGTCGTCATCAACAACCAGGATCTTGGCTGTCGGAGCCATAGCTTCTCCCTCAGTTATATGCTAGCGCAGACCTGGTATCTAGGGGTTACAGAATTGTTGCGCATTGATTACGCTTGGGAATTTGGGGGCGACGCACTTTTGGCAGGCGAGTGCGTCACACCTCTGTGGATGAACGGTGGGGTCACTCGATGGCAGTGATCCTGAAGATAATTACCCCTCCTGGGGCCTCCACAGTGACGACGTCTCCTACGCGATGTCCCAGCAAAGCCTGGCCCAGCGGCGACTCGTGGGAGACTTTGCCGTTGATCGGGTCTGCCTCGGCCGGCCCGACGATGTGAAAAGTCTCCGGCTCCTCCGTCCCCTCCTCGACGACGGTGACGCGGCTGCCCAGGGCAACCTCATCCGTGAGACCATTCTCCTGAATGATCACCGCGTTGTGCAGCATCGTTTCGATCTGCTGGATACGCCCTTCAAGGAAACCCTGCTCCTCCTTAGCAGTGATGTAGTCGGCGTTCTCCCACAGGTCTCCTTGCTGGATAGCCTTCCGGAGCCGCTCGGCCAGCGCAGGACGCTTCACGTTGGTCAGATGGTCTAGTTCCCGGCGCAGGTTTTCCGCGCCCTCGGCGGTCAAATAGACGGGTTGATGCGCGTTCATTCGACGTCGTTCCCCTCCCCGGTCTAGTTCTCGGTATAGAATGCTCGAGGCCCCCGTCTCGGAGGCGTCCCATGCAGCGAGTAGCCCACAATCAATGATTCAATCCGAAAACCCGGTTGGTCATTGGTCGTTGGCTCATTGTTCATTGAGATGTGCTTCCTCCTCCACCAGCAGCCGGCGCAGCACCTTGCCGACGAAGGACTTGGGCAATTCACGGCGGAACTCGACCTTCCAGGGCACCTGCCACTCGTCGAGCCGTCGTTTGCAGAAGGCGATCACTTCATCCTCGCTCAGGTCTTCGCCATCGTGCGACCGTTCCGGCTGGACGTCAATCACACTCAGTCACACCGGCGGGTCTTGCGATACAGTGACCCATTCTCGATAAAGCGCGAGAGCAACATTCATCTCAGCCTTCCTCCCAAGAGTCGCATCCACAGCGGCGGGCCCAGCACCAGCAGGCCGACGATGACGGAGATGATGGCTGTCAACAGCACCGCTGCCGCCGTCACGTCCTTGATCACCTTCGCCAGCGGGTGGTAGCCGGGGCTGACCAGGTCCACCAGCGTCTCTGCCACGGTGTTCAGCATCTCGCTCACCAGCACAAAGCCGATGGTCAGCGCCAGCACTGCCCACTGGGTGAGCGATAGACCTAGCCACACACCCAGTGCAATCGCGGCGGCAGCGATGACCAGGTGAATGCGCGTGTTGCGCTGGGTGCGCAGTGCGTACCACAGGCCGGAAAAGGCAAAGCGAAAACTCTCGACGATATTTCGGCTGCGCATACCCATATCACACCGGATAACCACTCATCCTCCCGCAGGTTTGGACGCTTTTAGGCGCAAAAGTACATCGCGACCGGATATTCAGGCCCGCAAATGCTGTCAAATATAACCTGCGGGAGGGTGTGTTGAGTGGTCATCACGCTGGGAGGTTTACCTCGACATCTAGTGCCTGAAGAATCTCGGCCTGAACGGCCCACATCTGCGCCCGCTGTTCCTCCGTCACGTCGTCGTATCCCAGGAGATGCAGCACCCCGTGGACGACCAGCAGTTGCAGCTCTGCCTGCACCCCGTGGCCTGCTTCCTCGGCCTGAGCCTCGGCGCGTGGGAACGAGATGACGACGTCGCCCAGGTAGCGCGGGAGGCCGGGCGCACTGACAAACGGTCCGCGTGTCTCGTCAGGGAAAGCCAACACGTCCGTCGGTGCATCCACACCCCGGTGGCGCAGGTTGAGTTCGTGCAGCGCCTCGTCGTCGGTCACCACCACGGCTAACTCGCACGGCTCCTCAATCTGCTCGTGCATGCTCTTCAGGGTCTCCAGCGCAGCCAGGCGCAGCGGTTCGGGTGAAGTTCGCGCCTGAAATTGCTCGTCAATCTGTATCTCAATAGTATGGAAAGACATATCAGTTTTGGAGCTCGCCTTCACTCACCGGTTGTGTTTCCCGATGTGGATATTGGATGCGTGGATGGTAAACTCCCTTCAGGCTGGAGATGAAGACCTCGCGCACGGTCTCCAAATCTCGTAGGGTCAGGTCGCATTCGCTCAGTTGGCCATCGTCCTCGCGCTGGCGGGTCACGCGACCGACGATCTCCGCCACCTCCTCAGCGTTGGCGGGGCGCGCGGCGCGCACGGCGGCCTCACAGCCGTCGGCCAGCATCACCAAGGCAGTCTCTCTGCTCTGCGGCTTGGGGCCGGGGTAGCGAAAGTCGTCCTCATTAACCAACGCATCGTCGCCTGCCAGTTGCACAGCCTCATTGTAGAGAAAACTGGCCCGGTTGGTGCCGTGGTGCTCGGGAACGAAGGCACGTACGCGGCGAGGCAGCCGGTAGCGCCGCGCCAGTTTCAGGCCATCCCTGACGTGATCAATGATGATCTCGGCGCTTGTGTGCGGGTCGAGCCGGTCGTGGGGATTCACGCCTTCGACCTGGTTCTCGGTGAAGAAGTACGGGCGGGCAATCTTACCCACATCGTGGTAGTAAGCCCCCACGCGGGTGAGCAGAGGATCGGCACCGATACGCTCGGCCGCCTGCTCGGCCAGGTTCGCAACCATCAGGCTGTGATGGTAGGTGGCCGGTGCTTCGCGCAACAGCCGCTGCAGGAGCGGATGGTCGGGCCGGCTAAGTTCGACGAGCCGCATCGTCGTGGTGATATCGAACAGCGGCCCAATCAAGAAGAGCCCACCCAGGGCCAGGCTGGCCGAGACGCCTCCGTTGATGACGCCAGTCAACACCGGGATCAGCAAGCCGCCAAGCTGGGACATGTCCTGTGGGAAGTGGAAGACGAAGATGGTGATGACGTGTACCAGGGAAGCAAATAAGCCTGCGCGAAACAACGTGCTAATGCGCTCGACGCGCTCCATCGTGAGCGTGGCGACCAGTCCTCCCAGAGCAACGTAGGTGGTTATCTCCAAGGGGTTATCGGCGATAGCGCCAGCAGCACCGCCAAGGAAAATGGCGGTTGCTACTCCCGCGTGTGGCCCCAGGGCAGCCGTCGTCAGCATAGCCAGGGCCGGTGCGGGCACGAGGTAGCGTAACACCACACCTCCTGGTACCATCCGCCCTACTCCGATCACCAAGCAAACGGTTAGCAGCACCAACAGGAAAAGTTTTTGCCCGCACCAGAGCACATCAGGCTGAAAGCGCGCCAGGTAAAGCCCGAGCAACAATGCACCTGCTATGGACAGCAGAATTGCCCCCGCGAAATCCGTCCACTTCACCTCTGATGATTTCTGCAGACCAAGTTGCCCCAGCGCCTCCAGGTGGAGCGGCGTGACGCGAGTCCCTTCCCGCACGACGACCTCGTCGGCTTCGAAGGTGCGTAGTACAGGTGGTACTTCCTCGCGGGCACGAGCCTGGGCTTCGGCGGTCGCTGTGGGATTGGGGAAAGAGTTGGGAACTAGAAAGTGCTGCACGAGCGCGGTGGTGACTGAGGCTTCTTTGTCTGACAGATCCAGGCTGACCAGAGCAGGCACTTCCTCACGGGCTTCTTCCAGGTGGCCCTCTCGAATCTCTCTGCGCATCGCCTGATCGAGCACATCTCGAGTTTCCAGACGTACCTGGTTCCACTCTTCGTCGGACAAGGCGACGAGAAGCCCAAGCGTTTCTGGTGGAAGGTCTGCCAGTTCCTCCACGGCCAGAATCCAACTTTGTTTTTGAGCAGAGGAAGCAAGGGGATCAGCGCGCACCGATTCCAGGTAGTCAAGCACCTGGTGGGCGCGATCTCGCTGTTGACGGGCTAACGCAGGATCGGGGATAGTGTAGATCGGCTCGACCTCGGCTGCGGCCCGCTCTTGCTCCCTCGCGCGCAGTATAGCGCTCTCGAACGTGACGCTCCGGGGAGCGCGTATGTCCTCGAGGGCGACGTCTCCCTCCGCCAGCACCTCCTGATCGGTAGGCAATAGGGGAACAACCATCACGATGGCTGTGACTCCTGCCAGTACTGTTCCCAGCAGGATCAAGCGCAGCCAGGCCCACCAGCGGTGACTGGCCTGACGCGATGTGGATTCCTCTCCGTTGCCTCTGGCACTGGATGTGTTCGTGCTCATCGCTCAAGGTTGACAAAAGGGAAAAGGGAGCACACATGGCGCTCCCTCCTATCCATTGGCATTATACGTTCCTCGACGAGTGCGCCTCAGCCAGACAGCATCTCCCGCACGACTTCGTTCACGAGGCGGCCGTCGGCGTGACCTTTGAGTTTGGACATCAGTTGGCGCATCACCGCACCCATTTGCCCCATCCCAGTCGCTCCGGTCTCTGCGATGACCTGGCGCGCCTCTTCGACGATTTCTTCACGCGAAAGGAGTCTGGGGAGGTAGGCTTCGAGGATGGCCAGTTCTGCCTCCTCTTCGGCGAGCAGCTCAGGACGGTTGGCCTGCCGCAATTCGGCGATGGCATCGAGGCGCCGTTTGGCCTGCCTCTGCAACACCGCGGCCACGCTGGCATCGTCAAGGTCGCCGCCACGCTCAACCTCGGCATTGGTGATCGCGGCCAGGGCCATACGAATGACCGACTTGCGACGCTCGTCACGCGCGCGCAACGCCTCTTTCAGATCGTCCCGCAATCGTTGCTTTAGGCTCATACGCGGCTCCGTTTTCGCAGTCTATACCTCTACCACTTCTGACGTCGGTCTTTGAACGTCGTCCGGCGGCTCTTGCGCAATTTGGCTGCCTTCTTGCGTTTGCGGATCACGCTCGGCTTCTCAAAGAAGCGGCGGCGGCGTGCCTCCGACAGCACACGGTCGGTTTGTACCTTCCTCTTGAAACGCTTCAACAAGGAATCGAAGGACTCACCCTCCTCAATCACGACTCTGGTCACTCATTTCACCTCCCTCTACATCCAGTCTCGAACCGGGTTCTTCGATCGCGAATTCATTATAACCGTGCACCAAAGGCTTGTCAAGCAGATGGCTCCCACACACCCATGACCTCAATGCCTTCAGCCTCCAGTGCTTGCACGGCGGTTTCTCGATCCACTCCTTCCAGGCGGAAGGCGATGATCCGGTCTTCAGGCCGCTCGCCCCAGAATGTGCCTAGCGAGTGAATGTTGCCGCCCAGCGCCGCGACACGGCTCGTGACCCGCGCCAGGCTGCCCACCTCCTCCGGGATAACGACGGTGATGCGCAGCGAGGGATGCCCGCCTCCCAGTCCCTCAACAAAGACGCGAAAGATGTCGGTATCGCTGATGATGCCGACCAGTTGATCTCCCTCGACCACGGGCAGGCAGCCGATGCGATGGTCTATCATTACGCGCGCTGCCTCCTCGATGGGCAGGTCGGGTTCCACGGTGATGACCTCTCCCTGGATGATCTGCCCGACCCTTGTGCGTGAGAGGATGTAATCCACCTCGAAGACGCTTAGCGAAGTGGCTGGAGTAGGAGAGGCGTAGACCAGACTCTTCTCGGTCACGATGCCGACCAGTTTGCCCTCACTGTCCAGCACTGGCAGATGGCGGAACGGCTTGCTGCGGATCAATTCCAGGGCGTCCTTCAGGCTCGTCTCGGTCGTGATAGTGGTCGGGTTGTGGGTCATACGATCTCTGACTAGCATGACTTTCCTCCTTAAATCAGATTATCCGGGCGGCCAGCCCAACCGACGTCCGCCCAGCAGGTGCACGTGTAAGTGAAACACGGATTGACCGGCCAAGGCGCCGTTGTTGACCACCAGGCGATAGCTGTTGACGATCTCCTCCTGCTCTGCCAACTGGCGAGCGACGACAAACAGCTTTCCCACCAACGCTGCGTCCCCCTGCTCCACCTGGGCCACGCCGATGATGTGGCGGTTTGGAACGATAAGGATGTGAACGGGAGCCTGGGGATGCAAGTCGTGAAAGGCAGTGACCTCGTCGTCCTGATAGGCAATACGGGCCGGGGCCTCACCCTGCACGATGCGGCAGAAAATGCAATCGCTCATTCAATCACCCTGCCTACAAGATAGCCATTCTGTGCGGCCGTCAACTGCGTAAGGGTGAGCTGGTTGTGTAGATCGCCTTCTGCGTGCGTGACGACCCGCAGGTAGTTGTCGGTCAGGCCGGTCCAAAGGCCATCGCGCTGCCGTTGCTCCCACAGCACTACTACCTCTCGCCCCACGAACCGCTGGCCGAAACGAAGGGCCTGCTCAGCGCCCAGTTCGCGCATCGTGTGCGCCCGTGCGCGTCGCACGGCGCGGTCCACCCGGTCTGGCAAGCGGGCGGCAGCTGTACCTGGCCGCGGGGAGTAAGGGAAGACGTGCAGCCGTGCAAATTCCATCGCTGCCACAAAGTCGTAGCTGGCACGAAAAGCGGTCTCGTCCTCACCGGGAAAGCCGACGATGACATCACTGGTCACGGCCAGGTCGGGGATAACGGCGCGGGCCGCCTCCACCAGCCGGGCAAACTCCGCTGCGGTGATGCGGCGACCCATGCGGTGCAGGGTCTCGTCGCAGCCGGCCTGCAGCGGCAGGTGCAGTTGGCGGCACAGGCGCGGGTTCTCCCATAAGCTGAAGAATGTCTCGTCCAGGTCCCACGGCTCCAGCGACGAGAGCCGGAGGCGGGGCAAGTCGGTGTGGTCTAGCAGATTGGTGATCAGCGCGTGCAGGCCGTCCGATATCCCCAGGTCGCGCCCGTAGGACCCCAGGTTCACACCGGTCAGCACGGCCTCCTGGCAACCGGTCTCGGCGAGTGCCTGCACTTCGGCGACGACATCGGCCAGGGAGCGGCTACGGGCTGGCCCTCGCAACAGGCGCACAATGCAGTAGGTACAGCGGTTGTCGCAGCCATCCTGCGCCTTGACGAAGGCGCGGGTGCGGGGGGACGCCCCCCTTCCCCCACCCCCGGGTGTAGGGGAGGGGGTTAGGGAGTCGGGGGCCACCATCTCCCCCACCCGCTCCTTTTCCGCGTTGGGCACGACCCAGGCGACGCCAGGCAAGTCGGTGCATTGCTGGTGAGCCAGCGTGGCGTAGCAGCCGACGACGGCGATGCGGGCCTGGTGGTTGGCACGGGCCAGCGTCCTGACGCAACGGCGCGACTTGCGCTCCGCCTCGGCAGTAACGGCACAGGTGTTGACGACGCAGAGATCGGCTTGGACGGGATCATCCACGATGGCGTGACCCGCCGCCACGAACCGGTGGGCCAGCGTCGCGACCTCACTTTGATTCAGACGACAGCCCAGGCTTTGCAGATGAACGTTCATCCTGTGTCAATCCACGTATCCCAGCTGCCTCAGATGTTCGAGCAGGATTTCCTTATCCTCTGGAGTCAAAGGCTGATTTACCGGTATCTCTGCCAGTGGGTGCTTCACCAGCCCCCACGAGATGTGCTCCCACATTCTCTCGTGAACGTAGTAGACGGCCACCTGGATGCCGTGGTACAGGAGAGTGATCAGTGTGACTTCTTCCCATTTGCCCGTGACGGCATAAGCGACGATGGCCAGCACCGTCATGGCGATCAACCGCCAGGTGGTGGCTTTGACCCACGAACGCTTCTTTGTGTTCACATACTTTCTCCGTTGAGTTGCATTCTCCTCCAGAACGCTATGGCTGGGTTGCACTGAATCGTGCTGTGCCATCCCTACCGATCTGGTACCGGTACAGCACTGCGCCGTTCCAATTACGGTCGGCGTCGAAGGCGATGAGGCCCAACAGTCCCTCGCGCTGGGTCGCTGCCAGTGCCGCGCCGGTCCCCTCCCGCGTCGGTTCGCCGTGGGCGGCGATATCCCGCTCCAGCGCCTCCAGCAGTACCCAGGTGGCCTCGTAGGCCGGGAGGGCCAGCGGGCCGGGCGGCACCCCGTTGGAGACATCGCGGTAAGCGGCGACGAAATCCGCGCTATCTGGAACGTCCGCTGGAAAGGGCCACGGCGTAACGAAGACCGTCCCCTCGGCAGCCTCACCTGCCACGGCGACGAAGTCAGTCGCAGCCAACTCCGGTCCGCCCAGGAAGACCCCTTCCCAGCCAGCCGCCCGCAACGCTGAAATCACCTCGCCCGCCGTCACGGGGTCGGCGTCGCAAAAGAGTACCTTCGCATTAGAATCCAGTACCTGGTTCACCCAATCTGTATCCTCCGGCGACACGACCGGCCATTCTTGTTGCACATTCCGCTGCAGTGCTGCCCTGAGCGGCCCGCCTTCGGTCACGAGCGCCGCACGGTGTGGTTCCAATTCCTTGAGGTGATGGAGCAATTCGCTCGCCATTGCGTCAGCGGAGGGTCCCAGGCGGCAGAGCTTGCCCTCGCCCAAGGTGAGCGCCGGGTCAAGCACCGCCGGGGCGACGAGCGGGATGCCTGCTTCGGCGTAGACGCTCAGGGCAGCGGCCGTCGTCTCCTCGCGGAAGTGGCCGATGGCGGCGACGACGGCGAGGTCAACAGACAGTTTGCGGGCCTGCTCAGCCGCCATTGGGGGATCGGCCCCATCGTCGTAAGCCGCCAGTTCGATATTGTAGCCCGCCACTCCCCCCTCCGCGTTGACCTCCCGCAGTGCCAGCCTGACCGCATAGATCACGTCGTAGCCAACGTAGCGGTAACGCCCCTCGAATGGAGCGACCAGTCCGATCTTCACCGTGGGACGCACGGCCCCAGGGAACTGACAAGCGGCTAACAGGACGCAATATGCAACACACAGCACGCGGTATGAGCCACGTATTATTTGTTGCGTACTGCGCGTTGCGTGACTACGGAATTTCGCCACCACACCTCTCGTAATTGTGGTTGTGCTCCTCCTGCGTAACGGCAAAGAGATGGCTGCCGTCGTTCTTCGTACAGTCAGCGAGGAAGAAGAAGTAGTCCGTATCGGCCGGGTGCGCAGCCGCTTGAATCGAGGCCAGGCCCGGGTTGCAGATCGGCCCCGGTGGAAGGCCCAGGTGGCGATAGGTGTTGTAGGGTGAATCTACGTCTGTCGCCTCCAGCGTGAATTGAGGCCACCACTCGTCCGGCGTGCCCAGCGCGTATTGTACGGTCGGGCAGGCGCTGAGGAACCAGCCTGACTCCAGCCGATTGTGGTAAACCCCGGCGATGAGCGGGCGTTCCTCGTCCAACACCGCCTCCCGCTCGACGATGGAGGCCAGTGTGACCAGTTCGTAGACGCTCAACCCATGACTGGCCGCAGCCGCCCGCATCTCGGGGGACACGCGTGTGCCAAAGGTTCCCAACATGCGCCCCACGAGGTCAACAGCGGTGCCCTCTTCGGGCAGGCGGTAGGTCGCAGGGAAGAGGAAACCCTCGAGCGTCGCGCCGGGGGACAGGTCAGACAGGAAGTCGAAGGCAAGATTCGAGTCCCGCCACCCAGTGGTCACCAATGCCAGGAAATCGTCTGGCGATATATTCGTCTGCTCTGCCACCGCGGCGGCAACCTGTTCCAGTCGCAATCCCTCCTGGATCGTGATGACTTGCTCCGGGCGCTGTCCCTTCTGCAATGCCTGTGCAATCTCAGGGATAGTCATCGTCTGGCGCAAGGTGAACTCCCCGGCCTCGATGCCAGCGTCCAGACCGTGATATTGCACATAGCGGCGGAACAGTTCGGCATCGGCGATCAATCCCTCCTGCTCCAGCCGGGAGCCAATCTCCGCCGCCGTCTCCCCCACTTCGACGACGAAGGTGACCGGTGTATCATCGTCCCCCGCTGGTTGCTCCAACTGGGCCGCCTTTGTGTCGAGATAGAGACCGATGAGGAAATCGTCAGGTGAGGATAGACCGCACAGACTGAGGGAGAATCCTCCACCATCGGAAGCGGAGTGGGTGAGCAACCAGACGACGCTGCCCACGGCGGCAATAATTGCGATCAGTGCTACAGAAAAAGCGATGGCCCTGCCTATGTTTTTCAAAACTACTGTCCTCCAGGATCAGACGTTAGTGGCTATCCAGGTAACTCTGCAAGATCACGGCGGCTGCGATCGCATCCAACTCGCCACCAGCGCGTGCACGCCGCCTTCTTTTTTTCTTACGGCTTTGGCGTAGGATCTCATCCGCTGTTACCGTCGTAAAACGCTCGTCCCACGACACCACGCGGACGGGAAGACAAGCAGCCAGCGCATCCGCGTAGCGAGTGACTCGCCGTGCCTGCAGTCCCTTCGTTCCGTCCAGGCTGAGTGGCTGGCCCACCACGACCAGACCAACGTCGTGTTCGGCCACGATGACTGCAATGGCGGCGAAGTCCTCCTCTCGCGAACCTCGCACCAGCGTCTGTAGGGGGTGTGCCACGGTGCCAGTCGGATCACTGATGGCCACCCCCACGCGCCGCTCACCCACGTCTAACGCGAGAACACGCATACCTTATCTCGTCGCCGGCATAGCTTGGCCCACCGCCTGCCCCTGCGGCACAACCTGTACACTGATGCGCAACGGAAGCAGCGGCAGCCGCTCCAGCCACCTCAGATGTTCTGGCCACTCCGGCCAGAGTGCGACCCGGGGTTCTTCGGCCAGCGGGAACTCCGCCCGCAATTGCTCACGGGCGTCGGCTACGCGCTGCCCACGGATAAGAGCGACCGCCGCATCGGTATCAAGCGCGACAGCGGCGTAGCCACGAGCGGTGACGAAGAAGGTAAACCAGCCTGGGCCAATATCCTCCTCGGCCACCTCGCCCAGTTCAAAGCGGGCGTCCACCAGCTCGTACCCCGGCGGCAGGCGGCGGGAGAGAGCAGCATAAGCCACCGCCTTGGCGTTGTCCACATCTACTGCCAGCCCTCTCACCTGCAGCCGCATGTTGAGCCCTACGGTATCGGCCTGCTCGCTGATGAACTGAGTGTACGCCTCCTTCGGAATCCCCACGATGAGCAATGACTGGCGGAACAGAACCTCGGTGGGTTCCAGTAGGTCGCCCATTTCTACGTACGCCTGGTCGAGCAACTGCCGCGTCAACTGCCCCCGCGCCCGGTCGTAGTCGGCCTGGGTGACGGTGTGCATCTCCACGAGCTCCGCACCGCTGGTTGGCTCTGGATTAATCACTCTCACGGCAGAGGCGGCCACACCCTCTACCTGGTTGATTTGAAAGGCCCCCACGTTGCCCACCCCCTCCTCCAACGCCTCGATGGGTACAGTCGCCTGCCCGCCAGCAGGGATAGCGACGTCTGCTGTGGTGCGGAAGCGAATGGGGTAACTGGTTGATGAGGTGCGTACAATCGTGTCGGCTGGCACGACGTAGTCCTGTACCAGCAGATTGGTGAATAAGACTATGCCGCTTGCCCGGCCCGCGACGATATTCGCCGTACCGGTCGTTTCGACCTCGGTATAGCCCTCAACTTCGACGCCGACTCGCCGCGCCGGGATGAGGCGAGCTGTGTGGTCTATGCCTTCGGCATCAGGATCCACCGACACCGGCACGATGGTGGTGAACTCCGTGCCAGCCGGCACCAACGTCACCACACCGCTAGGTATGATGGCGTAAGCACTCCCGGCGAGGATCAGGAGCGACAATATGAAGATGATGACGCGAATCCCCAGTTTGATCCAATTGAGCCATGGGGCGCGAGGGCGAACAGGTTGGGGCCTGAGGTCAATCTCTTGCTGCCACCAGTGGTGAGGCGGTGACTCAACCTGCTCCGGGGGGCGGCTACGCCACACCTCGGTCTCCTGCGCCTTGTCAGCGCTGGCGAAAGCCGGGAATCCGCACCTACGGGCCAGCCGCCGCCGTTCGGGGTCGCCAGAGGCGATCGCGATCTCCAACTGGCGTCGCTCGGCCTCGCGCCTCAGGAGGTCGAAATCCAGATCGCGTGAGAGGAAGCGTATATCCCACGGGAGGACAAGCGTGACACGCCCTCTATCTAGCTGGCTGAGCCGATGCCGGACAGAGGCAAAATCGTCCGGGGGTTGCAGTTCTATAACTGAACAGGTTCCAAAGCTCATTGCGAATGGCAAGTGGCGAATGGCGAAAGCCGTTGGTCTTTACGCATCACATTTTATGCTTCACGCCCCAGCATCTTCTCCAGCATCTGGGGAGCCTGTCGCAGGGCATCATCGAGCCGGTTGGCATCACGGCCACCTGCCTGGGCCAGGGTGGGCCTACCGCCCCCACCGCCGCCCACGATGCGCGCTATACCACTCACCAGCCTGGCTGCATCCACACCGCGTTTCACAAGATCGGGCGTGACGGCGGCGACGAGGGCAGGCCGCTTATCCAGTACCGTACCGAGAACGATGATGCCAGAGCCCAGATGGTCGCGGAACCAGTCAGTCATCTCGCGCAGTACCTCCATACTGGGGGCGGTCACCCGGGCGCTCAGCAATGAGACCCCGGCCACCGACTGCACCTGCTCCAGCAAGCCCTCAAACTCGCGGCGTGCCAGTTGCTCCTGAAGACGTTCGATTTCCTTGCGGGTGGATTGCAGTTCATCCAGCAGTCCCAGCACCTTGCGATCCACCTCGTCCGGTGAGACGCCCAGGTAGGCCGCCGTGCGCCGGAGGACGCCCAATTGGCGCTCGACCAAATCCACCGCCACAGGACCGGTCACCGCCTCAATGCGGCGCACCCCCGCCCCTATCCCCTCCTCGGAGACGATGTGAAACAGGCCGATCTCACCAGTCTCGCTCACGTGAGTGCCGCCGCATAGTTCCTGGCTGAAGGGCTCGCTCGGCCACCCGATGCGCAAGACCCGCACCACGTCACCATACTTCTCGCCGAAGAGCGCGATGACGCCCTCGCTTATAGCCTGGCGATACCTCTCCTCGACCACCTCCACCGGGTAGTTGACCAGGATAGCATCGTTGACTGAACGGGTCACCAGGTCTAGCTCATCCTCGGTCAGCATGGCCGGATGTGTAAAGTCGAAACGCAGCCGGTCCGGCGCGACCAGCGACCCAGCCTGCTGCACGTGTTCGCCCAGGACGTAGCGCAACTCGCTGTGCAAGAGGTGGGTGGCCGTGTGATTGCGGGCGATGTCCATCCGCCGTTCGTAGTTCACGACGGCCCAGACGGTATCGCCGACCCGCGGCTGTCCCTGCTTGATCACACCGGCGTGGACGATCAGACCGGGGATCGGCTGACGTGCGTCTTGTACCTCAATCTCCCACACCGGTTCACCTATCCCCCCCTCGTCTCTCCCCCCTCCAGGGGGGGGGTAGGCCGCGATGAAGCCAGTGTCGGAGACCTGGCCGCCGGACTCGACGTAGAAGCAGGTTGCCGGTAGCACCACCTCGACCTGATCCCCTTCTCTGGCCAACTTGACCGGTTCTCCATCACGCAGGATCGCTGCGACCGTGGTCTCTAGCTCAGTCGTTGAATAGGGGTCGTGTCCAACGCCGCTCTCGTCCAGGAGTCTCTGCTCCTGCAGCTCTGTCAGAACCTTCTTATATTGCTTCAGCGTTTCTTCGTCGTGAGCCTCGAATATGTCTGCTCGCCGGGCGCGCTGGCGCTGCTCTTCGAGCGCGGCCTGATAGCCAGCCTCGTCCACACTCAGGCCCTCTTCCTCGGCCACGTCGCGTGTGATCTCCAGCGGCAAGCCAAAGGTGTCGTAGAGCCGGAAGGCCGCGTCGCCAGGCACGATCTTTTCGCCCTTCTCCTCCAGTTCGGTCAGCACCTCATTCAGCCGCGCCAGGCCCAGGTCGAGCGTGTGCAGGAAGCGTTCCTCCTCCTGGGTAATCGTGGTAAGAATGAACTGGCGTCGGTTTATGAGTTCGGGGAAGTAAGACCCCATAGTGTCGATTACGACTTTAGCGACCCCGGCCAGGAAGGGCCGGGTGAGACCAAGTTTGCGTCCAAAGCGAGCGGCCCGGCGCAGGATCATACGCAGCACGTAGTTGCGTCCCTCGTTGCCTGGAATGACGCCATCGCCGACGAGGAAAGTGACCGCTCGCCCGTGGTCGGCGATGATGCGGTAGGCGACGATGTTTTCCTCTACTTCGGCATCGGTGTGGCCCACCATCTCCTGCACGCGCCGGATGATAGGGACAAATAGGTCGGTCTTGTAGTTAGAATCCACCCCCTGGAGCAAGGAGACCAATCGCTCGAACCCCAGACCCGTGTCTACGTGCTTGGCCGGCAGCGGGAGCAGGTCACCACTGGCATCTCTGTTGTACTGAATGAAAACCAGGTTCCATAGCTCGACGAAGCGGTCACAATCACCGTTGACTTGGCAAACGTGACCGGCCGTCCCCTGGCGGTTGCAGGCCTCGGCCCCCCTGTCATAGCTAATCTCGCTGTTCGGGCCGCAGGGACCGGTGTCGGCCATCTCCCAGAAGTTGTCCTTACGGCCGAAGTAGAGAATGTGCTCTGGATCAATGTCCGTCTCCGAGCGCCAACAACGTGCTGCTTCTTCGTCGGTCTCCAATGCGCCCAATTCGTCCTTGAAGACGGTGGCCCACAAGCGCTCCTTGGGCAACCCACACACCTCGGTCAGGAATTCCCAGGCCCATACGATGGCCTCTTTCTTGTAATAGTCGCCAAAGGACCAGTTGCCCAGCATCTCGAAGAAGGTTTGATGGGTGCCGTCGCGCCCCACCTCCTCCAGGTCATTGTGCTTGCCGGAGACGCGCATACACTTCTGGGTGTCGGCAGCGCGCGTGTAGGGCCGGCTAGCCACCCCCAGAAAGACGTCCTTGAACTGATTCATCCCGGCATTGGTGAACAGCAGCGTGGGATCGCCCACCGGTACCAGGCTGGCGCTGGGCACAATGGTATGGTTTCGCTCGGCGAAAAAATCGAGAAAGCTTTGGCGCACTTCGGCGCTGGTCATTTTCTTCATTAGGCCCTCTAACTTCTCCGGGTTGGGCGGTATTGTAGCCGGAAGGCGGGAAACTGTCAACCGAGGAGCAGGGGTGCTACACCGAGATCGCTGACCTGCTCGACCATGCCCTCCATCTCATAGGGAGTGCCAGGGGTGACGAAGAGGTGCTTTCCCCCCTCAAGCCCCACACGCAGCGGGGGGTTCGGTGACCGCCCCTCCGCCAGCAGATAGAACCCGGCAGCAGTGCCCCGGTCATTATAGATGATCATGCTGCCGGCGGGCACCTGAGCCTGGATGCGGTCAGATGCAGGACGACGTCAGCCAGTAGGAGCGCCAGCCGTCGGGAGATGGCCTGGGAGTTGGTGTCCAACCGGTAGCCGCAGGTGAGTTCGTCAGCGATGGTGAGGATGGCTGCTTTCATATGGAGATCATCACCCGCCCGCCGGTCAATCTGATATTGAAAATCTCGGTTTATGCCCCCTCCCCACTTGAGACCATTCCCATCACGGCAGTTGAGCGACTGGTACCGGAATGGGTACCTGCCTGAACTATTAGCGCAGCCGCTCGCTTTCCTAATTCCACCGCATAGTTGGTCCCCCGGTCCCAGGGGTAGACCTGGCTCATGCAGGCCAGATACAGCCCGGGCAGGCCCGTCGCAAGCGGCGGGAGGTGACGCGAGTGATCCAGCCCCGGTACCGGCTGGGCGTAGGGCTCGCGGAAGAGCCAACTGGCCCGCACCCACCCCGGCTCAAAGGCCGGGTTGAAACGGGGCAGCGCGGGCAGAAACTCGGCCAGCAACTCCTCCTTCGTCATCTGAAAGTAGCGATGCGTCGGCGGCAGGTAGTCGCCGCAGTATACCAGGTGGTCGCCGCTGTAATGTCCGGGGGAGATATAGTTGGTGTGTTCGACCAGGCCCATGAAGGGAAGGCCCTCACCCGCAGGGATGTTGATCCAGTAATGGCCCTCTGTCAGGCGGTGCTTGAGGGCCAGGATCAGCGCGACCGCACCCATTGATTTGAGCCGGGCCAGTTTCGCGGCGTAGTCGGGTGGGAGATCGGGGGCCAAGCGGAACATTTCCTGTGGGGAGCAGGTGGCGATGACCCGCTCATGCTCGAAGGTGCCCGCTGCCGTCTCCACCCGCAGGCGGCCCTCGGTGGTGGGATGGATGGCCCGCACTGCCGTCCCTAACAGCACCTTCCTACCCTGCGCTCGCACCCGCTCGACCAGCAGGTCGGCGAAGCCCTGGAATCCTCCGACGAAGTAACCCAGGCGGGGAGTGCGCTTGTAGAGCCGTGCCCAGAACCAGGCCATGTTCACGTCTCGATAGTTCTCCTCGCCGAACTTACTGATGAGCATAGGCTTCCACAGCACCTCATAGGCCCGCTCACCGACGGCCCGGCGCGTCCACTCCTCGGCGGTGATCCCTTCCAGGGGCCGCCAGTCGCGGAGGAGCCGCAGGTAGAGAGTGACCAGCCCCACGCGGAGCCGGTCTACCAGGGGAACAGGAGTAAACCGAAGGACGCGCGTCGGGCTATCAAAAGGATAGATGCGGCCCCCATAGTAGATGGAAGTCGTGGGGCGGGGGAAGAAGAGGCGAGCACGGGCCCCCAGTTCGTCAATCAGGCCGATGACGTCGTCGTCGGAGGCGAACCAGTGGTGATAGAACCGCTCCAATGGCCACTCCCACCGCTCGTCGCGGAAGCCCGCCGCCAGGCCCCCGGCGTAGGGCCGCGCCTCATAGACGGTGACGGCGTGGCCTCGCTTCGCCAAGTCATAGGCCGCTGCCAGGCCGGTGATACCTGCGCCGATAATTCCAGTGTCCATTTGACAACTTCCCATTTTACCACGCCGAACTCAACATATCCGCGTTCGTGGCCCGTCAAAAAGCGATGGGCTACGTGCTCGATCACGTGAGCGACCACATGGGGGGCGATGAACCAAGCCTGGTGATAGATGGTGAGCGATTCTATGGCGCGTGCCGGTCTACCTGTCTGCGCTCCCCCACGGGCGCTTGGGTCAGGTCGGTGCCATTGATGTGGATGCTCAAACCGGGCAACTTCTAGTGACCCAAGAACTCGTCGAGGAGGTGCAAGCCACGCCCAGGCACTTGTTGAGCGTGCCGCTTCATAGTATAAGAGCTGTTGATGAGCAACCGCTACGCCATCATCTCTCTACCGTGAGTATGCAAGCAAGCTCCAAATCGCATTGATTGCTATGCCGGGGGTTCATCCAAGCGGTGGATAGCCTCCTTCATCACCCCGGCCTCCTTGTCCCCCTGCCCCCCTTGTCTCCCAGTCTCCAAGTCCCCCAGTTCCCCCACCTCCGCCCACCGCACTCCCTCCAGAGCCATAAACACCAACCCCAGGAGCGTCACCGGCAGCAAGAGGATGGCGTGAAGGATCAGGATGTAACTACCCGCCGGGGCCGAGGGTGCGCCGATACTTTCCAGAATCTTGATCCCCATTTCAAACGTCCCGATGTAGCCGGGAAGGGAGGGCAGCGCCGTCAGCAAGTTGACCGCCCCGCCCATCAGCACGATGCCGATGTAGGGCAGGTGCAGGTCCGCGAAAGCGAAACTGACCAGCCAGTACTTGGCCGTCTCCAGCATCCACACCCAGAGTGTGATGCCGAAGAGGATCAGGACATCCCGCCCGCTGCGCAAACCCTCAAGCCCCGCCACCACCCCCTCGACCAATCCCAGCAGCGGGGGGCGGAACCGCGCGGGCACCAGGTATCCAATTAGAGCGCGGGTGATGTGCTGGAGCAGGTCGGGCCGGGCGGCCAGGAACAGGAACACCACCAAGGCGCTGAAGAAGACCACGCTGGCGACGGTCACTAATCGGCTGAGGAAGGCCGAGAGAGGGACGAACAGGAGGCCGAAGAGAACGAACAATACCATCGTCAACCCGTCGAACAGTCGCTCCAGTACGGCAGTGGTGAGGGTGGTGCCGACGTTGATCCCTTCCTTGCGCCAGAGCACGTAGGCCCGCAGCACCTCGCCCAGGCGGAAGGGGAGGATGTCGTTACCCATGTATCCGATGGCAACGACGGGAAAGAGTCGGTTGGCTGAGACCTGCTTGCTACCCCGGAGCAGAAAGCCCCAGCGCCAGGCTCGGAACCAGACGGAGACAAAATAGACTGCCACGCCAGGGATGAGCCACCCATAGTTGGCTTCCCTCAGCGCCGCCCAGACATCCCCCAGATGGAGATCGCGGAGGGCATACCAGAGGAGGACAGCGCTGACCAGGAGCCCGATGATGAGGACGGGCCAACGCCGTTTCACGTCTGTGCCGCCTGTCGCTGTCGCAGCGCTTCGTAGAGCACCACCGACCCCGCCACGGCGGCGTTGAGCGAGGTCACCTGCCCGAGCATAGGAAGTTGCAGCAGGAAGTCACAGCGCTCCCGCACCAGTCGCCGCAGCCCCTTCCCCTCGCTGCCCACCACCACCGCCAGCGGGCCGCCTAGATCGGCCTCGTGGTAGAATCGCGCGCTGCACACTGCTTCCAACCCCGCCACCCACACGTCGTGCGCCCTGAGTTTACCGATGGCGTCCACCAGATTGGTCACCTGTGCCACTAGCAGGTGCTCCACCGCGCCTGCGGAGGCATGCACCACCGCTGGTGTGACGTCCGCCGCCCTCCGTCGCTGAATCACCACCCCGTGCACGCCCACAGCCTCTGCCGTTCGTAGCAGACTCCCCAAGTTCTGAGGGTCCTTCAACAGATCGAGCAACAGGAGCAGAGGAGCCTCATCACGAGATTGAGCCAGCGCCAGGATGTCGTCGAGCGCACCGTAGGGGTACTCGCTTGTCTCCAACGCCACGCCCTGGTGATGGACGTTGCCGAGACGGTCCAGATTGCGCCGTGCGGTATGGTTCACCGGCACCCTGGCCTGCTCGGCCAGAAAGACAATCTGGCCAACGACATCCGTTTGGCGGACGCCTTCGGCCAGCGTTAATTTGGAGGGCTTGCGCCGCCCGGCCCGTAGAGATTCGTGAACCGCATGCCGACCATAGAGGATTTCTATCATTTTTCCCAGCGCTCCACCCGCCAGGTTGACGCCTCGGGCCGATCCTCGACCACGATGCCCAATTCCGTCAGTTGGCGGCGCAGCGCATCTGCTTGCTTCCAGGCCTTGGCCTCGCGATATCGCTGACGGATGCCCAAAATGATATCCATCAGCCCATTAACCAATTCACTGCTGAGCTCCTGAGTCAGTTCATTGGGGATGATCCCCAGTACCTGCCCACCCAGCTCACGATAGAGACCTTCTATCACCGCCAGTGTGCCCCGGCTCACCGGTTGCCCCGAGTCTAGCAGTGCGTTCACTTCTTTATTGAAGTCAAAGAGAGCAGCAATGGCCTTGGGGGTGTTGAAATCGTCGTTCATCGCATCTGTGAATGCATCACGGTAAACGTCAATGTCTGTGATGTAGGAAAGATCCGCCGTGCCAGAAGGCATGGCGTGATCCACCCGCATATGCAGCGCACGCACGGTATTGTGCAGCCGTTCGACCCCTCGCTGCGCGGCCAACATCGCGTCGCGGCTGAAGTCCATTGGACTCCGATAGTGACTCGAGAGGATGAAGAAGCGGATCGCCTCCGGGCTATAGAGTTTGAGCGCCTCCCTGATGGTGATGAAGTTCCCTAGGCTCTTGCTCATCTTGACCCCGTTGACAGTCAGAGAACCGGCCAGGATCCAGTAACGGGCGAAGGGCTTGCCAGTGGCAGCCTCCGACTGGGCGATTTCGCACTCGTTGTGAGGGAAGATGTTCTCCAACCCACCGCCATGGATGTCGAACGTCTCACCCAGGTACTTGGTCGCCATAGCCGAGCACTCGACGTGCCAGCCCGGATAGCCCCAGCCCCAGGGAGAGGGCCAGCGCAGGATGTGTCCCGGCTCGGCATGTTTCCATAGTGCGAAATCGGCTGGATGCCGCTTTTCCTCCCGCACTGCCACCCGCGCTCCCGGCTCCAGTTCCTCAACCTTACGCCCGGAGAGTTTGCCGTACTCAGGGAACTTCTCTACCGAAAAATACACGTCGCCTTCTCGCGTCTCGTAGGCGTACTCCTCCTCCAGCAGCCTCTTGACGATCTCGATCTGTTCGGGGATATGGCCACTGGCACGGGGCGAGATGTTGGGGCGGATAACGCCCAGGGCATCCATATCCTTGAAGTAGGACCGGGTGTAGGTCTCCGCCACTTCCATTGGCTCCACGCGCTCCCGTCGTGCCCCTCTCATAATGCGGTCCTCCCCTGTATCCAGCAGATGGCCTACGTCGGTGATGTTCTGGACGTAGAGAACCTTATAGCCCAGGTAGCGTAGGTAACGTACCACCACATCCATCGCCACGTACAGTTTCGCGTGGCCCAGGTGGGCATGGTCGTACACAGTCGGACCACAGACGTACATCCCCACTCGCCCCTTTCTTCCCTTCTTCTCCAAGGGTTCGAAGAGCTCTTTCTCGCGGGTTAGATAGTTGAAAACTTCCAGATTCATCGCGTTATCCTCTACAGACCACCTATCTTGCCAATCGGGCGAAAAGCATGCGACCAGCCGCCGTCTGCAACACCTTAGTCACAACCACTTCCAATCCTTGGCCAATATATGGCTTTCCATCTTCCACCACAACCATAGTGCCATCGTCCAGGTACCCTACACCCTGGCCAATCTCCTTTCCTTCCTGCACGATCTTAACGGTCAATGATTCGCCGGGCAGAAAGAGGGCCCTGACAGCGTTAGCCAGTTCGTTGATATTGAGCACTCTCACACCCTGCAACTCCGCCACACGATTGAGGTTGTAATCGTTAGTGATGATGGGACAGCGTAAGCGCTTTGCCAGCAACACTAACCTATCGTCAACCTCTCGCACCCCCTCAACGTCCATGTCCGTGATGCGCACCTGCGTGACAGATTCGCTTTGGAGCCGATGCAGCATGTCCAAGCCACGACGCCCCCGGTTGCGACGCAGGGCATCAGGGGAATCGGCGATGTGCTGGAGTTCGTTGAGTACAAAGCGCGGGACTAGCATTTCGCCTTCGATAAAACCGGTGCGGCTAATGTCGGCAATGCGCCCATCAATGATGACGCTAGTATCCAGCAACACAGGTCTATACCAGGCACCTCCACCTTCCTGGCTCTCGCCCCGCCCTGGCAGCCGCCCGCGAATCACATTGAATATGTCGCCCTGGCGGATACTCATCACCATAACCCCCAGGTAGCCTAGAAGAACGGCGGCAACGAAGGGCAAAACCTGACTGAAGGGTTCCGGGAGCATTGAGAGCGGGAACGAGACAAGGGCGGCAGTGATCAGGCCAAAGATCAAACCAAGCACCGCGGCCAGCAGTTGCTGCGCCGGTGCCTGGCGGATGCGTCTGCGCAAGGTCAGGAAAGGCCACACCGTCACGTATGGTGTCAATACCAAGCCGATCAGCGCGCCGACAAGCAGAAAAATCGCCGCATACTGGTAGGGCGAACCTCCTAATCGGGCTGCTACGTAGATGCCCAAAAAGACCCCTCCCACAGCCATCAGGATCATGCCGACAATACGAGAGATGAATTCTGTACTCACGGGTACCCTCCCTATAAAGACCTCTTCCGCGAAGCCCATATAAAAACAGGCGAGCACCAGCAAGGCCCTCACCTGCCAAAAGGCACCCCACACACCCTATTTAACATCGGCGTGCTCAAGTGCGGTTCTGGTCTTTATGCCAAACGGCTTCGCGGCACAAGATTAATGAGTATGATGAATGAGTGCACGCAACCGAACTTTATAACAGACAGCAAAAGGGCCTGCTGATAAAACCAAACATCACTATCTTAACACATTCACCGTCAAAAGTCAACGACGCGCTGAGCCGTCGCTTTGATGAACTGTGGCAGAGAGCTTACCTCTCGCCATAGAATTGAAATGCACCTGCTCTGGGCGTCCATTTGTGCAAGCGCCGCCGTTAGGCTATAATCAGAGCAAGCCATCACCTGTACCACCTACACCAACATCGGTACCGCAAGGGAAAACCATTGTTGTCACCAGCACTGCAGACAGTGGCCCCGGCTCCCTGCGTCAGGCGTTGCTCGACGCGGAGAGCGGCGATACCATCAACTTCGACCCCAATGTCTTCCCACCCAGCGCTCCGGTCATCATTCAAAAGGTAATGGGCATAGACGTTCTAGAGGGCTTCGAACAGCAACTGGTAACGAGCATTGAAGACAGAAACCCGGCGATTCGCAACCTACTTGTAAAGGATTACCCGATCATCCTCCGCCTCACCCATTAGCAGGGAGTATCAGCGTGGAAGTCATCCTGACTCACGAAAACGCAGATTTCGACGCGGTCGCCAGCCTGCTGGGGGCGAGCAAATTGTTCCCTGCCGCCACCCCCGTGCTACCCCGCCGCATCAACCGCAACGGGCGCGCCTTCCTGGCGCTCTACGGCGCAGAACTCCCCCTCGCCGCTGCCGACGATCTCCCCCGCCGCCGCAAGATCACGCGCGCCATCCTGGTGGATACGCAGAGCCTGACCACGCTCAAGGGCATGGGCCGCGATCTGCAGGTGGACGTCATTGACCACCACGAACTCGACCGCGAATTGCTCCCCAACTGGACTTACTCCGGCGAGCCGCTGGGGGCCACGACCACGCTGCTGGTCGAGGAGATTTCGGCGCGCTCCCTCACCCTGACCAGTATTGAGGCCACGTTGCTACTGTTGGGCATCTACGAGGACACCGGCTCCCTTTCATACCAGGGGACGACCGCCAGAGACGTGCGGGCGGCGGCTTGGCTGATGGAGCAGGGAGCCCGTCTCGCCGTCGTCAACGAGTTCCTCCACCACCCCCTTGCACCTGAGCAGCGCGGGCTTTACGAGCGGTTGCTGGAGCAGAGCGAGACCCACGAGATCGAGGGCCACACCGTCATCGTCGCCTGGGCCGAAGCGCCGGAGTTCTCGGAGGAGATCTCGACTCTGGCCCACAAACTGCGCGAACTGTTGGACCCATCGGCGCTGTTCGTGCTCGTAGCCCTGAACAAAGGCAAGCGCGTCCAACTCGTCGCCCGCAGCACCACCGACGACATTGACGTCTCCACCGCGGCAGCCCACTTCGGTGGCGGGGGCCACAAGCGCGCGGCCGCCGCGCTTATCCGCAACCGCTCGCTGCAGGCAGTGCGCGAGGAGTTGCTGCGTCTGCTGCCAGGAGTCGTACGGCCGAGCGTCACCGTTGCCGAGGTGATGTCTCGGGGCGTGCGCGTGCTCTCTCCCGAAGACACGGTCGCCGACGCCGATGAGCGCATGCGGCGCACCGGCCACGAGGGCTACCCGGTCGTCGCGGAGGGAAGCGTGATCGGGCTGCTGACCCGCCGGGCCGTGGACCGGGCGCTGCAGTTCAAAATGGCCGACGCGCCTGTCACACAGGTGATGGAGGCTGGCAGCTTCACCGTCAACAGTCACGATTCGGTAGCACGCCTTCAGCAGATGATGATCGAAAGCGGCTGGGGCCAGATTCCCGTCGTCGAAGGTGGTCGCCTCGTCGGAGTGGTTACCCGCACTGACCTGATCACGCTGTGGGGCACGCCGCCGCAGTCATCCCAGCGCCACGAAGTTGCCGCTCTGCTGGAGCAGGCCCTCTCTGAGACGGCGCTCGCCCTAGTGCGCCGTATCTCGTATAAAGCCCGCGAGATGGGGTTCGTTCCCTACTTCGTCGGCGGGCTGGTGCGTGACCTGCTGCTGGGCAGCTCCATCGCAGACGTGGATCTGGTCATCGAGGGGGACGCCATCGCGCTGGCTCGACGCCTGGCCGCCGACCTGGGCGGTCGGGTGATCCCCCACAAGCGCTTCGGCACCGCCAAGTGGCTCCTTTCGCGACACGTTTGGCGGCAGGTCACCGGCAACGTCCCCAACGACACGCTGATGACCAGCGTGGACTTCGCGACCGCGCGCACCGAGTTCTATGTCTACCCCACGGCCCTGCCGCAGGTGGCGCGCAGCTCAATCAAGCAGGACCTGCACCGCCGTGACTTCACCATCAACACACTCGCCATCCGCCTCGACCCGGATCACTGGGGGGAACTGCTGGACTTCTACGGCGGCGAGGCCGATCTGCGCAATGGCATCATCCGTGTACTGCACAGCCTTAGCTTTGTGGACGATCCCACCCGTATACTGCGGGCAGCGCGATTGGAGAGCCGCCTGGGGTTTCATCTAGACCCGCGCAGCGAGGAACTGATCGCCGATGCCCTGTCATTGCTAAAGCGGGTCAGCGGCGACCGTATACGCCACGAACTGGAGCAAATCTTTGACGAGGCCGAACCGGAATGGGCGCTGGGCCGCCTGGACGAACTGGGGGGCCTGGCCCACATCCAGCCTGGCCTCCATTGCGACAAATGGCTACTGGCCAGGTATCGTACCATCCGCGAAGACCTGAAACCTGGAACCTGGAACCTGAAACCTCAAGACATCGCCTTCCTCTATCTGGCTTTACTGACGTATCGGCTCGACAGCGAGGAGTTGGAAGGATTGATCGCTCGTCTAAAAGCGAGGCGTGACGATGCAGAAGACCTGCGCCTGTTGCCTGGCCTGAGGGGTACTTTGCCTCGGCTGGGGAGAGCCCGTCGCTCCAGTTCCATCTACCGCTTGCTGAAACCATACCCGGCCCGGGTCCTGGCCGTGGCCTGGGTCGCTACCGACCGCAAGCGGCTGCGGGAGCGGCTGCTGCGCTACCAGACGGAGTACCGTTTGGTGGAGGCGGAGCTTACCGGCGACGATCTGAAGGGGATGGGATTGAAGCCCAGCCCGCTCTTCAGACGATTGCTGGAAGCGCTGCGCGACGCCCGGCTGGACAGCAAGGTGAGCACGCGGGAGGAGGAGGAAGCACTTTTGAAAAAGCTGCTGGCCACCGAACGCAAGCAGGCAGACGAGGGAAAGGGAATATGATAACCGCGTTGCCTCATGCAGCGTGTTTCATAACTCCCGTCTTAACGGGCTAGCAACTTAGAACGGGAAGTATTTCTTAACAGACCCTTAGTGAGATGACTCATGAAACAGGCTGGTTTCATGCAAGCCAACCTCGCAAAAGATGTGATTGCAGATTACAGCTCAATTCTGCCACAGATCGAGGCACCGGCTCATCTCCTCTTGACCATCAAAGCATAACTTGCCTCTCTCGGCGAAAGCCTATCAGCGGAATGATCTTGAGGCCCCTTTGGTCATCCCGTCGTAGATTTCGAGAGTTGCCTGGCCAGCGCCAGTGCCTGCTCCCGCGTTTTCACCTCCCCGGCCGCCTGGGCCTCTCGCAGCATCTCCAACAGCCGCCCAATCTCCGGCCCGCCATCCAGGCCCAGCTCTGCCATCAGGTCATTGCCTGTGATCAACGGCGGTGGAGCCACCGTCTCCTCGTGCCGCTCGAAGTAGTGGGTCAGCAGCGTCTCCGCCACCTCCAGCCGTTGCGACCAGCGGCACTCCTGAAGATTAGGTCCCCAGGTCGCCAGGTGGTCGGCCAGGCTGAGCAGCACCACCTCGACGCCGACGCCGCCCGTGGCGCGGAAGTAGCGATAGATCGCGCGGCGAGTGATGTTATCGGTGCGAGCCAGGTGGGCCGGGCGCAGGTGCTGCCTGATCATCACACACACTCGCCCTATCTCGTCGCGACTGAAACGCAGTGCTTTCAGCCGCTTGGCTGCTATCCGTGCTCCCACCAGTTCGTGGTCATAGAAGTGGATGCGACCATTCTCATCCTGTGACCAGGTCGTGGGCTTGCCGACGTCGTGCAGGAGTGCTCCCAGTTTGAGCACGCTAGCCCGGTCCCGCCCACCACTGACCTCAACGGCCAAATGTGCGGCCACACTGCCTGCAAACTGGCTCAGCGTCCGCGCCAGGTCGCCCCGGGCACCGACAGGGACACCGGCCACAACACGTGACTCGATCTCCCATCCCAGGATAGCAGCAACGACTCCCTCCAACGTGTCCATCGTCAGCAGCGTGTGGCGCCACACGTCGAAGCGGTGTGGCGGTGACTGGGTGACGCCCTTGAGGCGTTCCAGTTCTGGCATCACATGAGGCAGCAGGCCAAATTCGTCGAGCCGCTGCAGGTGAGCGGCCGCACCTGGAACTGCGAGTATGCCTACGAACTCATCCTGCACTCGTTCGGCCGCTGGGAGGGCCATCAGCGCTGCGTCGCGGCGGACCCAGGTCGCCGTCTGCGGCTCAATCTCGAAGCCTAGCACGGCCTCCATCCGCACCGCGCGCAGCAGCCGCAGCGGGTCGTCCCGGAAGGCTCGCTCACTCGTCGCACGGACGCGCCCGGCCTCCAGATCGGCCCGGCCGCCCGTCGGATCCACCAGCGCGCCCGTCTGATCCAGCGCCAGCGCGTTGACGGTGAAGTCGCGCGCGACCAGGTCGGCCTCCAGGGTGGCGCCACGCAGAGCCGCGAAATCCAGTTCCACCCGTGTGGGCCACGCAGTTGCCAGTATGACCCGGCCTGTATCCCGATCCGCGTCCAGTGGGAAGTAGGCCCCACCCGACGCATTGGCCACAGCCCGGGCCAGCCCCAACGCGTCTCGGTCCACGGCGAAGTCCCAGTCGTGTACAGGCCGTCCCAGCAGCGCGTCGCGCACTGCTCCCCCAACTGGCCACACCCGCACGCCGCGCTCCTCGGCCAGCCGGCGGACGACCTGCCAGGGCCAGTCAGGCAAGGGGATGCTTACCATGCGATACCTCCACGGCCGGCACAAAGATGACCTGTGGCTCTTCCTTGGGCCGGCTGCGTTTGGCAGCCTGGCGGGCCTCGTCAGCCGTCCACCCGGTCCCGGCCACGCGCCCGCGCACCAGCGCTACCCAGCGGCCCGCGTAGGGAGCGAGGTCGGCTTGGCACGAATCTGTATCCCCCTTCATAAACTCTACCGCTCCAGCAGAATGGTCACAGGGCCATCGTTGTGGATTTTTACCAGCATGTGCGCTCCGAAGATGCCGGTCTCGACGGGTACGCCGCTATCTCGCAGCGCCTGGGCGAAGTGCTCGACCAGCGGCTCGGCCACCTCGGGCGGGGCGGCGTCGGTGAAGGAGGGCCGGCGCCCCTTGCGCGCGTCGGCGTGGAGCGTGAACTGGGAGATGACGAGTGCCGCGCCGTCCACGTCGAGCAGGCCGGCGTTCATCTTGCCTTCGCTATCTTCGAAGATGCGCAGGCCGGCCACCTTTCGCGCCAGCCATTCGGCCTGCTCCTCCGTGTCGCCGTGGGTAACGCCCACCAGCACGACCACGCCGCGCCCGATCGCGCCGACCACCTCGCCTTCAACGCTCACGGAGGCTTGGCTAACACGCTGTACGACTGTTCGCATCTCTGGCTCTCCATTTGCTCAGCGCTATGCAGCTTCTGGGTTCCCGTGCCCAGCGCTGGGCCAATCGCATCATACCTGCTCCCAGTGTGTAGGGAGCCAATAGGACGAATGGAGCAACCACCGCCATCAGGTCCAAATTGCCCATCAGCAGTACAACCATTCATCGCTCTCCATACGCAGCGTCGCCTGCGTGGTGACCGCTAGGCTGAGCACGCCCAGTCCAAAGGCCAGCCACAGCGTGACGCGAACCGATGGTCATTTCTTCGGCTGCGTCAGGCGCGCCATCACTGGGTTGGGGTGAATGCTCATTCTCCAACTCCTCGTGCCCGCCCCCGCCACGCTTCAGCAGGAAAACGTTGCTCGTTGCACTCCAATTTACCTAACACTGCCGTGCTCACGTCCACGTCCAGCGTGTTCGCCAGGCTGAGTGCGTAGATGAACACGTCGGCCACGGCGGCCCGCTTTGTTTCGTCCTGCACGGCTGTTGTTGCCTGCTCGCTGGTGAGCCATTGGAAGTGCTCCATCAGTTCAGCAACCTCGATGGCGATAGCGGAGCTCAGGTTCTTGGGGGTATGGAACTGCTCCCAGTTGCGTGTGGCCACGAACTCGGCCACGCGCTGGCGCAGGTCGGCGAGGGTAGTGTCGTTGTCGGCCATGCGCCTAAGGGAGTCCCACCGCTGCTTTGACCTCGGCGATGGTCTCGGCAGCGATGACCGAGGCCCGGCGAGCGCCATCGGCCAGGATGTCCCACACGAGATTGGGGTCTGCGGCCAGCGCCGCTCGCCGCTCGCGGAAGGGAACGAAGTGGTCGGCCAGGTTCTTGGCGAAGAGCTGCTTGCACTCCACACAGCCGATCTTCGCCGAGCGGCAATCGGCCTCGATCTGCGCCACCTGATCGAGGGAGAAGAAGCCATGCAGAGTGAATACGTTGCACACCTCTGGGTGGCCGAGGTCGGAGCGGTACTTGCGGGCCGGGTCAGTCATCATCTGCATTACCCGCTGCTGGATCTCCTGCGGCGAGGCGGCAATATCGATGTGGTTATCCAGCGACTTACTCATTTTCTGCTGACCATCAATCCCCAACACTTTGGGGAACTCGGTATGCTTGATCTGGGGCTCGATCAGCAGGTCACCAAAGTGACGGTTGAAGCGGCGTACGATCTCGCGGGTAAATTCCAGGTGGGGGGCCTGATCCACGCCGACGGGAACCGTATCGGCTTTGTAAAGCGTGATGTCGGCAGCCATCAGCACCGGGTAGCCAACCAGCCCGTAGTTGACGTTATCCGGCTGCTGGCGCACCTTCTCCTTGAACGTGGGCAGGCGGGTCAGCCAGCCCAGGGGGGTCGCCATAGAGAGCAAAAGGTGCAGCTCGACCACCTGGGGTACGTGGGACTGGACAAAGATGATGGTCCCTCGTTCAGGATCCATCCCGGCAGCCAGCCAGTCCAGGGTCATCTCGTAAGTCCAGTCGCGCAGCTTATCGGTGTCCTTGAGCGTGGTCAGGGCGTGCAGGTCCACGACGCAGTAGACGCAGTCAAAGTCGTCCTGCAGCGCGACGTAGTTGCGGATAGCGCCCAGGTAGTTGCCCAGGTGCTGGCGGCCGGTGGGCCGGGCGCCGGAAAAGACACGGCCTTTCTTCTTGCTCATCGTGTGTGGTATTCCTCCCTCTGGTTTACGCGATCCCTTCGACCCTGCTCAGGCAAGCGTAGTGTACCACAGGAGCGGCGGAGGGGCAAGCACGCATGTTTCGGCTGCGTGAACAAACAAAAGCGGCCTCCCTGATGGGAGCCACTTGCTCGTGCGCAATGCGCTACTACGCGGTGGCTGGCTCGACACTCAGGCGGAGGGGAAAGATGATACACAGTCTCCATCTGACCAATACAGAGAATAGAGAGCCTTTCGCAATTCAAACTGCCAGACTTCGGAAGTCTCGAAGGTGCTCC
>JBHIET010000016.1:0-53512 GCA_046760785.1 Anaerolineae bacterium | reverse complement strand
GCACTCAGGACGACTGGCCTGATTTAGCTGCTAGCGGAGTGCGAAATCTAGGCTTTAGAGCCCTGTCGGACCGAGGAAGATGATGGAAACAGGAGAAGCAACAAGAGGAAGCCGGAATTCCTGAAGGGATTCGACTGAAAACTCCGGCTCCCCGACCCCAAACCAGATTGGGACTTTTAGCACAATGGAGACGATTCGTGCTTTCATCGCCATCCCTCTCCCCGATTCATTGCTAGAGGAGCTGACCACCCTCCAGCAAAAGCTGAAGAGACAAATCCCACCAGGCAGCGTGCGCTGGGTGCGCCCCGAAGGCATCCACCTGACACTCAAGTTCCTGGGCGACACTTCCACAGAGAAACTGCCAGAAATCAAACAAGCGCTGGGGGCCGTAGCACGGCATGCCCCCCCCTGCACCTTCACCGTTGGGGAACTGGGCTGCTTCCCTAACCCTCGCCGCCCGCGCGTTGTGTGGGTGGGGGTGCAGGAGCCGACCGGGCGGCTGGCGGCGCTGCAGGATGGTATCGAGGGGGTGATGGTTCCCTTCGGCCACGAGCCGGAGGGGCGTGCTTTCACGCCGCACCTGACGCTGGGGCGGGTGCGCCGCAAGGTCTCCCGCAGCGACGTGGCACGGGTGGGCGAGGCCGTCACCGGCGCCGAAGTGGGTCTCCTGGCCGAGGTTCCCGCCGATCACTTCGCCCTCATCCGCAGCCTGCTCAAGCCCACGGGAGCGGAGTACACCATGCTGGCGAGGTTCCCGCTGCGCGGGGGGTGACCGTACGTATCTTCTCAATAATCTGGAGTAGGGGCAGGTCTTGCACCTGCCCGTCAGGGCGACCGCAAGGGTTCGCCCCTACATTTTGAGAGGATACGGCCGTACCTCCCTCCTCCAGGGAGGAATGCCCCTTGCACAGTAACTGCTCACAGCCTGCGTCGGTCGAGTAGCGCCGTAGGCGCGTATCGAGACCAGGCAGGCCCCACTGAGCCGCTCGCGCGGTATAGATTGAAACAGGGCGGCCACCAATTGCCCTTTTCCCGCATCTGGCGTATACTACTGCCAGCCAAGGAGAGGCACACCCATGCCCCGTAGACCGACCGTGACGAGGACTCCGCTGACCGGACGCCGCATATTGCTGGCACTGTTACCGCTGGCTGCCAGCGTCCTCCTGGCCCAGGCCACCTACTTCGGCCTATCCGCCCTGCGTCGCCCGCCCGGGGCAACCCCCGTGCATCTTGCACTCCAGGGCGACGGCTCGTTCTACTCGCTGGAGCAGCAGCACACATTTGCTCTGGCTTACCGGCCTGCTATCTCGTTCACCCTGCGCGGCCCGCCCGGCGTAACGCTCCCCCTGAGCGATTGCCAGGTGCTGGATAACCGCGCAGTCCCGCTCTGGCCGCAGCCGCTCCTGGTCACTCTCGACGCCGAGGGAGTCTTCACTGGCACCGCCGAACCCCTGCATCCGGGCACTAACTTGCTCGCTGCCTGGGACAGGTGGGGCAACTACGGCGGTGACTACGCCTGGTTCCTCCCCCGCAGCGGCCCCTATGACCTCGCCGGGATCACCCGCACGCTGGAGATCTCCCTGGCGCTGGAGCGGGTCTTCGCCACCTATCGCGCCACGTTCTCACCCGGCTCCACCGACGCCGACCTGCGTGACCTCCTGGCAGGCTCCATTGAGCCGGCGCTGTTCATCAAGCGCGTCTTCTACGGCACAGCCGACAGGTTCACAGGCGCACTCTTCACCGATATCTCCAGGCCCCGCGTTGCCATCGGAGATGGCATCTCTCGTGTGGAGATACAGGCCACGACCGACGAGGCGCAACTGGAGCGCGAGCAACTCATCGTTTTGCTCAACGTCTCTCCCCCACAGGGGTCGTGGGCCCATTTGCCCACGACCGTGACCGTCACGGCCGGGGAGGGCGTCGCCGTGCGTGGCTACTCGCCCCTCCCCACCACCGCTGAGGGCCGCACGCGCAGTTGGCTCAATAGTGACGGCCCGATCTCGCTGGACTATGACGCCAGTGGCGAATTCGACCCCATCAGCGAGCCTGTAGTCAGCGTGCGGCACGAATTGCAGCGCGTGCTGGGCCCTCTATGGCGCAGCGTGGGGTGGCTCGTCGCCACCCTGCTTCTAGCGGTCGTCTTGCCGGCGTTGCTGGTTTTCCCCTTCGTCTGGCTCTGGCGGCGCATCAAGAGTAACCCGGCCGGGCTGGAGGGCGAGGCCGATCTCCTTCCATCGCTGGAGAGTGGCGTCGGCTTCATCGTCACCGTGCTCGCCGCCTTCGTCGGCGGGGCGGTGCTACCGGTCATTGCTGCGCTGCTGACCGGCGGCAGTGCCGGGCTTGATGGTTCAGGTGCTGTCTGGGCTGCCGCCCTCGGCAGCGCGGTGGTGCTGGTGCTCCATCGCTACCCCGGGGTACGCCTGCGCTGGCTGTGGCTCGTCCTTTTCCCATTGCTCGCCGCTGCTGCGCTGGGCCTCCCAGGCCGTTGGTCGGCCCTGGCCGTCGCGCTGGCGGGAGCCCCGCTGCTCCTCTTCGCCTGCTGGCTGGGCCGTGAGTTGGCTCGCCCGGGCGTGTTCCTGGACGATGCGCTGGGTTCCTGGTCGGGACGGGCGCGCCTGTGCGGCCTCCTGCTGCTGCTCGTTGTGTTGGCCTACCCGGTTGTTCAAGGCCCTGCCTTCTACAGCCCTCTGGGCGGATGGTGGCCCGCCACCGGCCTGAGCCTGACGATGTTGACGCTGCAGGTGCTGGCACCGCTGGCACCGCTGCTGGCTGTGCTTGGCCTCCTGCGCCGGCAGGGACAGGCGCGGGTAGAGCGGGAGGACGTCAGGAAGGCCGAGGAGGCCAGCGTGTGGGATGACGCCACGCAGAAGATCAACCTGCATAAGCTCGAAGAGGAGCTGGGAGAAGCAGCGGCCAGGAGGAGGCGGCACCTCTGGGCGCTCGACGAGGGGCTCCTGGCCGTCGGCCAACTGCTGTTGGCCTACTTTGTGCTGGGCGTGCTGCGCCGGCCCCTGGCCGACTTGGTCGCGCTGATCCCCATCGCGCCCATCCTGGGCTGGGTGCTCTTCCGCCGTCTAGTGCGCCGGCCGGAGGAGACGAGCCTGTCTTACGCCGAGCGCGTGGTGCTGGCTTCGGAGCGGTTGCGCGCACGCCTCGGGCACGCCGTGTTGCGCAAGACCCTATCTCCAAAGGACGAGGGGGCAGCCGACCAGCCACAGGCCCCGCCCAGCCTGCACCTGTCGCAAGACCCCCGGCGAGAGGTACCGCTGCGCGACGTCCTGTTCGGGTGGGGCTGCGCCGACCAGCCGTGGGAGAACGCGAAGGCGGCCTGCGCGCGTGGGGCTGTGCTCGTCGCCGTCTTGCTGATCCTCTACGGGCCGGCCATCCTGAACCAGGCGCTCGAGCGGGCCGCTACCCCCTTTGTCCTGCTGGAGGCGTTGGCGGTTTACTTCATCCCCTTTGCCGCGCGCTGGCTGCTCTATGCCTTCGTCCTGGGCTACTTCTTCCCCTACATCCGTGGGCGCCACGGCTGGCAGAAGGGCCTCTATCTCGCCCTGACGATCTCGGCCTGCACGCTGGCGCAAGACGTCGTGATGCAGGCCCATGCGGTGAACGACATCCTGGGGTTGCTCTTCGAGGCCGGGCAGGTGATCGTCTACCTGAGCGTCGTCGGCATCTGGGCCTTCGACCTCCCACGGATCAGGGAGGCCGGAGGCAGTGCGGCCGATCTGTTACGCGCCATCTATGGCTTACCCTTCCTCACCAGTTACCTCTCCGGCCTGGTGCCGGCCCTGGCGGGCATCGTCCAGTCGGTGATCACGGGGGAGTTCAGTTCCATCGTGCAGACCTTCGTCGAGATCGTGTTGCCGACCATCCGCCAGTTGGGAGGGGTGCCGTAGTTGAAGCCCCCCGTGTTAGACGAAAGGAGAGAGCCATGCGCAAACTGATCTTCCGCTGGATCGCTCTCATGGCAGTCACCACCGTGCTGCTGGTGTCATGTGGCTGCGAGAAACCGCCCCCCGACCTGAGCGATGCCAACATCATTGAACTCATCATCGGCCTCGTCACGGGCGAGAGCCGCCACGCCAGTGAGCCCTACTTCATCACCACCCCCTCCGGTGCGATCATCCCAGCCCCGGTACCCGGCACCAAATTCACCGTCGCCGTAGGCACCGAAGACGTGACCATCGTCCAAGCTCACAGCGGTACCGTCGAGGTCTTTGCCGCCGGCACCTGGCAGACGATCGAGGCCGGCGAACAGGCTGTCGTCCGGTCCGGGGCAGCCCCCTCGGCCCCCGCTCCAGCCACTCCCCTCGACCGCGACCGTTACCTGCAGAACCCCGAACTGGGAGGAGGGTAGGACGATGAACAGGCGAAACCGATCCCTTTTGCTGATTGCGCTGGTCCTGATCGTCATCCTCCTGGCGCTCGCCGGATGCAGTGAGCCGATGAGTTGCGAGCAGCCCTCGAGTTGTGAGCAACCCCCTGAGTGGGGCGAGAATATCATCACGCTCGTCGTGGGCGCGTTGAACGGCTCCGTCGCGCATCGCAGCGAGCCCTACGTCATTGTCATGCCCGATGGCCGGCAACTGCCCGCCCCCGCGGTGGGCGCGGAGTTCACCGTCGCCGTGGACGCGGCTGGCTCGTTCACCGTCCAGGCTCGCACTGCCCCGGAGTCTATCGCCGTCTATGAGCCAGACGGTGTCACGCCGGCCTTCAGTGTGCCGCAGGAAAAAGAAGTGATTACACCGTTTGAAGGCAAGCCTTCTTTGCCAATCCCTATCACGCCCGTAGAACCGAGCGACACCATCAGGCCGGCCGTGCCCTGTTCCATTGCTATCGCGCCGGAATTCGAGGAGCGGCTCGACGCTTATCCCGACCTGCTGCTTGCCTTAGGCTGCCCCATCGGTGAGCCATTGGAAACCTGGGCGGCCGAGGAACAATTCCAGAACGGCCGTATGTTCTGGCAGGAGGACACGCTCCAGATCCATATCGTCTATGACATTGGCACCTTTCAGATAGAGCCTGACCGGTATGTCGAGGGCGACCCCGAAGATGCCTGCCCTGATGTGGGGGAGGCACCAGAGGGGTTGATCAAGCCGGTGCGCGGCTTCAACTGGCACTGGTGCAATACCCCCGGTGTGCGGGATGCGCTCGGATGGGCTCTTGAGCGGGAGATGGGCTACGACGCGGTGTGGCAAGAGTTAGAGCACGGCCACGTCTTGCAGAGTCGCCTCAACGACATATTCATCTTCCGCGATGATGGGACGTGGGACTACGTTCCAGGTGACATCGCCACACCGGTCACGCCTCCCCCGCCTATCTCCCCTGAGGAGGCTGAACTGGAAATCTGGCACCCCTGGGCCGGAGAGCCGGTGGAGAAGATGCTCCTGGCTGCGGTGGAGTTGTTCCACGCGCAGCACCCGCAGGTCGAAGTCAGGCTGGCCGGTATGAGCTGGGGTGAACTGATGGATAAATATCCCGCCAGCGCGGCCGCGGGTACTGCCCCCGACGTGGTCTTGGTCGGGAACGACGCCGCTTTCGCATGGGCCGCACAGGGACTCATCCAGTCCCTGGACGATATCGAGGAGCAGGGCCTCCTGGCCGACGTCTATCCAACAGCGCTCGACACCCTGCGCTACGAGGGGCAACTGTGGGGCGTCCCCTTCCGGGCCAGTATCGTCGCGCTCTACTATAACCGTGAGTTGTTCGATGAACAGGGAGTGGAGCCGCCGTCCACTACCGACGACCTGCGGGTAATGCTCCAGGAAGGCTACACGACGCTGGCTCTACCCGAACACATCAACTACACCTATGGCTTCCTGGAGGGGTACGGCGGGCGGCTGGTGGACGAGGAAGGCAACGTCGTGGTGGAGGGCGAGGGTACCTACGCCTATCTCAAGTTCGTGCGGGACCTGGTTTGGAGCGGGAACGTGCGCTACGGCCCCACCGGTGAAGTGCAGCCGCTGTTTCAGGACTACGAGGCGGCGATGATCATTGATGGTGTGTGGATGCTGCCCGCTTACCGGGAGAGCCTGGGAGACGCACTGGGCGTGACGCTCCTGCCGCAGGTAGCGGAGACCGGCCGCTGGCCTGCCCCCATACTCGCCACCGATGCCTGTATGGTATCGGTCACCGCGTCCGACGCCGAGCGGGAGGCTGCCGTGGCCTTCGCGCTGTTCCTGACCGGCGAGGAAATCCAGGGTATGGTGATTCAAGACGCAAGCAGGCTCCCCGTCAGCACTCGGATCACCATTGACGACCCGCTTCTGGCCGTCTTCGCCGAGCAGGCCAAACTCGCCAGTGCGGGCATTCTGCACCCCGACCGAGGTGCTATTGTGGAGATTGGGCGACGCATGCTGGAGCAGGTCATCCTCGAAGAGTGGTCGCCGGAGGAGGCGACCAAGAACGCCGCTGCCGAGCTGTACGAGGTAGGGCTGGGTCAGTAACAGAATTTACCTCAGGGGGTTGTGTGAAGCAGGAGCAACGTCCACTTATCATCGGCGTCATCGGCGGCTCAGCGCCGACGATGGATGAGGAGAGAGTGGCCGAAGGTGTGGGCCGGGCGCTGGCCCAGGCGGGCGCGGTACTGGTCTGCGGCGGGCGGGGTGGGGTGATGGAGGCCGCCTGCCGGGGGGCCAAATCGGCCGGCGGCCTCACTGTCGGCATCCTCCCCGGTACAGAGACGAGCGAGGCCAACCCCTACGTAGACGTCCCCATCGTCACGGGGCTGCGCTGTGCGCGCAACGTCATCGTCGCCCGCACCGCCCAGGCGGTGATCGCCGTCGGCGGCAGCTACGGCACGCTGAGCGAGATCGCGTTCGCGCTCAACTTTGGCAGGCCGGTGGTGGGGCTGGGGACGTGGGAGGTGCGACGCGAGGGCCACCCGCCCGCGCTCATCCTCCGCGCCAGCACCCCAGAGGAGGCGGTCGAGCGGGCGCTGGCGCTGGCGCGGAGGAGATAGCTGTAGCCGCGACTTCCAAATCGCGCCTACCGCCCCGCATAGACTTGTGCTATAATCCCCCGTGAGGAGGCGAGCCATCATGGAGATACCGCGCAAGGCCGAAAACCTGACCGAGGCCTACGATCTGCTCAGGCCCGACCATCGTCCAGCCCCTGCTGGAGGAACGGGCGAGTGAGCTTGAGGACGCGGACTGAGCCGACCCCGGCGGAGGACCTGGCGCTGGAACTGGCGCTCCTGTGCGACGCGCTGGATATGCTGGAGAGCGGCGCGTTCCTCTTCGCCGTCTGCGAGGAGGGGCCGCTCCGCGAGCGGCTGATGCACCACGTGCGCGAACATCTGGCAGCCCAGGACAACCGCGACCTGATTGAGGTCGAACTCTCGCCTGACCAGCCCGACCTGGCGGGCAATCTTCTCTCCCTCTCCCAGTCCTGGGAGAGGAAGGCGGGGGGTGAGGGCCGTCCACCGGTACCAGCGAGAACGGCTCAGTCGGCTGAACGTGCCGCTCGTCTTCTGGCTCAGCCAGAACGGGCTGGGTCAGGTGATGCAACATGCCGCCGACGTCTTCGCCGCCCGCGGGGGCTCTTCTTCTTCGAGACATCTAAGCGTGCGCCAACCGCTCCGCCGCCGATGCACGCCGAGGTGACGGTGCGATTGTTGGATCGCTTTCATCGCACGCTCCTCCCGCCAGACGAGCTGCGCCGGCGTGCGGCCCTCTATGAGCGGCGGCTAGAACGGGAGCTTGCGGCCGAAGAGCCCCACTGGCCCCGCATCGCCTTTCTCTGCCGGGATCTGGCCAACATCCACCGCGAGCTGGATGACTACGCGCGGGCAGAAGAGTTCCAGCGCCAGGCCATCCGGGCCTACCAGGAGGCCATCGCTCAGCAGGAAGTGGAAGGCCAAGACGAAGAACTGGCCGCGCTCCAGGTCTGGCTGGGCAACGCCTGTTCAGACTTGCCCACGGGCGACCGGGCGGAGAACCTGGCGCGGGCCATCCGCTGCTACGAGGAGGCGCTGCGCTTCCGCACGCCCGAGGCCGCCCCGCTCGAGTACGCCACCACGCAGAACAACCTGGGGCTGGCCTACGCGGACCTGCCCACCGGCGACCGGGCGGAGAACCTGGCGCGGGCCATCCGCTGCTACGAGGAGGCGCTGCGCTTCTACACTGAGGAGGCGGATCCTTACCGCCATGAAATCGTCGCCCGCAACCTGGCCGCCGCCGCCCCGCCCCCCGCCCACTGAGAGCCAGGCGTGAAGACTCTTCGGGCTTGAGAAGCCCGAAGAGTCTGGCAAAAGTCTTGTCAGGAAAGAAAATCATGGTAGAATTGTGGCTGCCAATTTGGGGGCTCGTCTAATGGTAGGACAGCGGACTCTGAATCCGTATGTGGGGGTTCGAATCCTCCGCCCCCAGCCTGTGCCCCTCAGGGGTTAAGAACGCCCTCCAAGAGGAGGGTGTTTTTCTTCACGTGGAGACCCTTTGGCGAGATCGGGCAGCGCGTACTGGCTGCCATGCCCAACACGGAGGGTCTGTACCGGGTAGATTTCACGGTGTTGCGCGTTTTCCCCCCGCCGGAGGAGTAAAGAGCAAGATGAAGAGCTATCGAAAAGAACTGTGGCTCAACGTTCCCACACGTCGAGCCTTTATCAACGTCACTCCCAGGGTTGATGAAGCCTTGCGGGAAAGCGGCATCCGGGAGGGGCTGGCCCTGGTCAACGCGATGCACATCACCGCCTCGGTCTTCATCAACGACGACGAGCGAGGGTTGCATCAAGACTACGACGACTGGCTGGAGGAACTGGCACCGCACGAGCCGATCAGCCGCTACCGTCACAACCGCACCGGCGAGGACAACGGCGACGCCCACCTGAAACGACAGGTGATGGGCCGTGAGGTCGTCGTCGCGGTCACCGATGGCCGGCTGGACTTTGGGCCGTGGGAGCAGATCTTCTACGGCGAGTTCGACGGGCGGCGCAGGAAGCGCGTCCTGGTCAAGATCATCGGCGAGTGACGGGGCCGGTCGCGGACCAAAATCCTAACGCAGTCAGGATTTGACAGGGATCGAGTTTCGTGGTAATATATGAGCAATTACTCATATATTATCTGCCTGGCCAGGAGGAGACTGTGGAAAGCGAAGCGAAAACCGGTGACACGTGCGAAAGCGCCCCCGTAGATGAGGCCCGGCTCCGGGAAATCCAGGAGCAACTCGTTGACGGTGCGGCCGCCGCCCGCTTGGCTCAGACCTTCAAAGCGCTCAGTGACCCCACCCGGGTGCGCATCGTCTCCGCCCTATCCCACAACGAGCTATGTGTGCACGAACTGGCAGCGTGTTTGCAAATGAGCCAATCTGCCATCTCACACCAGTTGCGCACGCTGCGGTATATGCGGCTGGTCCGCTTTCGCAAGGAGGGGCGTCACGTCTACTACGCCCTGGACGATGAACACATCCACGATCTCTTCGATCGCGGGCTGGCACACATTGAGCACGAGTGATATGCCGATCAAAACATTCACCGTAGAAGGATTGACCTGTACAGGCTGCGCCGAACGGGTGCAGACCGCCGTGGCCCAGGTGCCAGGTGTAGAGGGTTCCCGCGTGGATCTGGCCGCCAGCACGCTGACGGTTTCGCTAGCCAGCCCCGACCTGTCCGACGAGGAGATCGCCCGGGTGGTGAGAGCGACCGGTTACACCTTGTGCACCCGCCGCCGGGTGAATAAGCCGACCCTGGGCTTTTTCCGCTTCGTTCTCTCAAAACGAGATACGACGCTCACCGCCGTAGCTGCACTGCTGACGCTTTTGGGATTGATACTGGCGGCGCTCGGCGGGCCACCCTGGAGCCAGATGGTGCTCTATGGTGCGGCCATCCTGGTCGGCGGCGTGGGGGTTGCCCAGTACGCCTGGCAGGAGGTGTGGGTCTCGCGGAGCCTGGGGATCAACGCGCTGATGGTGATCGCCGTCACCGGCGCGGCGTGCATCGGCGAGTGGGCCGAGGCGGCTATTGTGGTGGTGCTCTTCTCGCTGGGAGAGGCGCTGGAGGGGTTTGCCGCGGAGCAGGCGCGAGGGGAGCTGGAGGGATTGCTCGAGCTGGCACCGGCGGTGGCGCTGAGGCTCCTGCCCATTCGGCAGGCTCAGGGCAGGCCCGGTGGCGAGGTTCAAGAGCTGCCGGTGGAGCAACTGGCCGTCGGCGAGCGGGTGCTGGTGCGACCAGGAGACAAGGTCAGCGTGGACGGTGTGGTACGGGCGGGGGAGAGTGCCGTGGACCAGGCTCCGATCACCGGCGAGAGCATTCCAGTGCAGAAGAGGCCAGGCGACGAGGTCTTTGCCGGCACCGTCAACACCACCGGCGCACTAGAGGTGGAGGTGACCCGCCTGGCAGAAGATAACACCCTGAGCCGCATGGTGGCGTTGGTGCGAGAGGCGCAGTCGCGCCAGGCTCCGGTGCAGCGCTTCATTGATCGCTTCGCCCGCGCCTATACCCCAGCGGTGACTGTCGTGGCCGTGCTGGTCGCTGCTGTCCCGCCGCTGTTTTTCGGCCAATCGTTCTGGGGCGAGCACGGCTGGCTGATGCGGGCGCTGCAGATGCTGGTGATCGCCTGCCCCTGCGCCCTGGTGATCAGCACGCCGGTCAGCCTGGTGAGTGCGATGACCAACGGGGCCTCGCGCGGGGTGCTGATCAAGGGCGGGCGCTACCTGGAAGTGCTGAGCCGGGTGCGGGCCTTCGCCTTCGACAAGACCGGCACGCTGACCGAGGGACGTCCGGTGACGACAGATGTGATCAACGTCTGCGCCTGTGGAGAGTGCGTCGAGGACTGTGGGTTGCTGCACGCTGCCGCACTGGAAGTGCAGTCCTCCCACCCACTGGCCCTGGCGCTGCTGGAGGAGGCACAGGCGCGGCAGGTTGAGGTGCCCTCTGCCCAGGACGTCACGGCGTTGAGCGGGCGCGGGATAGAGGGCACTGTGAATGGTGCGCAGGTCACGGTAGCCAGCCACGCTCACTTCGACGAGCATTTCCCACACCGGGAGGAAGTCTGCCACATGGCCGATGACTTGGCCGCCCAGGGTAAGACTGTGATCCTGGTCCGGCACGACGACGAGGTCTGTTCGGTCTTTGGCGTGGCGGACACGCCCCGGGCTAGCAGCCGCCAGGCGCTCGCCGAGTTGGAGGCCAGAGGGCTCCACACGGTTATGCTGACCGGCGACAGCCCGGCCGTGGCGGAGGAGATCGGCCGGCAGGTAGGGGTGGATGAGGTGCGGGCCGGACTTCTGCCGGAGGAGAAGGTGGCCGCTGTCGCGGCGCTGGCGGAGGAGCACCAGGTCGTGGCGATGGTCGGCGACGGCGTGAACGACGCCCCGGCGCTGGCCCGGGCCGACGTGGGCATCGCCATGGGCGGCGCGGGCTCGGCCCAGGCGATGGAGACGGCCGACGTGGTCTTGATGGGGGACGATCTGACTCAACTGGGCTTTGCGGTCACGCTCAGCCGCAGGACGCGGGGGGTCGTAGCGGCCAACATTGCCTTCGCCCTGGCGGTGAAGGCCGCGATCTTCGCCCTGGCGGCAGCCGGGTGGGCCACGCTGTGGATGGCGATCCTGGCCGACGTCGGCGCGTCTCTGGCGGTGGTCCTGAACGGCATGCGGCTGCGCTGGATGGGGACGCGCACGTGAGGTAGTGCGTGACCAGACAGCGGCGACTGTCCTCTCAGCTCATTGGGCCAGCCGCTGGACCGCGTAGAGGGTAATGTCCACAAACGGCTGCCAGCCGTTGACTGCGACGACGATACCCACCACCAGTGCGACCCACGCCAGCGGCAGGTGGAACAACAGGCGAATTGCTGATTCTATGTGATTCATCGAACGCCTCGATGATGGGAAAGTACTTCGCACGACCTGCATGAGCGGAGCCCCGCGTGCGCGAGGCTCTGTTCGTCAGCACAGCCCGCTTGTGTCACTGCGGTGATCGCTTGACTACATGTTCAAGTTGTCCACAATGTTGCTAAAGATGTTGCCGATGGTCGGACCAAGTAGAGACAGAACCACGATTACAACAATGGCCACCAAAACAAGGATTAACGCATACTCAACCAAGCCCTGTCCTTCCTCGCGCGGTAAAAACAGCATCTGTCTCACCTCCCTTCATGTGAGAGTTTTCTCGGAAAGTCTTCGGAAACGCTCACAGCCCCGTCCTCGGGGCGTCTCCGGTGCAGTAGGGCCACAAAAGTCGCCCCGGGGACGGGGCTTCGAGCACTTTCCGAGAGATCTCGTGATTTGACCTTCATATATAGGCTAGTTTCCGGTACAAAACTACCCAGGTGGGCGCACTGCTCCCTGGGACCTAGAGAACCTTGAAAACCCATACTCACTGATGTCGGTGTCGCTGTCTTGGCAGAGAAACCGGTCTCACTGGCTGCTCCGGTGGCAAGCGTAGCACGATCGGCCAGTTGGCACACGGTCACTTGGCTCGTGTAGCAGGGCCGTCGCAATAGTGGCGGGACTAACGTGCGAATCCAGAGTTCCTTGACGACGGCTGGTTTATAGGGGTCATCCGGCGGACCATCAATCGGCCACGGTATCGTACTAAAGATGTACGTGACTTCAGCGCCTAGCCGCGTCCACAGTCCAAAGCTGATCACCAAGGATAGCAGGCCGAAGATGAAGATTTCCGTCGCTCTCGCCGTCGCGCTGCGTCGGCCCAGCCTCCGAATCGGTGGAAGCAGTACCACTAACGATACCACCGCACCGATGAGGATCAATATGATGATGGCGAGAATCATAGGAGCAAGGTCTGACATTTGCGCTACCCCCCTCGCTTGATGGAGTCGCATCGCCACGACGGATGCCTGTATTGGAGTTACTGAGACGGATTTCGGCTTCCGCTCAGTTGCTCATTGGAACAGCCGTTGGACAGCGTAGAGCGCAATATCCACACATGGCTCCCAGCCGTTGACTGCGACGACGATTCCCGCTGTCACCAAGGCGATCCACACCGGCGGCAGGCAGAGCATCAAGCGGATTGCTGGGCCTAAGCTTTTCATCGTGCACCTCCTGTGTTGACTGGATGACGGTCTCCGTTTCTACCTGATTACATGCACTTGGCGGCGATTTTGTTCACTCGACCGTCATCCACAGTTTAGCACAGGAGTGTGGAGGTTCCGTCGTGGTTGTGCGGGGATTGTGCGGAGATTGGGCCACATGCTCGGCAGTCGGTTCCGCCCTAGCCCCGCCAACGATCAGAACCCCATGGTAGCACCTGCGCAGAAAAAGAAACGCCCGCCGCCCCGCTTCCCTCACCACGACCGGTGCGGGCAAGCGAAGGACGCGGGGCGATGTCCTGGGCTTGTCGAAGGGCCACGGGTTAGTCTTAGGGCGAATGACCTCACCAACTTATGTCAGGCGTTCGACGTCCAGCACCAGCACCACCCGCCCAGCGCCGGTCACCATAGCGCCGAGCAGGCCGGAGCATCGGGCGCGCTGGGGCAGGGGCCTGATCGCCACCGCATCCCGCCCCACGACTCCGTCCGCCAGCAGCCCTACCTGCCCTCTGGAGCACTGGCACACGATCAGTGTGCGGTCGGCTGGGGGAGCGTCGCCCGGTACCTGGAGCCGCTCCCACAGGTCGAGCGTCGGTATGTCCTCATCTTTGCCGGCCGGACCGGCGCGGTCAATAGACGCCTGCGGGATAGCGTACGTCTCCGGTCCCACCTGGACCAACACGACCTCTTCCAATGCCATCATCGTCGGCAGGCGCAGGCGAACGGTCATCCCCACGCCGGGCTGTGAGGTGATCTCCAATCGCCCGCGCAGGGCCTCCACGCCCTGACGCACTGCGTTCAAACCCATCCCACGCCCCGAGACCTGGTCAACATGGTCGTGGGTAGAGAAGCCAGGCCGGGTCAGGAAGGCCCACAGTTGCGCGTCCCCCATCTGCGCCGCCTCCTCTGCCGTGCACATCCCCAGCGCCACAGCCCGCGCCATCACCTGTTGCCGATCCAGGCCGCGTCCGTCGTCTGCGACCTCGAGCACCACGCCGTCCCCCTCGGCCTGTGCGGTGAGCCGCACCGTGCCCGCGGCTGGTTTGCCCGCCGCCAGCCGTTCCTCCGGCGGCTCCAGAGCGTGGGCGAGGGCGTTGCGCAGCAGGTGCACCAACAGGTCGCGCACCGGCTCCAGGGCGGAGCGGTCTATCTCCGTGTCGGCTCCTGCGATCACCAACTGCGCCTGCCGCCCCGTGCTTGCGGCCAGATCGCGCACCAGCCGCTCGAACCCGTCGAAGGCCTGGCGGACGGGGAGCAGGCGGGCTTGAAGCAAGGCGTCGTGCAGTTCGTGCAGAAGCCTGCGCTGGCGGGCCAGGTGGCGCTCCAGCGTCTGCGGTGTCTCCGATGGGGCCTGCGCCAGTCGGCTATGGGTGTCCCTCAATTCCTCCACGAGTTCCAGCAGGTTGTCCAGGTGGCTCACGGGCACGGTCACCTGCGGTGAGTGGAGGGTGTCTGGCCTGGCTGCCGGATGAGCCTCACGGGTCGGCGCTGCGTGGGTGCCAGGGGGGACCGCTGCCAGGGCCTCGACGACGGGGATGGGCGGGGTGGGCTGATGTAGCGACTCCGCGAGCGTGGCCACCATCGCGCTCAGCGCATCCAGACCACGCAGCAGCAGCGCCGCTGGGGGTGGATGGCGCGGCTCCGCCAGCGCCCCCTCCAGCGCGTGGACCGTCGCCGCCAGCGTTTCCAGCCCCACCAACCCGGCGTTGCCCTTGAGGGTGTGAAGCGCCCGGAGCGTCTCGTCCAGGGCGGCCCGGTCGGTCGGATCCCGCTCGAGCGCGAGCAGGCTGTCGCTCAGCGTCGCCAGTCTCCGGCGGGCGTCGTGCACAAAGGTGACGCGGCGGCGCGCCGTCCGTTCTTCCTCACTCTCCATTCAGCACCTGTTCCAGGTCAAGCAATCGCACGGCACGTCCCTCTACCTCGACCTGCTCAGCGGTTCGGCTTGGCTTGTCCTGAGCGGAGCCGAAGGACTCACTACAGGCAGCGGAGGGCCGGGCCTGGGCGAAGCGCACCACCTCGTCCACTGCCAGCGCGACCAGTTCCCCCTCCGCCTCGACCACGAGCAGAGCACTCTGGTCAGCGGGAGGGTCGCTGCACCCCAGGCGCGCTCCCAGGGCGAGCACCGGGAGCACGCGAGCGCGCCAGGCGACGAGGCCGCGCACGAGAGGGGTAGCGCCGGGCAGGCGGGTCACCAGCGCGGGCGGCAGCACCTGTCGCACCTTCCGCGCCGGAAGCGCCCATTCTGATGAGCCAAGGCGGAAGATCAGGATCTCGTCCACCTGCCGTTCGTCTTCCTCAAGTCCACTTTTGTTCCTGGGGTGTGACAAAGCGGGCCGCCATGCTCTCTAGTTGGCCAGCCATCCCGGCCAGTTCCTGCGCAGCGCTGGCGAGTTCGGCGATGGCGTCCGCCTGCTCGGCCACGGCTGTCGAAACCTGCTCCGCGATCTGCGCCTGAGTGTCACTCACCGTCGCCGCCTGCTCGACGATGTCCGCCAGTGTAGAGGTGTCCTGTTCCTGTTGGCGCGCTGCGCTAACAGTCTGCCCGGCGAAGTCGGCCGTCTGAGCCACTGCTTCTTGTACATCGTCCACCGCCTGCCCCACGCTTTCCATCTCTGCCTGCGCGCGAGCGCCAAAGCGGGCCACCTCGCTGGCGGAGCGGGCAGAGCGCTCGGCCAGGGCGCGCATCTCGTCGGACACCGCCGCAAAGCCCCGCCCGGCCTCCCCCGCTCGCCGCGCCTCAATGGCGGCGTTGAGGGAGAGCATGTGGGTCTCCCGCGCGAACTGCTCGATGACGGCGGTGATGGTCTGGACCTCAGCCGCTTCCCGGTCCAGCACTGCCACGACGCGAGCGGTACTCTCCAATTTGGCCTGCGTGCCCTGCGCTGCCTGCCCGACCTCCCCGGCCTGCTGCGCGCCCTGACGGAGCGCAGCGGCGATGCCCGCCGCCACTTCGGCTGCGACGCGCATCTGTTCGCGCTGCGCCTCCGCTCCCTGGACGATCTGCTCCATCTGGGCCAGCGTCCCCTGTGCCAGCCCGCTCAGATTGGTGGCAGACGTGGAGAGCCGGTCGGCCGAACCAGTCAGCGTGCCAGCGGTCTCGCGCATGCGCTCGATGGCCTGTCCCAAGCTGCTGGCCATCTGGCGGAAGGAGGCAGCCAGAGCGCCGATCTCGTTGGAAGTGGGTATCTCGGGCACGGCGGTCAGGTCACCATCTCCCAGTCGGCGCGATGCCTCAGTGAGCTGAGCCAGAGGCAGGGTGATGGAACGAGTAAGGGTGAGTCCTGTCGCTGCGCCGAAGAGCATCAGCCCGGCCCCTACGCCCAATACCGCCATAAAGCCGCGCTGGAAGAAGGTATGATAGCTTTCGAGGTTCTCCTCGATCTGCCCTCTAGAGCGATCTTGTATTGCCGTAGCGACTTCCAAGAGTTCGGCCAGAGAGTCATCGGCCTGGCCTGCAATTTCAAAGACCTGTGGATCGGCGTTCTCCTTGCTCAGATAGTAGAGCAGACCGTCGAGTAACGCGTGATAGCCTCTGTAGCCGGCGGAGAAGGTGTTCCACTCGGCTTCTTCCGCCGTGTCTCGCACGATAGCCGCATATTTGTCTGCCAGGGCACGGGCCACTTCTGCCTCCGCCCGATCGGATGGATCGCGACTGATGAGATAGCGGCTGGCAGCCCACCGCTCGGTCAGCAGGCTGGCTTGAAGACGGATAGTGGCTGTTCGTTGGACGACGTAGACACCGATGATGCGCTGATAGTCCAGGTACAAATGGGTGGCGTAATAGAGGCTCATAAACAACAGCAGCCCCATGAGCGCCCCCATGATCAAGAAGCCCAACGTCAGTGGTGTGACGACAGTTTTGCGCATCTCGCTACCTCCTCTCATCATCCTCTAGCCTCATCCGGCGAACCTGTAGCCCACGCCACGCACGGTGAGGATCAACTCCTCCCCTTGTTCCTCGTGCGGACAGCACTGGCGCAGTTTGCGCCGCAGGTGTTGAATGTGCGTATCCACCACGCGGGGTTCGCCATACCAATCGTAGCCCCAGATCTGGTTGAGCAGCGTCTCCCGGCTGAGCGTCTGCCCGGCGTTGAGCACCAGCACGCGCAGCAGTTCGAACTCGGTGGGGGTCAGGTCGAGCGGGGTGGATGCGCAGTGGGCCTGGTGGCGGGCCATGTCGAGGGTGACCAGGCCAGCACGCAATACCTGGGCCGGCGCAGCCGTGCGAGTGACACGGCGCAACAGCGCGCGCACCCGCGCCAGCAGTTCCCGCTCGCCAAAGGGCTTGGCCAGGTAATCGTCGGCTCCCAGCTCCAACCCCACCACCCGATCCACCTCCTCGGCCCGCGCCGTCAACATCAGGATCGGCAGGTCGGCGGTGCTGGAGTCTGCGCGCAGACGGCGGCAGACTTCGTAGCCGTCCACGCGGGGCATCATCACGTCCAGGATGACGAGGTCAGGCAGACCCCGCTCCAGCGCAGCAGGAACGTCGGCCCCATCCTCAACCCACGTGACCCAGTATCCAAAGGGCTCCAGTGCCTCCCGCACCACGTCGGCGACGACCGGGCTGTCGTCCACCAGCAGAATTGATTTTCCGCTGTCTGTTTGGCTGCTCATCACCACCTCCTTGCCTTGCTGCGCTCTGACGAGCATTATACCCACAGCCTGCCCTGCCTGCATGTCGCCAAGTGGCGATGAGGCGCAGTCACGTTTGGAATCAATCGTCTCCCAACGGCGCTTGATCGATGAAAGTCACAACTCTATCTGTGTACTCCTCCGGTCGTGCACCAGGGCCACCCCCATGGCCCGCCTCCAGGATGTTCCACAGCACTTTGGCTTGCCAGCAAGGTCGTAATAATGCTGTGCCTGGTGTTGTTCGATGTCCTGGCCAGTGGAGATCAGGAACGCCAGTCGCAGGGCAACGTCGGAAATGCCCACTCCCCGATTATATCCCAACGGCGGTGCACGCACAAACGCACTGTGCGAAGCCCCGCATGGGCTCCGTTGTCTGTTGTTGTCCCCAATCCGCTGCTCTTATGCAACTCCAATGGAGCGCTATCGTTGCTCTAATGGAGAGCAGGTATACTATTGGCGATTGTACAGCCGGAGGGCATGGGGATCGTCTCCGGTATCTGATCACGCATAGGAGTGGGAATCCTGGATCTGAACAAATTCACGCAAAAAGCACAGGAAGCCATTATCGCCGCGCAATCACTGGCAGGTGAGTACAGCCACGGCCAGATCGAGCCGGAGCATCTGCTCTTGGCGCTTTTGCGCCAGTCGGATGGCATCGTGCCCCGGATCGTCCAGAAGCTTGAGGCCAACCCGGGCGAGATGACTCTGGCGCTGGAGGGGGAACTGCAGCGCAAGCCCAAGGTCTATGGGGCGACGACGCAGGTGGGGCTCTCGCGTGAACTATCGCGTGCGCTGGACGAAGCGCAGAAGGCGGCCACCCGCATGCGCGATGACTACGTCAGCACCGAGCATCTGCTGCTGGCACTCACCGGTTCCCACGGGGGGGAGGCGTCTCGCTTCCTGGCAGCTCACGGCATCACCGAGGAGGCCGTCCTGCGGGCACTGACCGGCATCCGTGGCAGCCAGCGGGTCACCAGCCAGCAGCCCGAAGCGACCTACCAGGCGCTCGAAAAATACGGGCGCGACCTGACCCAACTGGCCCGGCAGGGCAGACTGGACCCGGTCATCGGGCGGGACGAGGAGATCCGGCGTGTGATGCGCATCCTGAGCCGGCGCACGAAGAATAATCCGGTCCTGGTGGGCGACGCCGGCGTGGGCAAGACTGCCATCGCCGAGGGGTTGGCTCAGCGCATCGTGCGGGGTGACGTGCCCGAGGGATTGAAGAACAGGCGCATCGTCGCGCTCGACATGGGAGCCCTGATCGCCGGCGCCAAGTACCGGGGCGAGTTTGAGGAGCGACTGAAAGCCGTACTGAAAGAAGTGACCGGCGCCGCCGGAGAGGTCATCCTGTTCATAGATGAGCTACACACTGTGGTGGGTGCAGGCGCGGCTGAAGGGGCAATGGACGCCAGCAACATGCTCAAACCTATGCTGGCCCGGGGCGAGCTGCACGCCATCGGCGCGACGACCCTCGACGAGTACCGTAAGTACATCGAGAAGGACGCCGCGCTGGAGCGTCGCTTCCAGCCGGTCTACGTGGACGAGCCTTCTGTGGAGGATACCATCAGCATCCTGCGCGGCCTCAAGGAACGGTACGAGGTGCACCACGGCGTGCGCATCCAGGACGGCGCTGCCATCGCCGCGGCGACGCTCAGCCAGCGCTACATTGCCGACCGGCATCTCCCTGACAAGGCGATTGACCTGATTGACGAGGCGGCCTCGCGGCTGCGGATGGAGATTGACTCCAAGCCCGCCGAGCTGGACGAGGTGGATCGGCGCATTATGCAGTTGGAGATTGAGCGAGAGGCGCTGAAGAAGGAGAAGGACAAGGCTAGCAAGGAGCGGCTGAAGAAGCTGGAGAAGGAACTGGCCGACCTGCAGGAGAGCAGCGGGGCTTTGCGCTCCCGCTGGGAACAGGAAAAAGCGGCCATCCAGGCCATCCGCGAGACCAAGGAGCAGGCCGAGCGCGTGCGCCATCAGATCGAAGAAGCGCAGCGAGCGCAGGACTACACCCGGGCCTCCGAGTTGCAGTACGGCACGCTGGTCGAGCTGGAGAAGCAGCAACAGGAACAGGAGGAGCGACTGCGCCAGTTGCAGGGCGACCGGCCACTGCTCAAAGAGGAGGTCGGCTCCGAGGACGTGGCCGAAGTCGTGGCCGAGTGGACCGGTATCCCCGTCTCCAAACTCATGGAAGGGGAGATGGAGAAGATGTTGCGGATGGAGGAGGCGCTCCACCAGCGAGTGATCGGGCAGGACGAGGCCGTGAGCGCCGTCTCCAATGCCGTCCGGCGGGCGCGGGCGGGCTTGCAGGACCCCAACCGCCCCATCGGCACGTTTATCTTCCTGGGCCCGACGGGCGTGGGCAAAACCGAGTTGGCCCGCGCGCTGGCCGCATTTCTCTTCGACACCGAGGAGGCGATGGTGCGCATTGATATGAGCGAGTATCAGGAGCGGCACACCGTCTCCCGGCTCATCGGTGCGCCGCCTGGCTACGTGGGCTACGACGAGGGCGGCCAACTGACCGAGGCGGTGCGGCGGCGACCATACAGCGTGGTGCTCTTTGACGAGATCGAGAAGGCTCACACGGAGGTCTTCAACACGCTGCTCCAGTTGCTCGACGAAGGGAGGTTGACCGACGGCCATGGGCGCACAGTGGATTTCACCAACACCATCGTCATCATGACCAGCAACACCGGCAGCCGCTGGATCAAGGAGTTGGGCGCGGAGCCGGCGCGGGAGAAGGTGATGGAGGAGCTGGACCGCACCTTCCGGCCCGAGTTCCTGAACCGGGTTGACGAGATCATCCTCTTCAACAGCCTGACGAAGGAGGACCTGTTGCAGATCGTGGACATCCAGGTGCGCCACCTGCGCGACCTGTTGGCTGAGCGTCACATCGGCCTGGAGCTGGTCAACGAGGCCCGGCAGCACTTGGCCGAGGCGGGCTACGACCCGGTCTACGGTGCGCGACCGCTCAAGCGGGTCATTCAGCGCGAGGTGCAGGACCCGCTGGCGCTGGCGCTCCTGCGGGGCGAGTTCGGAGAGGGGGACATGGTGCGGGTGGACACACGTGACGGGCAGGTGGTGTTTGAGAAGGTGTAGTGCCAGGTGTCCGGCGCTGCGGAAGTGCCGGGCACCTCAGGGAAGGGCCAACTTCTACGATGCTATCACCAGGCTTCCAGTTCTCCAGGACAGGCGGCAGGTACGGTAGACGCATCCTTCGCTTATCGTCAGCACGAAGCCGGCCTCAACGATCGGGCGGAATCTCAAAGGTCAGGCTGGCATTGAGAGCTTTTCTTGAAGCCAAAGGTTTATCAGGGTCTCTGTTGATACGCCTTGCTGGCGTGCTTGGGTTCGCACTTGAAGTAACACATCTTTTGCGATGGCGCAGTACATCTTACTCGAAGACAAGCTAATGTCTGCTTCGACGGGCTCCATGAAATCTTCATAGTCGGCACTGCTATGTTTATCCCAGAAGCTCCAAAACTCCTCAAGCGAGTAAAAGTTCTCTGGCAGGTCTTTACTTGGTGCTAGATCTCTCTTATGTTGCATAGCTTTTCCGTTCCTTTTTGTCCATGTCACGGGCGCTCAGAATCAAAACCTCGTGGGTCAATTTGTGGATAAAGAACACCACCAGATAGCGCCCCGCCTCTGTTCGGCCCAGAGCCCGATAGACATCCTCACCTCGAAAATGGCCTCTGTTCATTCTCTTGATCTTAGGCTTGCTGGTAAACACCTCTTCGACTTCCTCTGGCGAGACGCTGTGCTTTGTTTCCATTTCTCTACTACATTCTCCAACCAGATAAAGCCTACAATTCTCATTCCTTGCCATCCTTCTCCCGCTTGCTTCCAACTTCAACAGAGGAAGACGATCTAATTATACTACAGGTTGGTCCATTTGGGTACGCAGCACTGGGGCGTTTATGCGGCGAGTTCGCTGAGGAGGACACGATACGGGTGGATGCCCGCGACGGACGGGTCGTGTTCGGGAAGGCCTAGCGCTAGCTGATGTCCCAAAGGCGCCGGGGCGTTGTTTGAGCGCGGCATCGGATGCCGCGCCTCATTGTCCCGGCGGACAATGTGCGGTATAATTGGGTTGAAGGAGCTATAAACAAATGATGAGATTAGACCGTTTCACCGAGCGCGCGCAGGACTCGGCCCAACGAGCGGTCGAGGCGATGTCGCGCTACGGGCATACCCAGATTGATGTCGAGCACCTCCTGCTGGCGCTGCTGGAACAGCCGGAGGGTGTGATCCCACAGATTCTGGAACGGCTGGGGGTGGACGCTGACCAGATGCACCAGCGCCTCGACGACGTGCTGAGAGCCAGCCCCAAGGCCGGTGTTTATGGCGGCGGCGGCGTGGGGCAGGTCTTTATCACCCCGCGTCTCAAGCGTGTGCTTGACCTGGCCAACGACGAAGCTAACCGGCTCAAGGATGATTACATCTCGACGGAGCATATCTTCCTGGCTATCGCCAGCGAGCGCAATACGCCTGTGGCCCGCATCCTGCGCGAAAGCGGCCTGACTAAAGACCGCATCTACGAGGCCATCAAAGATGTCCGGGGTGGTCAGCGCGTGACCGACCGCAGAGCAGAGACGCGCTACCGTGTCCTGGAGAAGTACAGCCGCGACCTGACGCAGATGGCCCGCGAGGGCAAACTGGACCCGGTCATCGGGCGGGACGATGAGATCCTGCGTGTGGTCCGGGTTCTCAGCCGCCGCACGAAGAACAACCCGGTGCTCATCGGTGAGGCGGGGGTGGGCAAGACGGCCATCGTCGAGGGGTTGGCGCAAAAGATCGCGGACGATGACGTGCCGGAGATCTTGATGGGCCGGCGGGTGGTACAACTCGACCTGGCCGCGATGGTCGCCGGCTCTCGCTTCCGGGGGGAATTTGAGGAGCGGTTGAAGGGAGCTATCGAAGAGGTTCAGCGCGCTGAGGGTGAGATCGTTCTATTCATTGATGAGCTACACAATGTCGTCGGCGCGGGGTCTGGCATGGGGGCGCTCGACGCCTCGAGCATGATGAAGCCCGCCCTGGCCAGGGGCGAGTTGCAGTGTGTTGGCGCGACCACGTTGGACGACTATCGTCAGTACATCGAGCGCGACGATGCTCTGGAGCGCCGCTTTGCCCCTGTCTTCGTCGAGGAGCCGACGGTCGAGGAGACCATCGAGATGCTGCGTGGGTTACGCGACCGGTACGAGGCCCATCACAAGGTGCACATCTCTGACGAGGCCATCGTGGCGGCGGCGCGCCTTTCAAAACGCTATGTCACAGATCGGCACCTGCCGGACAAGGCCATTGATCTCATGGACGAGGCGGCGGCAAAAGTGCGCGTCGCACTCTACACGCTTCCTCCAGAGTTGAAGGCGATGCAGTCGGAGCTTCAGCGGTTGCAGACCGAGATCGAGGCGGCCAGCACGGTGGAGAACTATGAGCGGGCCGCCGAGCTAAAGACCGAGCGCATCAACCTCCAGGCGGAGTTTAACCTCAAGCGGGATGTGTGGCAGCGGGAGCATCAGCTTGACGAGACCATCGAGGAGGAGGATATTGCCGAGGTCGTGGCGAGTTGGACCGGCATTCCGGTCGCGCAGATGCTGGAGACGGAAGCGGAAAAGTTGCTGCGCATGGAAGAGGCGCTCCACCAGCGTATCATCGGGCAGGACGAGGCCGTGGCTGCCGTTTCCGACGCCATCCGCCGTGCACGCTCGGGCCTCAAGGACCCTCGCCGCCCGATTGGCAGTTTCATCTTTCTGGGATCTTCCGGCGTGGGCAAGACCGAACTGGCCAAGGCGCTGGCCTGGTTCCTCTTCGACGACGAAGACGCCCTGCTGCGCATTGACATGAGCGAGTACCGGGAGCATCACACTGTCAGCCGTCTGTTTGGTGCGCCGCCCGGCTACATCGGCTACGAACAGGGAGGGCAGCTAACCGAGGCTGTGCGGCGGCGGCCCTACCGCGTCATTCTGTTCGACGAGATCGAGAAGGCCCACCCGGACGTGTGGAACGCACTGTTGCAGATCCTGGACGATGGTCGGCTGACCGACGGGCAGGGCAACATTGTGGATTTCAGAAACACGGTGGTGATCATGACCTCGAACGTGGGGACTCAGTTCGCGCACAAGGGAGGAACGCTGGGCTTCCTGCGGGCTGGTGAGAACGGCCGTGACGAGGAGAAGAGCAACCGCGAGATCGAGAAGGAACTTAAGAAGACCTTCCGGCCCGAGTTCATCAACCGGGTAGATGAGATCATCATCTTCAATGACCTCACGGTTGAAGATGTGGAGCGCATCGTGGACATCCCGATGGGAGAGATCGCCGACCGTTTGGCGGAGCAGGGGTTGGCGGTTGAGCTGACAGATGCAGCCCGCCGGTGGCTGGCCAACGAGGGATTTGATGCCCAGTTCGGCGCCCGGCCGCTGCGCCGTGCTTTACAGCGCTACGTGGAGAGCCCCCTCAGCGTCAAGTTGCTGCGCGGTGATTTTGAGAGGGGTGACCTGGTCATCGTTGATGCAGGGGAGGACGGGCTAGTTTTTGAGCGGCGGCCAGGGCAGGCCGAGTTGGATGAAACGGTTATGGCTGAAGCTGTGGTGGTGGAGGAGCCGGTATCCCATCCGGAACCTTCGGGTTGAGCGGACGCCCTGTCGGGCAACGCGGTGGTGGAAGGCTGAAGAGCCTGGGTTTGTCCCAGGCCCTTTTTGTTCTGGAGCATCAGTAAACAATCATCGTTGGAGTTCTCTAGGCATTTGCTGGCTGTCCAAAGACTACCCTCGCTTCGTGCTTACGAGCTTTCTTCTCCAAAGACAAACAAGTTTCCAATAGACTGTCGTAGATAGTTGCGGCGAATCGCTTCACCAAAAACATGGGCTACGGAAAGTATACGCAGTTTAGGATGGCGCTTCTCTGGAGGGATATAAACTGTATCTGTGGTGATGATTTCTGTGATTTGAGGAACAGCGACCAGCCTTTCAAGTCCTCCCTTTACAAAGACCCCGTGAGTGCAGATTACCCACATCTCTTGAATATCTTGCTCGATCAAAAGCCTGCTGAGTTCGAGGATGGAGCCGCCAGTGGCAATCTCATCGTCATAAATCAAGGCCCGTATGCAACCGTCTACCTGTTGACCGACTATCCCGCTGATACGTACTTCTGTGTCAGAAATCCGCTCCTTATTACCTGCCGCAACTGGCAGACTCAAGTCTTTGGCAAAGCGAGCGGCTGACTTAGCGTGTCCCATATCTGCCGCAACCACAATTGTGCTCGACAAATCGCGCTGTTGGAAGTAGTGCTTGAAAACAGGTCGGCTGCTAAGTGGGTCGGCTGGTATGCTGAAAAAACCGTGTACCTGTGGCGAGTGAAGCATCATAGTCATTACGTGCGTAGCTCCAGCCGTTTGCAGCAAATCGGCAATCAGCCGGGCGGTGATGGAGATACGGGGAGCATCTTTCTTGTCAGAACGGGCAAAGGAGAGGTAGGGAATGATGGCGTGAATCTCTTTGGCTGACGCTGCCCGCGCAATGTCTAACATCATGAGCAGTTCCATTAGATGGTCATTCACGGGGGGAGAGAGTGACTGGACAACGAATACCTTGCGTGAACGTACGCTAGCGCCGAGTTGGATGTACAGGTTATCATTACTAAAGCGGGTGATTTCGGTTTTGTCGAGCGGTACGTTCAAGTAGCTGGCGATGTCAGCGGCTAACTGCGGGTGGGAACTGCCACTAAAAACGCGAACTTCGCTTGGGTCAATCGCCTTTGTCGTCATTCCTCTCTGACTCCTCTAGATGTGGTCTAAGTACAGCAAGGCATAGATTCGTTCCGAGTTCCCCGTTCGCCACGCCGCCCGGAGCTGAACCGCTCGGCTGAGCTCGCGACGAAGCCTCCGGGCTGAAAGAGCAAAGCCCTACGGGCTAGAGCGGCCCTGATTCAGCCCCGAAGGGGCTTCGTTCTTTCAGCGCGGGGTCTTCAGCCCCGCGCTGGCACCGGACAAATTGGGAACGAACTTGCGGAAGGCTGTACTTAGCCTATATTTCGCACCCCTGGGAATCGTAACAACAGTAGCACAGCTCATAGCCAAATCGCATCCTGAGCTACGTCCTGAGCGTAGACGAAGGGTAGGCCGAAGGCCGTATCGAAGGGGCGATTTGGCGGCCAGTCACCCCCTTCGGCCAGCTCAGGACAGGCTTCGATACACCGCTTCGCGGCACTCAGGATGACCGGCCTGATTTAGCTTCTAGCAGAGTGCGAAATGTGGGCTAAGTCGGGAAGAAGCTGACCCCTACGGTCCCCGGACCGGAGTGGACAGCGAGCGCGGGTGAGAGTTCAGCCACAATCGTCTCTCCACACTCAAAGCGGCTCGTGACCAGCGCCTGTAATCTCTCCAACTGCTCCAGTGCTGCCACATGCGTGAACGCAACCTTGATGCGTGCGCCTTCGCCGACTCGTTGCTGCATCAACTCGACCATCCCGCGATAGGCTTTGAGCCGGCTGCTCTTCAGCTTGCTTCCATTATAACCCCATCATCAGGCGGCGTCAACAGATCAATGGAGCAAACGGCGCAGTAGTTGGACGTACTGGAGGTGCCAGGGTTGGCCGTTGAAGTTAGGATACATCCACAACACTCCCCAGAAACACATCAATGCGCTGGCGATGATGAGCAGTTTACCCCACCAGCGTAGCTTGCCTTCCGTCCCCAGCCCCACCAGCAGCACCCCCAACGGCAGCCAGTCCAGTGCGAAGCGGTAGCCGAACTGGTAGGAACCAGTGTTAAAGTAGAGCAGTGAGGGCAACTGCACAAGTGCGATGGAGAGCCATAGTCCCAGGCGCAGAGCCACTACTCTCCCCCCCAATGGGGGGGATGCAAGGGGGGGGATCAAAGGGCTCAGGACAAGCAGCAGCGCCGGGCAGGTGAGCAGCAATCCCATCCCCCACGGATCGGGCTCAATGCGCAGAGGGGCCAGTGAGACGAAAGGGGGACGGATCAGCAGCGTATACAGGTTTTCCGGTAGGAAGTGGAGGCTGAACTGCCCCCAGGTCGCCTGGCGGGCCAGCAGCGGGCCGGGGCTGTTCATCCAGCGGTAGCCGAACTCGACCGGGCTGCCAAAGCGCGCCCAGTTGTAAGCCGCCTGTCCCAGCAATGCGGGGGCCATACCCAGACCAAGCAGGAGTAGAAAACGGGTTCTATCCCGAAGGTTTCGGTTCTTCTGGAAGCCAAGCGCCAGGCTGAGGGGGAAGGCCAAAAGCACAGGTGCGCGGGCCAGGAACCCCAATCCCAGCCACAGTCCTGCCAAAACAGGCCGGTTCTGACCCACTATCTCCAGCGCGTAGAGGCACAGACAGGTGACCGCCACCACGTGGGCTGTGTACCAGACGGACCCCAACGCCGCGCAATACCACAGTGGTGTTCCTAACCCCAGCAGAAGGCACAACCAAATCTCAAGACCCAAACCCCACGCAGGGGCACAGCTTGCCCGTGCTCCTGCGCAGCGTAGGGGCACGGCTCGCCCGTACCCAAGCCGCGTCAGCACGATGTAGAAAAGCGACACGTTGAACGCGCCCAGGACGACGCTGAAGGCAACGTCGGAGATGGCCAGGCCACGGAGCGCGACCAGCGGGAGCATCAGCAGCGCCGGGAGCGGTGGGAATGAGACGTACCAGCGACCCTCGAAGGGCGTCAGGTCGTAGGGCGGGGCGGGGATGTGGATCAGGTCAAGGTGGCCGTGGAGGAGCGATTCAGCCAGGTAGACGAAGTGCGGTGCTAGCGAGTGGCGGCTCAGCGAGACGCCAGCGGTGAGGCCATAGATAGCGAGGAATACGAGGAACAGGTGCAAGGGTACGTAGCGCCACAGGGGGCGAAGCAGTGGCATCATCGCTCTCATCAGGGGAGGTAGAAGTACGGGCTCTGGATGCGGCTTATCACAATCGCCAGTATAATGAGCACTACGACGATGATGAGGACGACGAGGGCGACGTTCCACATTATGCGCTGTTGTCTGTCGCGCTCGGCCTGTGCCCGTGCCAGGGCTTCGCGGCGGCGTGCATCGGCAGCCCACATATCCGCCAGCCGGGCTCGTGACGTCGCTTCCTGCTGGGCCTTGATGGCCGGCGCCTCCTCGCGTATCTCGCGCAGCCAGCCGGCTCTCGTTCCTGTCACCCGGGCGAACAGCGATTCCAATATCTCCATCTCTTGCCCGCACGCCGCACACTTGCGCGCGACCGCCGGATTCGGAGTGCCGCAAGCTGGGCATTCGCGCACCAGGTCAGCGCCGCAGGCGGGGCAATGGCGGGCGTCCGGCTCGTAGACCGCTCCGCACACGGGGCACGCACGCCCGGGCAGGACGTAGGCGGTATGGCAGTAGTCGCAGACAAGACTGCCATCAGGGCTGGCGGTGAAGGAAGAGCTGCCGCAGCCTGGACACTCCAGTCGCTCAGGTTGTGAATTCTTTGCCATCTCATCACCTCACTGTGAATGGGGCACGTGGCGGGTTTATTGGTTGGGCCGGGCGGAGGCACTATCCAACACGCGATGGGGCCACAGGATATGGTAGTAGAAACCGTTCATGCACAGGTGATCCACAGGCCGGTAATTCTGCCCTATGGCGTCCAGCACCGGCTGGGGGTAGAACTGGGCGCGAAAAATGATCACGCCAAACTCCTGCCGGTTGATGCGTGCGACGATCTCCGTCGTGTCGAGTAGATCGTTCTTGTAGAGATTGAGGAGTTGAGTTGGGTTGGTCACCACCGGTTTGCCAGCCAGCAGGCTGAGCATGGCCTCCTCGCTGAAGACGGGACCGTCGGCGGTAAGGACGTAGTTGAGGATCTCTTCGCCGGCTGTGTAATCGTCGGTCGTGAGCAAGTGTCCCAGTTGTGTGTAGCCCGCCGCGTCGTGGTACTGGAACGTGGCGCAATCGCCGACGACGAGTGCGTCATCCACGCCCAGCACGCGGGCCAGCGGGCCGAAGACTGGACCGGAGGTGGGCAGGTGGAGCGTGCGCGGGGCCTGCAGCAGGTAGAGCAGAGGGATGAGAACGGTCAGGAGTGCACGTATTGCATGTTGCCTGTTGCGCCTCCCAATCTCCAATCTCCAATCTCCATTCCACAGACGAGCTAACGCCAGACCAGAAGCGAGGCAGGCGGCAGCAATGGCGGTAGTAAAGTAGCCAAACCCCGCGCCCCACTTGCCGCTTAACGCACCGGCTCCCAGCGAGAAGAGGAACCACAACGAGTAGACTGAAAGCCGATCCCAGAACAGTTCGTATGCCAGGTACCCCGCTGCCAGCACGATAAAGACGGTGTGCAGGCGAAACCATTGTCCAAAAAGGAAAACCGTCTGACGATAGTCGAACTCGTTAACATTGGCCTGGATGATGTTGATCCACCATTGGCCTTCGGTCACGAAGTGCAGCAGCCAGAAGATAGCCCCGGCGACAGTGGCCAGCACCACACCGGCGGCGATGGCCTTCTTGATATCGCGCAGGAAGATATAGCACAGCGCGGCGACGACGGTGAATACGGCCATTTGTTTCGTGTACCCGGCACAGAGAAGCATCAGCAGCCCCAGAACGAGGTTACGCCTGCCGTGCCGGGGGTGCTGAAACTCGGCGATGAAAGCGATAGCCAAGGCCTCGAACATCACCATCGTCATATGCATCCGGCACAGTGGCCCGATCTGGTAGACGTAGTTGGAGGCAAAGAAGGCCAGCCCGGAGACGAGGGGGATGAACCAGCCGCCCCTTTGACTTTGCCCTTCGGCGGGTTCGGGGCGAGCAATCCTACGCCGCACGACGACGAAGATGACCCCAGCGGTGATGAGCGTGGCGGCGAAGGAGACCAGCCGGCCGGCAATCAAGCGCGGCCCGAAGATCGGCAGCAGTGGGACGATGAGCAGATGGAAGAGCGGCGGGTAGTTGGAGGCGTAGAATGGGTAGGCACCGTTGTCCTGGTAGGGCCACTCCCCCTGGCTGTACAGGATGGCGTCGTATAGTTCGAAACCCTCTCCCTGATCGTAGTCAAAGGGCCAATGGAAGAGGTTCACTGCGTAGACGACGTATATGACCAGGTAGCCGAGGTAGGCCAGAATGACGAGGACAGTTAAGATTGTGCCGAGCGCCTTGAGAGTGCGGGGTAGGAGCATGGTGGTTGGCTAGTTGGTTGGTTAGTTGGTTGGTTGGTTAGGCCGGGCGGTTGCCCAGACGAACCAGCATGAAGCCCACGACCAGGCCTGCGAGGCTGAGGCCGATCCCTATTCGCTGCAACGGGCCGAATCCGCCCCACTTGCCGGCACCGATAAAGTCCACCGTGACTATGCCGAGGACGGCGAGTAAGCTGAGTGCAATGACAACGATGCCGAGTTGACGCTTGGTGACCATGGCCCGCACATTATAGCACGGTGATATGAGGGTGCAACCCTGGGGCGAAGAAGTGCGTATTGGGTGGTAGGAAGCAGGAGGCGAGATGCTGGACGCAGAGGTCGTTCAAGAAGTGGTAGAGGGCGAGGTGGCGACGGGCAGCAGTGAGGCGGTGCAGGTGGCCACAGATGAGTGGACGGCGGCAGCGCTGGCACACGCGAGTGTCCTGCTGACACTGATACTGGGGATAGGAGGTGGTGTTGGCGCGCCGGTCGGGCTGGCAGTACCGCTGGTGATGTATTTCGGATACCGGGAGAAATCGCGCTTCGTTGCCTTTCACGCGCTGCAATCTTTTGTCTACCAGGTAGCTGGCGTGTTGGTCTACGCAGTTGTCGCAGTGGTGCTGGCTGTTTGGGTAGCGATGGCGTGGACGGTCAGCGGCTTGCTCTCGGCAGTGCTCGTGGGGTTTCTGCTTATGCCGTTTGCGTTGCTGTTCACACTGTTGATGGTGTTGCTATTGGTATGCGCGCCCTTCACTTGGCTCGGCTATGGGCTGTATGCGGCCTACGAGGTTTACCAGGGGCGCGATTTTCGCTATTGGCTGATTGGGGAGCGATTGCAGAGGATCGCGTGATGAGCAGGCGAGACCCCTTTGTGGCATTGTTGCTGGAGATTGTGGGCGGGTTCTTTGGCTTCCTGGGCATCGGCTGGATCTATGCCGGGCGGCCGGCGATGGGTATCCTGCTGTTGGTCGGCTACTGGTTGCTGGACTGGATCATTGGCCTGACGCTGACTATCGGCACTCTCGGAGTATGGTGCTGTGTCTGGCCGGCGCAGAATCTGATCTTCGGCGCGATTTCAGGCTATCTGGCCTACCGCTGGTTGGAGCGGCACTCGTAGCGCTAGCGCAGGTGTGGTCCAAAGGCCGGTTTACAAAAGAAGCCCCGCCACAAGAGGCGGGGCTTTATTCCTGCGCGAAATCTACGGGTATGATCACTTGCCCGGCTGTGGTTCGTCGTCTTCAACCGTCTCGGCCGACACGGCACAACGAAAACCAACGTTATTGAAGAACAGGAAGTCTCCATCGAGGCGGGCGGTGCAACGCGCTCGGTCCAGGTCGTTAGACCATGAGCCACCACGTAGGACACGCCACCCATCAGCTTCCTGGCTCTCCCGTCCATCATTGGCGTCGTAGGGATAGGGCCGGAACAGGCTGCTGGTCCACTCCCACACGTTGCCCACCATATCCCCAACTCCATCCGGACTGTCGCCTTCCGGGGAATATCGGCCGACGGGGGTGGTGCCGTTGGCGTTGCTTTCCTTGGTGTTGCAGCGGCCTTCGATGAACTCGTTTCCCCACGGCCAGCGACGCCCGTCAGTAGAGCGTGCGGCCCGCTCCCATTCCGCCTCCGTAGGCAACCGCTTGCCAGCCCAGGCGGCGTATGCCTTTGCGTCTTCCCAACTGACGAGCACCACTGGATATCTCTCCTTGCCCTCCGGTGGCGTTCGCCTCTCTGGGTCCCAGTTGTAACCGTATGGCTGGGCCCATTCCACGTCGTAGCAGGGCACTGGGTGCCCAGTGGCATCCACGAAGCGTTTGTATTCCTCATTGGTCACCGGGTAGCGATCTATGTAGAAGGCATCTACGTAAACGGTGTGAGCGGGGCGCTCATTGTCCCGGCTCTCGTCGCTCCCCATCGGAAAATCTCCGGCAGGGATGTAGATCATCTCCTTACCGTCCTTTTTCCAGGTGATGACTTCGGTCGGCATTTTGCCTGTTACTTCCTTTTTCTCCTCAGGCTTCTTGGGCATCGTTAACCTTCACTCCGTGTATTGTGCAGTCTTTTTGTGACGGAAAAGCATCGGGTAGGCACTCAGTTGGAGCCTTTCTCGTCAGATTGAAGTTCTATATCATAGGACAGGACACATCCTCCTAACCAGAGGTGATCACCTGGGCTCAGCAGGCCGAGTTCACCGATCCTGATGTGCACGCCGTTAAGTTTAGTGCCGTTAGTGCTGCCCAAGTCCTCCACATAATGGCGGCCGTTGCGGGCGACGATCTTGACGTGACGGCGGGCGACGACCTCAGCAACCTCTCCTCCTTCTGCGCTCAGGTCAATGTCGGGGATGAAGCCTATCGCGTGGTCGCTCCGACCAACGATCCCTTCACCCCATGAGGGCAGGGGAAAGCGATGGCCGGTGAACGCGACCCGCAGGTAAGCCGAAGGTGGTGCGGCATGGGGTGAGGTCTGTATCTCTGGAATGGGACGGTAGACAAATTCACAATACCCCAGGGTGACCCGGTCGTTTGGCCGTAGCTGTACCTTCTGGCCGATCAAGAGCTTTTTCCCGTTGACCATGGTGCCGTTGGTACTGCCCAGGTCCTCGATCTCGTGCTGGCCATTGCGACCGCTGACACGGGCGTGGCGGCGGGAGATAGCGAGGTTTTCCCAGTCATCGTGGCTCAGGTCCACGTCAGGGGTCACTTTGATCGCTGGATCGAAGCGCCCCAACACAATTTCCCCGTTTGCTGGCAGGGCGATCCGGTGTTGGCCGCCTTGGAGGACGAGACAATAGCGGGAGGGGGCCGCTTCTTCCCTCTCCTCGATCTCCCTCAGCTTGGCAGGGGGCTTTCTGGTCGGTTCGCGGGCGGCCACGGGTATTGCCTTGGTGGGGGAGGGGGCAACTTCCTTGACCTCCTCGATGGCCTCGACATGCTCGGCTTCGCGCTTTAAGCGTCGCTTCAATGCGGATGGGCGGGACACTTCCCGCTTCTGGGGAAGAAGCAGGCAATTCTCCTGCAGCCACCCCCACATCTGCTGGGTATCCCTCCCCGTCTCGAAGGCGCGGTGCATCATCAGCTTGATACTGGGGGAGGTGCTGCACTCCTCGATGCAGCGTTCACGTAGCTTACATTCCCGGCAGTTGGACATCAAGGGTTACCCTTACCAGTCTGAGAGCGCGTTTGGAAACTTCGTAGGCCCGACAAACCGCTTCGTACGGTCAAGAATGAGGGATAGCACCCGCTTGAGGGTGCGAAATAAAGGCGATCAGCAGTTGGTACAGGGCGGGTATTTTTAAACAATCTTTAATAATTATTATACCACAAAATGGCAGGTTGTGCGATGTTTCCTGGTACTTGGCGCACATTTGCACATGTGTTATAATCATCATACACTTGATGGAGGGAATCCCTTGTGGCGTAGAACTGGAATTATCGCTTGGTTCGTTATCATAGCTGCCGTTCTCGCGCTCTTTCTTACGTGGCAGTACTTCGACTATCGCTCGACCAGTCGTATCTTAGCCCCCGGGATGACGATGGCCGGCATGCCTGTAGAGGGGATGACGCGCGAACAGGCACTCCAGGCCCTCGAAGCGGCTTTTGCCACGCCGGTGGAAGTTACATACCAAGAGCAACAACTGTCCCTTTCTTCCGATAGCGTCGAGTTGCGTTGTAATGCTGAGGAGACAGCGGCTAACTTAGACGCGGTGCTGGCCGCGCGTGGTGGGCTTGATGGCTTCATCGCTCACATTCTGCGCCGCCCACCTGACCCCGTGGACGTCCCCGTGGTGGTCAATTACTCGGAGGAGCGGCTCGATGGCTTTCTGGCCCGCGTCGTCAGGCAGTACGACCGGCCACCACAGGAGCCGGTCCCACTGCCGGTCAGTCTGACCTTCCGGCCTGGCCAACCAGGCTACGAACTGGACGTCGCACCGTCTCGCGCCCGTCTCGTTGCTGCCCTCGTCTCAGCCACCGACCGGCAGGTCGAGTTGGTTGTGCGAACGGAGGAAGCACCACCGCTGGATCTGGATATGCTGGGCCAGTTGCTTCAATCTCTTCTGGATGACCATGAGGGTCTGATACCGGGCATCTTCGTCAAGGACCTGCAGACTGGGGATGAACTGGAGATCAATGCTGACGTCGCCTACGCTGGGTTGAGCGTGCTCAAGATCGCCATCATGGAAGAAACCTATCGAGTCTTGGATGCTCCTCTCGATTTTGAGGTGACGGACTGGCTGAGTGATACACTGGGCGTCACCAGCAGCAATTTTAAAGCTAACCTGCTTCTGCGCGACATCGTCGGCAATGGTGACGGTTACCAGGGTGCCGAGAACCTGACTGCTTCGCTGCATTACCTGGGGCTGCTCAACACCTTCCTGGCAACCCCTTACGATGAGGAGATTGCTCCGCCGACTATTGTCACGCCGGCCAATTCCCGTACCGACATTACCACCGAACCCGATCCCTATATGCAGACCACGCCGCTGGACGTGGGACTGCTGTTGGAGATGATTTATCAATGTAGTCATGGCGGTGGTGCGTTGATGGTTGCATATCCTGGCGCCTTTACTGCTGATGAGTGCAGTCAGATGATCGAGTGGATGAGCACGAGTCACACTGACAGCCTTATCGAGACCGGGGTTCCAGCGGGGACGCAAGTGGCGCACAAACATGGCTTCACAGGTGACACCCACGCCGACGCGGCGCTGGTGTTCAGCCCGGGCGGCGATTTTGTTCTGGTCGTGTTCCTTTATCGTCCTCAGTGGTTGGAATGGGAGGAAAGCAATCCTCTGGTTGCTGACATCGCTACTGCGACCTACAATTACTTCAACCTGACCCAGTAATCATCTACCTCATCAATCTTGACGCCCCCAGCGTGAAGTCGTTGCTTGCAGTGAAAGGCGTGGTTCAGGCCCCGATGGGGTTAGGTTTATGCGACAGCAAAATGACCTCTCCGGCGCGAGATTGCACATTTGTACATTTCGCCTATAATAATAATCAGACGTATGTGTTATTGATGAACAGAGTCTGTTATACATTGGTTACCTCTACCCCTGCGAGGGCGTGAGGTGTAGAACCGATGCAGCGTGGTGGGCAGCGACTAAGGTAGTAAGACGTACTTGCGAGATAAGTATGGAATCCCTGGGAACCCGTAAGGTTGATATAGGCTCTTCGTCTGGTGCATCTGTTGCACAAGAGCAAAGGCCCGCGGAGGAGTCGCGCGCTCCGGCCCTGCAGAGAGGACTCGGCACGCGACGTATGCGCCCCTCACCCCAGGAAGCCAAACATGCCGAGGGGCGACTGCCTGACGGTCATCGGCTTCAGGATCGCTATCGCATTCTGGGAATGCTGGCGGTTGGTGGCATGAGCGCCGTCTATCAGGCTCAGGACCTGCGCTTCCCCAAAGTCACCCGGCTGTGTGTCGTCAAAGAGATGCTCAACACCGCTACCGATCCACAGGTGCGGGCTATGATGGAACGCAACTTCGAGCGTGAAGCCAACATCCTTGCCACCCTCAGTCACCCCGGCATCGTTCAAGTCTACGACTATTTCAGCGAAGGCGACCGCAGTTACCTTGTCCTTGAGTTTGTAGATGGCAGGGACCTGGAGGCTCTCCTGGCCGATACGGAAGGCTTTTTGCCGGAGGCACAGGTAGTGCAGTGGGCTATCCAGGTCTGTGAGGTGCTGAATTATCTGCATAGCCACGAGCCCCAGCCTATCATCTTTCGTGACATCAAGCCTTCCAATATCATGCTCGATAGCCGTAATCGCATTCGGCTGGTGGACTTCGGAATTGCCAGAGTCTTTCAGAGCGGTCAGAAGGGCACTATGATCGGTACCGAGGGGTACACACCGCCGGAGCAATATCGAGGTGTCGCCGAACCGAGGGTAGACATCTACGCTCTGGGGGCTACCATGCATCACCTGCTAAGTAAGCAGGACCCACGACTGGAGGCACCGTTCTCTTTTCACGAACGTCCTATCCACGAGAGAAACCCCCTCGTCTCCCGCGAGCTGGTGGAGATCATCAGTCGGGCCTTGGAGTATGACATCAACAGGCGCTATGGCTCAGCCGCAGAGATGCAGCGCGCGCTGATGAGCCTGAGTTCGGCCCGTGGCATGGGCGGGACGGCCACATTCGGCACTGTGGCCTTTGCTGGCGGCGACGTTATGCCCTTGTGGCGTTTCGCCTGCGAGGATGAGGTGCGCTCCATGCCAGCGGTACATAACGGCGTTGTTTACGTCAGCGCTTACGACAACAATCTCTATGCCATCAACGCTAATAATGGAGAGTTTCGGTGGAAGTATGCTGCTGAAGGAGGGCTTGGCTCATCCCCTTGCGTGCACGGAGGGCGCGTGTTCTTCGGCTCTGCGGATAGGGTGCTCTACGCCGTCAATGCAGATACGGGGCGTATCTCGTGGACCTGTCCCACTCAGGGCAGTGTGTGGTCATCCCCTCGTGCTGCGTTCGATCATGTGTTCTTCGGTTCTGATGACCGACATCTCTATGCCGTCAATATATACAGCGGCCGTATCGCGTGGAAGTTTGAGGCGGATGGAAAAGTGCGCTCGTCACCGGCCGTGGGCAATAGCGCTATCTACGTGGGATGTGAAGCGGGAATGGTATACGCTGTGGGTATCAACGGCGAGTCAAGCTGGCGCTTCCGCGCTCGTCGTGGCGTGACCTCCTCTCCCGTCCTGACTGAGGATAAGGTCTGCGTGGGTTCTCAGGACGAGCAAGTCTACGGCCTGGACATCCGTTCGGGTTGGGCAGCATGGCGCTATCGTACCGGTGGGCCGATTGTGTCCTCACCTGCAGTAGGCGAGGGGCTGGTCTTCATTGGCTCGGCCGATGGGTACCTCTATGCTCTGGATGCCGAAAGTGGTCGTCTGGTCTGGCGTTATGCCACAGAAGGTCAGGTGACCTCATCCCCGGCCTTTGCCGGAGAGGCGGTATACTTTGGCTCGGTAGATGGGGCCGTCTACAGCCTGGATGCTAAGATGGGTAGTTTGCGGTGGCGCTTTCAGACTGACGGGCCGGTGACGTCGTCACCCACGGTAGTGGATGACGTGGTATACATTGGCTCGGCCGATCATTACCTGTATGCGCTTCCTGCCTGAAACTGCATGTCTGTGGTGGAGTTATCGTTGGGTTGGGGCGTATGAGTATAGACGCCGAAAGAGATTACTACGCTGTCCTGGGGGTGCCTCAATCTGCGACAGATGAGGAGATCAAGCGTGCCTATCGTGCGCTGGCGCGCCGCTACCACCCGGACAGCCGGACAGAGAAAGCTCCAACAGCACTGTTTCGTGATGTCCAGGCTGCCTACGCTGTCTTGAGTGATCCGCAGCAGCGCCGTGCTTACGACCGGCAGCGGGCCGAGTTGGGATTCAGCGAGGAGGCGGCATTCTCTCTGAATATCCTGCTGAGCCAGGAGCAACTCTATTCCCTCCACGACGAGCAGGTGGTCTATCTCTTGATGGAAGTTCGGCCGACTCCGGCTGTGCGGGGTACGCGACTGCCGGTAAATCTGTGTCTGGTGATTGATCAGAGTACCTCGATGCAGGGAACGCGGCTGGAACACGTCAAACAAGCGGCCCACCGGATTATTGACGAGTTGCACGACGACGATGCTCTGGCAGTGGTCACTTTTAGCGACCGGGCCAAAGTCGTGCTGCCCAGCCAGTTGGGCATCAACCGTGCTCATGCCAAGGCCAAAGTCTCCGCTATCTGGGCCAGCGGCGGGACTGAGATCTTGCAGGGTATACGAGCCGGGCTGGCAGAACTCGAAAAGCGCCATAGCAATCAGATCACCAGCCATTTGATCCTGCTCACCGATGGTCAGACCTATGGTGATGACGAGGATTGCATAGCCGAAGCCCGACAAGCAGGCGCACGTCGCATTGGCATCACCGCTATGGGCATAGGCGATGACTGGAACGATGTCCTGCTCGATGAGATGGCGGCCCAAAGTGGGGGTGTCTCTGCCTATATTGCGTCGCCCGGCCAGGTGAGCATGTTGTTGGAGCAGAGGGTGCGTGGCCTGGGAACAGTCTCCGCTCAAGGCTTGAAGCTGGAGCTCCACTGCGCTGAGGGCGTGTGGTTGGAAAGCGCGTTTCGCACCTCGCCTTACCTGGAACGCCTTGCTTTAGTCAATGGTGTGATTGATCTGGGCACGCTACAAGCCGATGCACCATTGGCCCTCGTGTTGGAGATGGGCGTGTCTCAAAGGCCGGCTGGAGAGCACCGGCTGTTGCGGTTTGAGCTTACGGGCGACATCCCGTCGCTGGGGCAACGGGGAAGCAGACTGCGGCGCGATATTCGTTGCACGTTCACATCCACCGAGCCACCGCCTCAACCGGTGCCGACGCCTATTTTGAGTGCATTGAGTAGAGTTGCCCTCTATCAGATGCAGGAGCGGGCCTGGAATGCGCTTGATGGTGGGGATGCCACTACAGCGACCCACCAATTGGAGATGATGGCTACACGTTTGTTTGATCTGGGGGAAACCCAATTGGCCCGGGCGGCGATGCTGGAGGCTGGGCATATCGCTAGAGGCGGGGCCCCGACGGCCAAAGGGCGCAAGGAACTCAAGTATGGTACACGTAGCCTGACTATTGCTTCATGGAGTAGGTCCAATGATTGAATGTCCATCTTGCGGGCGTAAACACCGTCCTGGCACTCTGTTCTGCAGCGAGTGTGGGGTATACTTACCCACGGGCGGCCCTCTGCGGACTGAACCGCTCCCCGAAAAAGAGTTGCCCATCTCGCGGGCGAACCCGTGGGCCAGTGAACCTGTCGAAGAGACTGGTGAGGAAGTTCTTGTCCCACTGCAAATCAAGGTTCTGTCCACGGGACGTCAGATCCAACTGCCGCCCACTCCCGAGGTACACGTTGGGCGGCTTGATGCGGCTCATGGCATCTTCCCTGATCTAGACGTAACCCCTGATGGAGGGCTTGAGGGGGGCGTCTCCCGCCATCACTGCAAGATTCACCAGCGGGGTTCGACTTACCTGGTCGAGGATGTTGGCAGTGCCAACGGTACCTTCTTGAATGGCCAGCGTCTGACCCCCTACCTGCCCCATGTGCTTAAGGATGGGGACGAGCTGCAGTTGGGGCGCGTCAAACTGGAAATCGAGATTCAACAGCAGTGAACTGCGGGCGGAGGAATGGCGTATGTCTCCCACTGTGTTAATCCATATACTTAACGAGGAGGCCGTGGTAGGAGAGGTGGAACACGTTCCTGAGCCTACTGATCAAGTGCTGATCGTAAGCAACCTCCGGCTGCGTGATGGCCGTGACGTCTCCTATGTTCTCCCTGAAACCAAGACGGTGGTCTACCCTTGGACGCGCATTCACTGCGTGGAGATTCTACCCAGTGAGGCTGAGGAAGAGGTCATCAGTTTCATACGCGAGTAGCGCGCTGGGGTTGCTGATCATGCCTGCTAGCCGTGAGCTGATTCTTGTCGTGGATGATGAGCCTCGTATGACGCGGTTCATCCGTATGAATCTGGAACTTGATGGATACCGCGTAATAGAAACCCACAACGGCCTGGAGGCACTCGAAAGGGTGCGCACGAATCTTCCTGATCTGGTGATACTTGACGTGATGATGCCTGAGCTGGACGGCTTCGAGACATTAGAGATGTTGCGTGAGGTTTCCAACGTCCCAGTGATTATGCTCACAGTCCGGGCCAATGAGGAGGACAAGGTGCGTGGTCTGGAACTGGGAGCTGACGACTATGTGACCAAGCCCTTCGGTGCCCGCGAGCTCGCCAGCCGCGTCAAGGCGGTGCTGCGCCGCACCCGGGGCCCGGTGACGGCAGAGCAGGCTATCCTTCACATTGATGACCGGTTGAGTGTGGATTTCAACAGCCACGAGGCCATCGTCGAAGGTAAGCGCATCAAGTTGCGCCCTACCGAATTCCGTCTGCTTTACCACCTGATCGAAAACGCAGGTTGGGTGGTGCCCCACGAAACGTTACTAGCCAAAGTCTGGGGCTACGAGTACCGCGAGGAAATTCAGTACCTGCGCCTGTACATCACCTACCTGCGGCAGAAGATCGAACCCGATCCATCCAATCCCCGCTACATTCTTACCGAGCGCGGGGTAGGGTATCGCTTCGTACACTTTCCCAAAGAGCAGCCTGTTGAAGCTTACAAGGAGAACGTGTGACATGGGAGATATTTACAAGGTTGTGGTTACAGGCCCCTTCAGTGCTGGTAAGACCGAGTTCATTCAAACAATCTCCGACACCCCAATCGTCTCCACCGAGAAACCCATCAGCGACCACTTCAAGTCTATCAAGGATGAGACCACGGTGGCCATGGACTATGGCCAGGTCAGGCTGGGGAGTGACCTGTTTCATCTATATGGTACGCCGGGACAGCCACGCTTCGACTTTATGTGGGACATTCTATCCAAGGAGATGCATGCCTTCATCTTGCTGGTAGATAGTTGCGACCGTGGTACATTCCCACAGGCCAGGCGGCTGATCCGTATTTTTCGCCGTAAGGGACAGGTCCCCTACCTGGTGGTTGCGAGCAAGCAGGATGGAGACAACCCCCTCTCGGCTCAGGAAATGGGCAAGGCATTGGGGTTGGAGAGCAGCGTCCCTGTCGTCCCCTGCGTTGCCATTGACAAAGCCAGCGTGCGCAACGTGCTAGGGGAATTGAAGGCTCTCATAGGTTCATAGAACAGCCAGTCAACCGTCACCTGGATACATCCTCGCAGACGCCAAAGCGCCCCGGCGGAAGGGTACGCGGGTTACTCGTCGGGGCGCTCGCCATCTCCCCTGTGTTGACAAACTCTCCTCTCCCGGCGATAATATTGCCATGCGCCGACCTGAACTGATCTTCTGGATTCTCCTCACATTGATCGCGGCCGCGCTGTCTTGCAACCCACCCTTCGACCTGACACCACCACCTCCTTCTGCCACCGCGACTGCCACGCCCACCAAAACCCCCACACCTATTCCTACATCCACTCCCACTCCCACCCCCGACCCAGCCGAATGGTTCTCTGAAGCCACGCAGGCGATGCGGGATGGCGACTACAAGACCGCTGTCGAAATCTACCGCAGTCTGCTCGCGCTGCCCCTCGACGAGGAAAACGCCGAGCGGGCCTGGCTGGGCCTGGGCACAGCAGACCTGCGCGATGGAGACTACCTCAGCGCCACCGACACCTTCCGCGAACTCCTCAGCTCTCTCCCCCCCGCAGGCGGGGGGGAACGAGGGGAGGCAAAGGACGCCCACTTTCTGCTGGCCGAGGCCCTGGTCGGCGCGGGCGACCCGCTGGCAGCGGCCGGCGAGTACCGTGTCTACCTGGCGGCCGGGACGGTCATCACCGCTTACGTCAACCAGTCGCTGGGGAACGCTCTCTACACCGGCGGCGAATATGAGTCCGCTGCCCAGGCCTACCAAGACGCCATCGCCGACGCCCCCGACCGCGCCTTCGAGGTCCACACACGCGAGAAGCTGGCCCTAGCCTACGTCGCTCTGGAGGATTACCCCGCTGCCGTCGCCCAGTACGACGCTATCCTAGAGATGGCGCAGATTCGTGCCTACCGCGCCCGCATCGAGCACCAGGCCGCTGAGACGCTCATTCTGGCCGGGGAGACCGAGGCGGGCTACACTCGCCACCTGGCCGTCGTCGAGACATATCCTGACGAGCACTACGCCTACCTCTCGCTGGTCGAACTGGTGGGGGCCGGACGTCCGGTGGACGACTTCCTGCGCGGCGTAGTGGACTACTATGGAGGGGCATACGGCCCGGCGGTCGAGGCATTCTATCGTTACATCAACGCCTACCCCGAAACCCACTCCGGCGACGCCCACTGGTACGCGGGCCTGTCTTACCTGGCCGCTGGCAGCCCCAACCTGGCCGCTGGGGAGTTCCAGGTGCTGATCGAGACCCACCCGGAGAACGCGCATTGGGGGGATGCCTGGATGGGCTTGGCCGAGGCGTACGCCGACTGGGGCAGGGTAGAGGAAGCCGTTGAGACCTATCGGCAATTCGTCGAGACTGCCCCCGACCATCGCCGTGCGCCGGAGGCACTCTGGGAGATGGCGCAGTTGCTCGAACGCGATGGTGACCTCGAGGCTGCCTCCGAAGCCTACCTTGACTGCCGGGCTCAGTACCCCGATTCTGACTACGCCCCCCCGGCCCTCTTCCGCGGTGGCCTGCAATTCTACCAACTGAGTAGACTGGCGGACGCTGCCGCCGCCTGGGACACGCTGACCGGGGTCTATTTCGACTCGGCCTACTACCCTGCCACCCTCCTCTGGCTAGGCAAACTCCGTCTGGCTCATGGCGACCCGGAGGCTGCGGCGGCCGTCTTCGAAGAAGCCAGCGAGGCTGACCCCGCTGGCTACTACGGCCTGCGCGCCGCTGACCTGGCTGCCGATCCGCTTTCTCCGCTTTTCCCGCCTGCCCGTTGCGAGCCCGACTATGATGCTGGCGCGGCCCAGGCTGAAGCCGAGGAGTGGCTGGCCGGGTGGCTGGGGTTGGACGACGCCACAGACTTGGGTGAACTTGCCCCCACCCTGGTTGCCGATCCCCGCCTCCAGCGCGGCCTGGAATTGTGGCGGCTGGGTCGCTTCGAGGAGGCCAAGGGGGAGTTAGAGGCTCTCCGGGGAGCGACTACGTCGGATGCGCTGGCCCAGTACCAACTGGCGCTCTTGTTCCGCCACATCGGCCTCTACCGCTCCTCCATCCTCTGCGCCGTGCGGGTCGTGTACCTCTCCCCGGCCGAAACCATCCTCGAAGCTCCTGTCTTCATCGCGCGCCTGGCTTACCCCACCTACTATGAAGACCTGGTGCTAGAGAACGCTCGTCTGAATGATCTCGATCCGCTGCTGGTCTTCGCCCTTGTCCGGCAGGAGAGCCTCTTCGAGAGCCTCGCCACGTCCACGGCCAGTGCCCACGGGCTGATGCAAGTGATCCCCGCCACTGGCGCGCAGATCGCCGCCGAGCTGGACTGGCCGCCGGACTACGAGACCGCCGACCTGTATCGCCCCTACATCAGCCTGCGCTTCGGTACCTATTACCTGGCGCAGCAGCGCGACCGCTTCGAGGGCCGTCTCGACGCGGCGCTGGCGGGCTACAACGGTGGCCCGGCCAATGCCCAACGTTGGCTGGAGAGCGCGGACGATGACCCTGACCTATTCCTCGAACTCATCACTCTGGGAGAACCGCGTCTCTACCTCCAGCGCATCAAGGAGCATTTCGCCGTCTACCAGGCGCTGTATGGCGAACGTTAGTTTGCAGCATTCCGCTGACACTCCCGATGCCCCCTGTGCTTATACTTTATGGTCAATTCGTGAAAGGAGAGTACTCATGCCTGAGACCATCAGACGTTTGCCTCTTGCCTTCCGTCTCTTGCCCCTCACTCTCTGCTTCCTGCTCTGCGCGGCCTGTCTCCCCTCCCCTCCTGCTTCTACCCCCTCACCCATATCTATCCCTACTTCCGCCCCCCCCTCCTATACGCCCACACCCATCCCCACCTCGTTGCCCGGCATCCTCCCGATTCCATCCGATCACGCACAAGCCTTGCGTCCCGAGTTCCTCACAGACCTGGACCTGCTCCCTGACGCCACACGCTACGAGGTCGAGCTGGCCATCACCCCCGACATGACCACTATCACTGGGCACGAGCGCGTGGGCCACTTCAATACTGGGGATACCCCCCTCAAGGACCTATATCTGTGCCTCTTTCCCAACACGCCAGGCTATGGTGGCGAGATGACAGCGACGAATATCTTGCTTGACGGGCGGCCAGTTATGCCCGTCATAGAGCTGGACGGTTCCGCGCTACGCCTTCCCCTCGACCCACCGCTGGAGCCCGGCGCGGGGCTCGATCTGAGACTCGCCTTCACCCTCACCGTCCCCACCGAGGTCGGCCAGGGCGATGTCCTGAGCCTGCCGAAGGGCTACCGTCAGTTGGGCTACTACGACGGCGTCCTCGCCCTGGCTAACGCCTACCCCTTCATCCCGGTCTACGACGACGAGGGTTGGAACGTCGAACTGGCGCCCACCTACGGAGATGCGGTCTACTCCGAGACATCGTTCTACGTCGTGCACATCACGGCCCCGGCAGAGATGAGGCTCATCACCTCCGGCACCTGCGCCACGCCCGATCTCAACCCCGATGGCAGCACCACCTGGACCTGCGTCACCGGCCCGATGCGGGATTTCAATGCCGTCTTGGGCCCCGACTACCAGGTGGAAAGCCACGTCGTGGAGGGGGTAACGGTCAATAGCGTCTTCTATCCCCAGCATCATCAAGGAGGCGAGAACGCACTGGATTGGGCGACCGAGGCAGTGCGCCTCTTTAGCACCCGCTTCGGCCCCTACCCCTTCACCGAATTGGACGTGGTGGAGACCCCCACCTGCGCTGGCGGGATCGAATACCCAGGACTGGTGGTTATCAACAGCTCGTACTACGAAACCCTCAGCGAACGGATGGAGTGGGTCGTGGTGCACGAGGTGGGCCACCAATGGTGGTACAGCCTGGTGGGGAACGATCAGGTTGATGAGCCTTGGCTGGATGAGGCATTGGTGCAGTACAGCACACTGCTTTACTACGAGGATCGTTACGGAGCGGAGCTAGCCGCCGAACTACTGGAGCAGGTCTTTCGGCGGCCCTACGAGGAATTGGTGGCGTCCGGTCGCGATGCGCCAGCAGGACTGCCGGTCGCCGCCTACAGCGAGGAGGACTATGGGCCAGTGGTTTACCAGAAAGGCCCGCTCTACTTCCACGCGCTGCGCCAGGAGGTGGGGGACGAGAGCTTCTGGGCGATTCTGCAGGCGTACTTCGCCCGCAACCGATACGGTGTTGCCACGCCAGAGGACTGGCTGGCGACCGTCGAAGCGGTCACCGGCGACGAGCAGCGTGCCCTCTACGAACAGTGGATTGAGGGGAGATGGGAAAGACAACGGAGCAATAAACAGAGCAGCGGCCCACTGGCACCAGACCGCTGCCCCCAGTCACCCCATACCACTCCCCAGCGCATTCGCCTATTTGGACGGCTGCTCCGTCTGACCCTCGCTCTCGCTTGGCACAACCGAGATGCGCTCTAGTGAGGCGACGCTGGGAGGCCCCGGGGTGGTTGCTCCCAATCTCGCCACCATTTTACGCCATATTTTCCCCGTTGTCAATAGGTCCAACCTTAAAACTTGCGCCTGGCAAGGGCTGGCAGCGCGGGCAAAGATATGTGCCGCGTTGGCTCACCTTGATGCGCTCGATGATCGTCCCGCAGCGTGGGCACGGCTGCCTCGACCGTCCGTAGACCGCCAGCCTGCTGGTGAACTCGCCCGACTGGCCATCGGCTTGCTGGAAAGTCTCGTCCGGTAACGTCGTACCGCCGCTGGCGATGGCTGCCCGCAGCACAGATTGGATAGCTCGATGCAGCCGCCGCACCTCGATGGGAGTGAGTGTATCCGCCCGGCGCAGCGGATGGATGCCAGCCCGCCACAGTGCCTCGTCAGTATAGATGTTGCCCAGCCCGGCCAGGAAGCGCTGGTTTAAGAGCAGCGGCTTGATGCGTCCGCGCCGCCGCGCCAGCATCTCTCTCAGCCGTGCCGCCGTGAAATCGTCCGCCAGCGGTTCAGGACCCAGATCTCCCAGCACGTCAGCCGGATCGTCCACCAGCCATAGCCGCCCGAACTTGCGCGTATCCGAGAAGCGCAGAGTCCGCCCATCGTCGAGGGAGAGCAGCACGCGGACGTGCCGGCCGCCGGGACACTCTCCTGGCTCCAGCACCAGTTGCCCGGTCATGCGCAGGTGAATCAGCAGCGTGTCGCCGCCGCTCAACGCGACCACCACCCACTTCCCACGCCGTCCCACGTCGGTGACCATCTGGCCCGTGAGGCGACGGGCAAAGGCGATCGGGACTTCGGCGAGCTCAGTCGAGCCGTCGGGTGGGGCGACGCTGCGCGCCCAGCGCACCTCCACCCCAACGATGGTGCATCCCACCAGGGATGCCTGCAGCCCTCGGGCCACCGTCTCGACTTCGGGTAGCTCAGGCATGGTGCAGCCATTATAGGTGTGGTCGTCCTGTATGTCAAAAAAGCGGCGGGCTCGCACAGCAGCAGATATGGCCTCGCATCATCTTGGCTGCCGGCCAAGCTTATGTTACAATGGAGACGCTATGCCACTCCTGATTGATGGGCACAATCTCATCGGGCGGCTGCCCGACCTGCGCCTGGATGACCCCCAAGATGAGGCCAAACTGGTGGCGCGGCTGCGAACCTACTGCGCCCGCACGCGCAAGCGCGCTACGGTGGTTTTCGACCGAGGCCTGCCGGGAGGGTGCTCGTGGGAACTCTCCGGCGGAGGAGTGGAGGTCGTCTTTGCCTCCGCCGGCCGCACCGCCGACGGCATCCTGCGCGAGCGTATCCGAGGCGCACGTGACCCCCGTGGATTGACGGTGGTCACGTCCGACCGCGAGGTCATCGCAGCGGCGCGGGCAGGAGGAGCGCGGGTGATGCGGTCAGAGGAATTCGCGGCCCAATTGAGCACGTCGCGCGCGGTTGAGACGGTTGAAGCTGAACGGGATGTGTACCTCTCGGCGGAAGAGGTCGAAGAGTGGCTGCAGGTGTTTGGGGCTGAACGTTAGATGCTGGACACTGGATGCTCGATGCTGGGTCGGAGATGAAATGGCGCCACTGGTCACTCATTTGGTCATCGGCGAGCGCGTCTTCGCGCAGTTGCAGCGGCTCGATCCAACGGACTATGGCTCTTTCTTGCTTGGCTGTGTGCTGGTCGACGTGCATGGCTTCAGTGACATTGACCGGCACAGGACGCATTTCGTAGGACGTTTGGACGAGGATGGCGTTGGTGCGTTCAACACAAGCTGTGCCAATTTCTTGAGTCAACTCGACGGCTTGCTGCCTCGCCCGTGGACTGAGTTAACCGGGGCAGAACAAGCATTTGTGGCAGGGTACCTGTGTCACCTGGCGGCGGACGAGGATTGGAAGCAATTCGGTTGGAATCTGATGCATGCGCTGGGAATCGCGTCTTTGGCCGACCTGCCTGTGCCGGGAGACGTCGTAATGACGGTGTTCGACGTTTTGAGCAGCAAGATGTACCTTGATTTCCCAGCCGTTGTCTCAGCCTTGGACGATGTCGAGATACCCGAAGTGCTGATGCACGTCCCACACGAGGCTTTTCAAGCGATGTGGGATATCGTCAAAGAGCATGTGATGACCGGCGACACGCCCGAATCCTATTTCGAGATGCTCAAGCGGTTGGGGCAGACCAATGCGCAGCTACAAGGGGTCATCTGTCAACACCACGTATACTGGGAGGATGCCGTGGCCCTGGTTGACGACACAGGAGGCGTCGCCCCGCGCATCCAGGCCGGGGTCCGGCGCTCTCTGGAAACGATACCACGTTTATGGGCGTAATCCAGTACCCAGCTTCAGGCATCAAGCCCACAGCCGGCAGAACGCGCACAGCCCCGGTGCGCTGGTCGGCTGGCCGCAGTTGGAGCAGGGACGTAGGTCCAACTCGTCGGGCTGCTCGCAGAAGAATCCCTCTTTACGAGCCCGCAGGAAACCCAGGTAGAACTGCAACTTCGTCCCCGGCGATTCCTCCTCCATCTGGTTCAGGAGCCCTTTGTAGCGAATACTGGTCGCACCTACGGCATACGGACACTCGTCGTAGATGTAGTCAATGGTGGTGATGAGGGCGTAGGCGGCCGTCTCTCGCTCGTAGAACCGGCAGAAGGGTTTCACCTTGCGGGCCAAGCCATCGCGCGAGGCTGGCAGCACTGGGGCCTGGCGGGCGATGTACCCCGTCTGCCAGTGGAGCACGTTGCCCAAGAGCACAGCCACCTCGTCGTCCAGGTTGTGGCCGGTGGCGAGTACGTCGTAGCCGCCGTCGCGGGTCACGCGGTTCATCGCGTGCCGCTTGATCAATCCACAGACGGAGCAAGGCTTGCCGCGCCCACGACGCACCCGCCGCGCCACCTCTGGTAACGTCTCTCCATACTCGGCCTTGAGATCGACGACGACGAACTCGGCACCGGGTCGCTGCGCCGCGAACCGCGCGACCTTCTCCCGCGAGGGCGTGGAGTAGCCCTCGATCCCCAGGTCGATGGTCAGCCCGCCGGCCTGATAGCCCAGCTTGAGCAGCACGTCCCACAGGGCGAGGCTGTCCTTTCCGCCGGAGACCGCCACCAGCACGCGGTCGTCGGGGTCGAACATGTGATGCTTCTCGATGGCCCGCTGCGTCTGGGCGACGAACCACTCCGGGTAGTGCTCCTCGCACAGTGCCAGCCTGTGGCGGCGCATGTTGATCGCGGCCTGGCGGCTACACTTGCGACATTTCATACCGTCACCTTGCCGATGGAGCTACGTGACCTGGCAATAGCACATTTCGCTCTTATGGGGAGTGGAGCACCCCCAGGTGCGGAACAGAGTTACAAGACCCGTTCGCACATGGGCGTGCTCACTCCTCGGGGTGGGTAACCGGCTCTCCCTGCATCACAGAAGGCTGATGTGCCATTGTCAAAGTAAGAACCACTTCGCTTCCTTGGAGCTCAACAAACTTTACCACTCAGGCTACCACCCATTGGATGTTTAAGCTCTCAGCCCTCGTCCCCGAGGGCGGTTCTGGCGAGAGCATCTCATTTTGAGCAGCTATTTGCCGCACCAGCCGCCCCCGAGACGGGGGGCTGGGAGCATAGGTTGAGCAGTAACCAACAAACGTTTCAAAATGGAACTTATTCTTATTCTTACCACAACTCCTACGCCGCCGCTCGCCGGGCCCGATACGCCGCCAAGAGCTTCTTCAGCCCGATAGTGGGTAGCAGCAGCACGGGGTAGAGCGTCTGCTTTATCGGCCGACCGCTAAACCCGAGCAAGACGGGCAGCAGGCCGAAGCCGATGCCGCAACTCAGGTCCCAGTTGTGGGTGATCGCCAGGGCGACGGCTAGAACCAGTAATGCCACTCCCATTTCATACGGGAAGAGCACGCCGAAGACGCCGATCATCGCCGCCATCCCCTGCCCGTCCCGGAAGCGCAGAAAGAGCGGGAAGTCGTGACCTAACACAACGCAGGCTCCTGCCCACAGGACGACCTTCTCCGGGAGGTTGAAGTGGCGCGCCATCGCCACGGCCAGCGCCCCTTTACCGACGTCGGCGGCCCCGACCACCAGACCCGGCAGCCATCCCACCGACTCGAAGGTGTTCTTGGCCCCCATGTTGCCGTCCCCGACCTGCCGTATGTCCACCCCAGCGACAAAGCGGGCCACCAGATAGGCCGATGGGATCGAGCCCAGCAGGTAAGCGCCCAGCAGAACCGCCCAGGCTTGTGTCGTCATCTCACCCCTCCTTTCACCCGCCCGAGATCACAGCGATTAGCCTGACCTCATCGCCTTCATCCAGCATCACGTCTTCGGTCAGGAGTTTGCCATCCCGGACGGCAAGCACGGCCTGGGGGATGAGGCCGACTTCCTTGATCGCATCCTTCACTCGCCGCCGCCCCTCCAGCTCCCACTCCTGATCGCGGTAAATGATCTTCATACGCACCTCACTGCCTCGATACTTTGATTGTACACAGAAGTGGCCAGTATGCAAGTAGACGGGTAGATAAAGAAACAAGGTAACTACTCAGCCTGGGCTGTTACACAGAGTTACACAGAGCATTCCACAGAGGAACACAGAGAGATTTTCGGTATCTCTGTGAATCTCCGTGCCTACTCAGTGGCTCTCTGTGTCCAGATCGGAATAGCCTGAGTTGTTACGAAACAAGTAGACAAGGAAGTGACTCCCTTGTCTACTTGTCCACTTTTTTCCCTATATACTTACCTACTCGCCTAGGCCGGGACCTGGGGCAGTTCTTCCAGGGCTTGCTGAATTTTCCTCTCTTCAAGTTCGTAGTCCGGGAGTTCCTTACGATGATAGGCGTCATAGGCCGCCAGGTCGAAGTGGCCGTGGCCGCTGTTGTTGAAGAGGATGACCTTCGACTCGCCCGATTCCTTACAGGCCAGGGCTTCGTCGTAGACGGCCCGTACGGCGTGGGCTGTCTCGGGGGCCACGATGAAGCCTTCGGCGCGGGCAAAACTCTGCGCGGCTTCAAAGACTGCATTCTGATGGTAGGCGCGGGCTTCCACGAACCCATCCTCCAGGAGACGGCAGATGATGGGCGCCATGCCGTGGTAGCGCAGCCCCCCCGCGTGGACGGGGGCGGGGATGAAACTGTGGCCCACGGTGTGCATCTTCGCCACGGGGCCGGTCTTCGCCGTGTCGCCCCAGTCGTAGGCGTAGATGCCCCGCGTCAGGCTAGGGCAGGCAGTGGACTCCACGTTGATGACCCGCAGATCCGGTTTGGTGCCGTCCAGCTTGTCCTTCAAGAAGGGCAGGAAGAGACCGGCAAAGTTGCTGCCTCCACCGACGCAGCCGATGAGGATGTCCGGGTAGTCGCCCGCCATCTCCATCTGCTTCCTGGCCTCCAGCCCGACCACCGTCTGGTGCAGCAGTACGAAGTTGACCACGCTGCCCAGGGAGTACTTCCACCCGTCGTGGGTGACGGCGTACTCGATGGCCTCGCTGATGGCGATGCCCAGACTGCCCGAGGTCTCGGGGTCCACGGCCAGGATGTCTCGGCCGGCCTTGGTCTCCGAACTGGGGCTGGGCACAACGCTGCCTCCCCAGGTCTCCATGGCGATGCGCCGGTAGGGTTTCTGATGGTAACTGATCGTGACCATGAAGACCTTACATTTCATGCCGAAGAGCTGGGTGGCGAAACACAGGGCGCTGCCCCACTGACCGGCCCCTGTCTCGGTGGCGAAGCCCTTCAGACCTTCCTCCTTGGCATAGTAACACTGGGCCACGGCGGTGTTCGGCTTGTGGCTGCCCGGCGGGCTGACGCCCTCCCACTTATAGTAGATTTTGGCCGGGGTGTCCAGAGCCTTCTCCCAGCGGGCCGCGCGGTAGAGGGGGGAGGGACGCCACATCTTGAGCACGTCCTGCACCTCGTCCGGGATCTCGATCCACCGCTCCTGGCTCACCTCTTGCATAATCAGTGCCTGGGGGAAGACCGGTGCCAGGTCGTCCGGCCCCAGTAGGTCCAACGTCGCCGGATGCCGGTACGGGGGTGGTGGCGTCTTCATGTCCGGGAGCACATTGTACCAATGGGTAGGTAGGTCTCCTTCTTCCAGGAAGTATTTGTACTGTGTCATTTCTGTTCTCCTTTAGTATGGATTTGAGTGATTGACTGGCACAATATGGAACTTTCTTCTCTCGATAGTCTCCCTCCTTTCGTGGGGAGTAAGAAGTACGGAGCAGGAAGTATGAGGGATCTCTCGTACTCTCGACAACCAGAGAAAGGACGACCTCTCACTTCTTACTTCCTAATCCTTACTCCTCGCCTGCTCGATGGGTCTGCGGAACACATGCCGCTTCTCAAGCCTCCAGAAACACACTCCGATCCGTAAAAAACTGCTTGTAGAGCTTGTAGTGCATAGTCTCCTCGTAATCCATTTCCTCGATGCGCGACGAATCGAAACTAAAGATCTGAGCCCCTGGATAGGCCAGCAGGATGGGGGAGTGAGTGGCCATGATGAACTGGGCGTGGCCTCCTGTCTCCAGCCGTTGCAACAGTTTCAGGAATCTCACTTGACTTGAGGGCGAGAGCGCGGACTCGGGTTCGTCGAGGAGATAGAGCCCTTCGATGTGATAACGCCCACTGAAGTAGCTCAGGATTGCCTCGCCGTGCGACAACGTGTTGAGGATGCGACCGCCATGGTATTTCAGCCGGCCAGGATCGCACAGGGCAACATCGTCGAGAAAGTCGGCGAAGTCACGGAACGTCTCAGCCCGGAAAAGGGAACCCGGCACCCTCCCGTTTGTCCACGTCACGGTAATATAATCTGCCAGGCGGGTCTCGTAAGGGTTGTGGTGGGCGACGTGTCGCCTGGGCTTGTCCCATATATGGATGCCGCACTTCCTGGTGATGGCATCCAGCAGGGTGGACTTCCCTGTCCCGTTCTCACCGACGAAAAAGGCGACGGGCCTTCTGAACGTCAATTCAGACGTCTCCCTGAGAATAGAGAGGTTGAACGGATAGTAGTAACTCGTAGGATAGTTTTCGCTGTTGATTCTGACCTTGGTAATGTGCATCTGTCCCTCCATCAGCAGTAGACCAGCCCGGGGGCGTACACGCTCTGTCTGACTTGGCTGGGTCGCGTTTCCAACCTCACCATTCCCATCGCTTCGCACACCAGGCGCATCGTCTCTTCCGACTCCCGCCGCATGCGCCGGTTGCCGCTGCATAGAATCTCCTCGATCAGCCCCGGCTGTGCTTCGTAATAAGATTCTCCACGTCGTCCAGATCGGGGTTGAAGGCATCGTGGTAGACAAAGACCGGGTTGCCCTCGATTCGACCAGGGATGTCGGGGCGCACCCGCTGGGGGTCGGTGTACATCCCGCGTACTTTGCGCTCAACCGTTGCAGCATCGTCCGAGAGGTAGATGACGTTGTCCAGCGACTTGCTCGCCTTGGCCTGCCCGTCCGTGCCCACGAGCACATCGCCGACAAGGGCATGGGGCTCAGGGAAGACGGGGCCATAAAGCCGGTTGAAGCGGCGGGCGACCTCGCGCGCGACCTCGACGTGGGCTTCGTTATCCCTGGCGACGGGCACCGGGTGGGCACGGGGCAGCAGGATGTCGGCCGCCTGGAGCACCGGGTAGCCCAGCAGGCCGAAGGGCAGTGTCTCCAGTCGCGCATCGCGCGCCATCTCTTTGATGCTGGGGACGCGCTCTAGCCGTGGCACGCTGATCAGCATCTCGAAGAATAGGTTGAGTTCGTAGGTGCCCGGGATCGCTGACTGGACGAATATGACGTTCTTTTCAGGGTCAATGCCAATCGCCAGATAATCCAGCACGATTTCGCGGACGTTGCGACCGATCTCACGGATATGCTTTTTCTCCGGTCGGGTAGTGAGAGTGTGCAGGTCGGCGATGACGATGAAGCACTCGTATTCATCCTGCAGCCGCACGCGATTGGCCAGGCTGCCCACGTAATGGCCCAGGTGCAACTTGCCCGTGGGCCGGTCGCCTGTAAGAATACGTTTCTTTTCCATTTCTCTTCCTCCACTTAGTTTTGAGCACTAAAACAAAAACGCCCATCCCCTTCAGGGACGGGCGTCATACTTGGGACACCCGTGGTGCCACCCTGGTTAGGCTATCTTCTGTTAGAACACAAAACGCGCCGATGACGGCGCGTGGTGTGTGAAGAGCCAGCCTCACTCATTTGCGGATACGGTCCTTCGACAATCCCAGGACGATACCCTCAGCCTTGATAACGGTGGCGTCTCCGACCCGGACTACTCCGAACAATTCAATCCGTTGTCCGTTTCGGCGGGCGACTCCCAGGCCCATTCAGCACCAGCGCTGATATCGGGCTCACAGCTCACGACCCGACTCTCTGAACCCCGCTTCGATGCTTACTCTTCCCGATCTCTGCCTTTATTCCAGGTATATGGCTGTTTGAAAAAAAGGATACCACAAAACGGGCTAGTTGTCAATCTCCTGACGGTTTGGTGATTACCCACATCTCTATGACCATCCTGTGACCTTGTCATTCTGAGGAGCGAAGCGACGAAGAATCTCGTTTAACAGGGGCGAAATGTCCATCCGGAGCGAGATTCTTCGCTCCCTTTCTGTCTGTTCTACTCCATCGGCGCTTCTCTGTCCATTATGAGAGCCTTTCGCAATTCAAACTGCCAGACTGCGGAAGTCTCGAAGGTGCTCC
>JBHIET010000015.1:0-53738 GCA_046760785.1 Anaerolineae bacterium | reverse complement strand
CAGGACGACTGGCCTGATTTAGCTGCTAGCGGAGTGCGAAATCTAGGCTTAGTGTGGTATGCTCCTCGATTACACAGCAACGCCCCTCACCCCGGCCAGACGCCGGTCACCGCCGCCTCCACGCACCGCTCGACCGTGCCGTAGCGCACCAGCAACCCCGCGTGGGAGGGCACGTAGGTGGCCCCTTTTGCTGAAGGGGTCGCCAGAGTGCGAAAGCCAAGCTCCTGCATCGGCGCGACGACCGCGCACATGTCGGCCACCACTCGTCCCCCGCTGGCCTTGACTGCAGCCACCAGCCCCTCGGCTTCGGCCTGCTCCCGCACCTCCCGCGCCGTCGTGATCCACAGTGCCGCCTTCACCCGCCGCCCGCCCAGCAGCCGCACCACCTCTGCCATCTCCTCCAGCCCTGCGTGCGGGCATCCGAACCAGACCAGGTCAATTGCGCGAGCGTCGGAATTGAGCGCAGTGTAGGCAGGCTGCAGACTGTCCACGACGAGCGTCTCGTGGTCAGAGGCGAGGATATCCGGCTGATTGGCCTCGGGCGTGACCTCTGCGACGTGATACAGTGCCACCGCACCGCTGGCCGCCATCGCTGCCCCCAGCGCCTTTAGTAGGGACACGGCTTGCCCGTGCCCTACCTCCAGACCCACGAAATAGGGCACGCGGTTGCGGGCTGCCTTCCCCACCAGGTGCCCCAGCGCGCCAAAGTCGGAGAGGGTGCGCACGGGGCAGCGCACGTCTACCCGCAGCGTGGCGTGGCGGTTCTCGACCAGGTGCAGGCCGTAGGCTGCGGTACGGCCGGTGATGGCCGCGGCCAGCGCGCTCGGCCCGCCCTCCCGATTGGTGCGCGCACCCAGCGCCGAGTTGGCGTAGCTCACTGCCGAAGATTCAGCCCAGGCCACGTGCTCGCCCAAACGGGGCACGTTGCCCACCAGGTAGGGCGTGCAGGTGCAGGTCGTGCGTATGCCCAGCCGCTGGTAGGCCTCGATCACCGCCTGCTGTCGGCGAGCGGACGATTCCGAAAAGCCCAGTTCCCGCCAGGTGTGCAGGTCCATCCCGGCCGGGTTTAGCGTCGTAGGGACGCGCACTTGAGCACCCTGGTCGGCCCACTCGCACAGGAACTTAAGCCCCGCCTCGCCCAGGTTGCGGTAACTGACCCCCGCCACCTGCACGGAGCCCACTTCCACCAGCCGCTGAGCATCATAAATCTGCCCCAGCGCGACGACGATCTCCATCGCCTTGCGCACGCCGGGGCCGAGGTCACCAGCCAGCATCATCCGTTCTTCAGTCGAAAGATTCAGCTTCACTCATCTCCTACGCCATTCCCTGTCGGCACGCTTCGTACAGGGCCAGGATTTGCTCGACCACGATCTGCCGGTTGCGCAGGTGCAGGCGACGGCTTTGGTTGCTGACCGAGAAGAGGTAATGGTCGCCCAGCAAGACGCGCACCTGATCGCTGGCGAAGCCCAGTTCCTCCAGGAGCTCCATCATCGGCTTGACTCCTACCAGACGGTCATTGTGGCCCAGCACGACCTGGAAGTGACGCCAGCGGCGGGGCTTCACCGCGCGGGGTATGGCCCCCATGGCGAAGAAGGTCTGCGCCAGCACGCCCTTGGGCGTGGCGTTGAACACCCGCACGTGCTCGGTCTTGACAGCCCGGCTGGCCGAGCCGATGAGCATATTGACAATGGAAGGAGCCAGCTTGGCCTTGAGCCACCCCAGTGCATCGGCGGTCGAACCGGCCCAGATGCCGATGCCCAGCGCCTTGTAGAAACCCTTGCGCAGTGCGTCCTTGACCAACAGCGCGGGCGCAATCGCCAACCGGGCGACCTCGTGCGGGCGGTAGCGGGATTCGTCCAGATAGAACAGCGCCGCGCCGCTCATCGAGTGGCCGACGATGGTGATGACGCGCCAACGTCGTGTCGCCCGCCGGCTTGAGCGCAGCCCCAGCAACTCGATCCAGCGCTCGACGGCGGCCATGTTCGCCGCCGGATCGCAGGCTTCGACAGGGGGTAATTCGTTAGCAAAGGGGGAGCCGCCGAAGCCATTCACGTCGGGAGCCAGCGCGACCAGCCGGGGGTTGGCAGCGCACGTCAGTGCCGGAATCTGCTCCCAGATGGTACGGCTGCCATCCCAGCCGTGCATAAACACGACAAAACCCCGCGCACGGGCCATCGCTTCCGCATAGCGCCTCCGTTTGACTGCCGTCTTCGGCCAGAACATACGCCACGCGAAATCCGCCAGTCCGGTTTGAGCGTGAAAGCGGGACGCGCGCTGTGGGCCGATCAGCCCAGCCTGAACGAGCCCGTTGAGGGTATAACTGGCACTGACGATCCCTTTCGTCGCTCCTTGCCGGATCGCCTCGTATCCTTCGACCCAATCCCATTTACCCACGTACCTGTCACCTTACTTGCGTGATCCTGCCCCAACTCTACAACATCTCTCACTTTGCCGGGGTTACGACTCCGTTACGGTGGCGTTTCATCCGCAGCTTCGAGGCCAAGTTTGTAGACCTCCGCGCGGCTCCAGCCAGAAGCCGCGGCCACACGACGCGCAGCGGTCGGGCGGGGCATGCCCTGTGCCAGTAGTTCATCCAGCCTAGCTCGCACCCGTTCTTCGCCCCAGCGCTCGCGCTCCTCCGATGCACCTCCGATGACGAGAGTGAATTCGCCCCGTGGCTCGGCCTCGTCGAAGTAAGCCCGCGCCTCGGCAACAGTGCCCCGCCACACCTCTTCGTGCAGCTTGGTCAGTTCGCGACAGACAGCCAGCGGCCGGTCGCCCAGCACGGCCTCGACGTCGGCCAGACTCTTGCGCAGACGGTGGGGAACCTCGAAGGCAATCAGTGTGCGCCGCTCGTCCGCCACCTCGCTCAGCAACCGTCGGCGCTCGCTTTGTCGTCGAGGCAGGAAACCCAGGTAGAGGAAACTATCGCTGGGCAGGCCGGAAACAACCAGTGCTGTCACGGGAGCTGATGGACCGGGGACGGGTACAACCGCATAGTCACGCTCGACGGCAGTGCGAATGAGTTCGTAGCCAGGGTCGGAAAGCCCCGGCATCCCGGCCTCGCAGATCAGGGCTACGTCGCCTGCATCCAGCGCTCTCAGCACTGTCTCCAATTTCGTCAGTTTATTGCCCTCGAAGTAACTGGTGACGGGGGTTTCGATCTCGTAGCGGCGGGCGAGGATACGAGCGCGGCGGGTATCTTCGGCAGCGATGAGCGTAACTTCCTTGAGGATCCGCAGCGCGCGGAGGGTGATGTCCTCCAGATTACCGATAGGGGTGCCGACCAGGTAAAGGGTGCCCATGGGGTAATGACCAATGACCAGAGCCCACCACAGACCAAAGGCCAATCGCTAACTGCTAACGGTTGACAGCTAACAGTTATGGTAGCGTCCGGTGCGGAATGCCGCTGAGCAGCCCCTCGCGCCCCTCAAAGACATCCAAGACCATCACTCCACCCGAGCCAATCTCGTAGCGGCGGATCTCCTTGGCGTGGTTGGAGCCGCGCATCTTTAGCACCACGATGGCACGCTGCATGGCGCTTTCGATCTCCACGTAGCGCAACAGGACAATGGCGTCTACGATGAATGAGAGGCCGCCTTTGAAGGCACGCCGGTACTGAGCCTGGCCCTCCTCGCCCAGCAGCAGCGCCGTGATCCCCTCCCGCCGCAGGCCGTTTGCCACAGAGGTATAGATACGACGCAATTCCTGCATATCATCGGTGAGGCGGTCGAAATGGGAGACGCTGTCGAGCGCCAGCCGCCGAATGTCCGCCTCGAGGATCAACCGATTTAGACGGCTATCAAGAGACTTCAGGCTGGCCAGGAAAACCTCCGGCGAGGTGAACATCAGGTGCAGTTTCCCGCTTGCCTCCAGCCCTCTAAGGTCCCAGCCCAGTGACTCGGCGTCGCGGTAGAGAGAACTGGAGAATTCTTCCAGAGATATGAGCAGCCCCGGCTCGCCGTGCTTCATCACACCGTGGATGAGGAACTGGAGTGCCAGTGAGGTCTTACCCGTGCCTGGTGCACCGCGCACCAGCACCATCGAGCCGGGCAGGAACCCTCCGCCCAGCATCTCGTCAAAGCCCTTAATCCCAGTGGTCACACGTTCATCAACCATGTTCTACTCCTCGTTGTCCGCTAAGGGTTCGCCCCTGCATTTTGAGAAGGTACCGCTAATGGTTCTGCGTAAACACTACGTAAGCCAGGGCCGCACTGCAATACCCGGGCATGTCAATTACGATCTCCTCCGAAAGAGGGCGCCCTTGGTTATCGTAGAGTCGCACCCGCACCGCCATGGGCTTCGGGTGATTGTCGAAGTACTGCTCCCACGCAGCATCATTGCCATAGCGGGTGTTGATCCCTGGATCGAGACCAGACATGGGGGTTCCCTCAACTGCCCCCCAGACATGCACCGGGTAGCCAATAAGGGGATTGCCGTCCAAGTCCTGTACGTGGCCCGCCACCCCCGTCCAACCGCAACCGAACGGCGGCATCATGAATTCCACTTCATACGTAAAAGGCCACGGGGAGCGCGTGACCCGGGGAGTGGGCGTGCGCGTGGGGGGGAAGGTAGGGGTGGCCGACGGTGTCAGCGTGATTGTAGGCGTATTTGTAGGGCCGGGAGTAGGCGTGATAGTTGGCGTGTTCGTCGGCGTCCAGGTGGGGATGTCCGTCGGGCCGATGGTGGCGGGGGTATCGGTTGGCAGCATTGCGACGCTGATCAAGGTGGGAGGAGGAAAGGGGTTAAAGACGTTGAAGCCGACGAGCGTGTAGAAGACCACCAGACACGCCGTGGCTCCGAGCATCACGTAGGTCAGGACACTAAAAAGTGCGGCTCTCCCGTTGTCTCTCATTGTCCGATCTCCTTGCAGCGCCCTTAATGTCAGGGGGCCGTTTCGACGAAGCGCTGAACCACAGCCTGAGCCCACAGTCCCTCGATCCATTCCTGCAATGCCCGGTCTTGCAGAAAGAGCAGGTTCTTCTGACTGACGGGGCGGGCTGGATCGCGCTCGATGACCTGCACAACGTGATAGCCCAGCGAACTGGCCACTACCTCACTGAATTGGCCGGGCGGCAGGGCAAAGGCGGCCTCCTCCACTTCAGGGGCCGTCAGTATGCCTCGGGGGAACCAATCCAGGTCCCCCCCGATTGCGCGGGTGTTGGGGTCCTGAGAGTAGGCTCTGGCCAGAGCGGCGAATTCAGCGCCAGCCCGGAGTTGACCCAGGATACGCTCTGCCTCCTCAGCAGTATCCACCAGGATGTGGCGAGCGTGGACGTGTTCGGCCGTTGTCGGCACACCCTCGATGATGCGCTGCGTCATCGCCATCCCAATCAGCTCTGCACGCACCTCTCGCCAGGCGTCCTCGTAAGTCTCGCTCCGCTCCGCCAGTTTGGCCCGGAATTGCTCTTCACCACCGTTCTCGGCGATCATATCCTGCATGTAGGCGTCCACATCAGCATCGGAGACGACGACGCCCGCAGCAGCAGCCGCTTGCTCGGTCAGCGCCTGCTCGATCATCACGTTGAGAATGTAGGCGCGAGCCCAGGCCAGTTTCGCCTGACCTTCTGGACTATGGGGGTCAATCCCTTGCGATGGCAAATCAGCCTCGTACTGATCCAACTTGCGCTCGTAATCCGCCAGGTAGATGGGCTGGTCATTGACCAGCGCAGCCAGAGGGGCCTCCGGGGTGGAGGAGGGTAAAATGGCAGACGTTGCGGTAGGATCAGCCGGGGGGGTAGCGGTGTTGGGTGGCGCGGAAGCCTCAGCCCGAAGGGTGGGAGGAGCAGACGTGGCCAATGCCGGACCACACGCTGTGCAGGCCAGCAACAACAGCAACGCCACCAGTTTCCCTACTGCCTTCAAATCCATAACTCTGCTCCAATGATAAATCGCTAACTGCTAACAGTTAATCGTCATTATACTCACAGCACAGGTTTTGTGCAACCTGGGTACATTCCCATTAGGAAGCCGCTTGGTGTGGGGCGCAGCGGAGACTCAGTCCGAGCCTTGTTCATTCCAGAGATGCGCCCTTACTGCTCCGTCTCCACCCACACCTGGACCCCGTCGGTGACGAGCTCCACCACGCCCTGCTCGTCGGTGCGATGGACTGGCAACGCGCCTGATCGGTCCAGCACATCGTCGCACGGATGGCCGAAGCGATTCTCCGTCCCCACGCTGATGACCACCACCTTCGGCCCTGCGTCCAACAACCGCAGCCAATGTTCGTAGACCTCGGATGCCCGCATCTGGCGCTTCGCACGACTTCGCATAGTTCTGACTTACTGCGGAGTCCCTCCCCCGCGAGGACTTGCACGCTTTCCTCCCCTGGTGTATACTCAAAGCAAGGTTTGTTCAAACTGGTGTCCTGTTGTGACCTTGTGCTATCAACGGGTCAGGGCTATTTGTGCGCTGTTGTGGTCGAAACGTTGGTTTCTAACTTGCCCAGGGAGCAAAGAAAATGCCCAAGAAGATTCTTATTGTGGATGACGAAGTTCACATTCGGGTGCTACTGGAGCAAACGTTGGAAGACTTCGAGGATGCTGGGATTGAGTTGTTTTCGGTGGGCGACGGCCTGGAAGCCTGGGATGTCGCCCAGGCTGAGCGACCCGACCTGATCATCTTAGATGTAATGATGCCTGGCCTCTCAGGCTACGAGATATGCCAGCGTGTCAGGAATGACCCTGATCTTTCCGACGCTTACGTCATCATGCTCACTGCCAAGGGCCAGGAAGTGGATCGGCGACGCAGTGTTGAGGTGGGGGCCAATGAGTACGTCACCAAACCCTTCGATCCCGACTATCTTGTTGAGCGTGCAGCCGATGTACTGGGTGTCAGCATATAGTGCGTGATGATGGGACAGTCCCTTCCCCCAGTCCGCCGTAATATCCTGTTGACTTTGCTGGCGGCTGTTCTTGTCTTGCTGCCGCTTCTTGTCTTGTTCTCCTCCCTCATCGTCAATCTCGCCCCTCAGGCGGCTCCCCAGTCCCGTCTGAACTATCTCTTGTTCGCTCCTCTATTTGTACTGGTGCTCATGGGACTGGTCTACCGCTACCTGGCTCCTGTCGCCCGATTGGGCCGTCTCCTGCGCCAAGATAAGGAACCGCCACCAGAGGCGGTTCGTCAGGCCCGCCAAGTCGCTTTCAACGCACCTGTCTATCTCTTCGTTAGCCTGTTGGGGGCAATCGTCTTGATGACCCTTCTCAGCAATGTGGCTGGCCTGCTCCTCATATCCGACTACGAGTTCGTGCCTCACCTTTCCGAATCGCTTCTTATCATCGCCTCAGCCACCAGCGTAGCGCTCTTGACGGCCCTCATCGCCCGCCGGCAGGTGCAACCAGTCCTCGTGACTACCGCCTACCTGCTCCCCTCCCTCGACACTTCCCCCCCGACTTCGGCGAGCCCAGCCGGGCCATCAGCCCACGAGCATGAAGGGCGTCGTTTCAACATTCGCATCCGCTTGCTCATTATTATCCTGGCTCTGACCTTCGTCGCCTACTGCCTCCCCAGTGTTCTCGCCTTCAACCTTGTTTACCAATTCCACGCTGCATCCGAGCCCCTGATTCGCTACACCCTCCTCCTGCTTCTGGGGTTCGGTCTGATGACCATGGCCTTCACCCTCCTCTCCGCCCTCATCGTGACTGGCGATGTTTCCGGCGAGTTACGTCGGATGACCTGGCGTCTGTTGGAAATGGCCCGGCGAGGGAAGGCAGGGGGACAACTCCCCGTCCTCTCGCTGGACGAGGTGGAAGACCTGGTGAGGGCCTTCAACGAGGTTCAGGCACGGATACAGGCCCAGCAGGAGCATCAGCATCTCTTGGCTCTTCAATCAATCTTCTCTCGTATCAATGCCATATTCGATCTTGACCGGCTGCTGGACGAACTGGTGCAGAGCGTGAGGGCTACCTTCGGCTACTATAATGCTCTCATATTCCTGGCGGACGAGGCAAAGGAGGAACTCTACCTGGCTGCTTCTGACCGCCCTCTCGCTACTGAGATGAGGGAGTGCCGTTTCAAAATCGGGTCCGAAGGGATTGTGGGCCACGTAGCTAGCACCGGGACACCTCTCTTGATCTCCGACGTGAGCGAGCACGACTTCCGCGCTGCCAGCAGTTCTGAGGTCCGCTCGGCGATGGTTACCCCAATGCTCGTCGGGGGGCGGCTGGTGGGGGTCTTTGATGTGGAGAGCGATCAGGCCAACGGTTTCGAGGAGCAGGACTTGCAGTTGATGACCGCCCTGGCTAACCAGGCAGCAGCAGCCGTCGAGGCGGTTCGCCTGCTGCAGGAAAGCCGGGCTAATGCTATGGCGCTGGAGCAACGGGCCCAAAACCTGATGCTGATTAACCGTATTTCTAGTGCACTAACCTCCTCACTGGATGCCTACGAGATTCTGGACGTAACTGTCCAGCATTTGGTTGAGCTTAGCGGCGTGGACTACGGCGGTGTGCTCATCTTGGAGCAGGACCGGCGGTATGGCCGGATCATCGCCGAGTATCCTATCCCTCGCTTTGCCGATCTCCGTCTGCGCCTACCCTCCCTGCAACAGAGACTGGAGTTGGGTATTCCCTACGCGGTCGAAGATGCTGCTAACCATCCGCTCTTGGAATCTCTTCGGGAACAAGGCCCCTCACTCGAGTTCTGCTCTGTGCTTCTGGTGCCGCTGGTCGCCCGACGTGAGATGATCGGCATTCTGCTCCTGGCTTCTCTGAAGCAAGCTCGAACTTTCTCCGATGAGGAGATGGAGATTTGCCAGACGGTAGCCAGCCAGGCGGCCGTGGCCGTGGCCAATGCCCGGCTCCTGCAAGATATCCAGCAGCAGAAACGCGCCCTGGTCCGTAAGAGCCAGGAAATGACCGAGGAGTCTAGCAAACTGGACGCCATTATCAATAACATCGCTGATGGACTTGTGGTGACCGATCCCGCCGGGCGCATCATCTTGAGCAATCCTGCCTTTCGGGAGATGGCCGGCTTGCCGCCGGTCCGCTCGCTGGGAGGGCTCCTGCTGGCGGGGTCTTTCCCCGTGGCGGGCTTGCAGTCCCTCGCTGCCCAGGCCCTGGAGGTGCCGGGCCAGGTCTTCACCGAGAACCTGGCGCTGCCCGACGGTCGTGTGCTGAAGACCTCAGCCACCGCCCTGCGCATCCCACCACCGATTCTGGAGCCGGAGAAGGGGCAACAGATCGCTGGCGTCGTCACCGTCCTGCGCGATATCACCCACGAAGTCGAAGTGGACCGCATGAAGACCGACTTCATCTCCGCTGTTTCCCATGAGTTGCGCTCCCCCCTCACCGCCATCTTGGGCTTTGCTAGCTTGATACGACGGGATTTCTATCGCTGGATCGCCCCCCGCATGGACGCCGGTGAGAAGACTTACCAGGTCGCCGAACGCATTATGGACAACCTGGTCATCGTCGAGAACGAGAGTGAGCGCCTCACCCGGCTTATCAACGACGTGCTGGACATTGCCAAGATGGAAGCAGGCGAGATAGAGTGGCCCATGGCCAGGACCGACCTGGCGGAGGTTGTCCAGGATGCTGTCGCCGCTACCACTGCCCTGGCCGAAGAGAAGAACCTGTCTATTCAAATCCACCTGCCCTCCCATGGCTTTCCTCCAGTCTGGGGGCACCGGGATCGGCTCATTCAGGTGACGACCAACTTGCTCTCCAACGCCGTTAAATTCACCGAGCAGGGCCAGATAGAGGTACGAGGCTGGGGCCTGGATGTCCAGAATGGCACCTTGCACACCAGAGGGCCATCTCCGCCCCCTTACCACTCGGACTCGGCTGTTCAGAACGTGCTGAATGGCGTTGAGTTCTCCGACGGGGAGTGGGTGGTGGTGAGCATCACCGATACAGGCGTGGGGATCCGGGCTGAAGACCTGCCCCGCGTCTTCGAGAGGTTCACCCAGGTGGGCGACACACTGACAGAGAAGCCGGAGGGTACAGGGTTGGGGCTTGCCATTTGCAAAGAGATCATCGAGCACCACGGAGGGCGCATCTGGGCGGAGAGCGAGCCGGGCAAGGGTAGTGTTTTCTCCTTCGCACTGCCCGCAGCGCCTCTTGGAGTGGGGACCTTGGAGATGGTCGAACATCCTGTCGTGGGGAAGACTGCTCCCGTTGCACCTTCTTATTTCGCTGGGCCAAAGGTGAATGGACGTGAAAAGAAAGCCTCGTCTGGAGAGACTGCTCCGTCCTGAGCAGATCATAACGCTCCTGAAGGACTTCGCGCCGCTGTTGGGAGCGGAGGTTTCCCTGGCCGTGAGCGATGGGGCCGGCCGCCTCCTGGGGAGCAATCGGCCCTTCCCACCGGAAGTTGCCCATGCTCTTGTGGAGGCCGCGCAAGAAGTGGTAGAGATCGTGATCATCTCCCCGGGAGCAGCGATGCCTATCTGCGTGGAAGAGCAGCGGGTGGGGCTGATCTTGGCAACCGGCCCGTTGCCACCGCCAGCCCAGACGCAAGCCGCGTTGGCCGCATTGAAGTGCCCCCTGGAGTTCCTCGCCGGAGTCGCCTCTGCAAAGCGGGCCGTTGCCCAGGAGACCCTGGACCGCTACCGGGAGATCAATTTGCTCTACAAGCTGGGGGAGACACTGGCTGCTTGCCTTGACGTGGATGAACTCCTCCAGCGAGCGCTGAGCAAGGCAAGCAAGATCATCAAGGTCGGCTGGGGAGCGGTCCTGCTCTACGGCGAGGCAGAGGAACTGGTCGTCGCTGCCAGCGTCGGGCTGACGGGGAAACTGGAGACGATTATCTCAGAGGGGCAAGCGCTGGTAGAACTGGTGGAAGAGGTGGCCCGCACCGGCAAGTCCGAGATTGTCAACGATTTCGTTGATGGAGAGCGGCGGGTGCCGCTCCTGGCTGTTCCGCTGCGCACCTCTGAGCGAAGGCTGGGAGTCGTACTCCTGGCCGATAAGGCTGGTGGAGCGATCTTCACCGCGGGAGATGAGAAGCTGCTGAGTGCCCTGGCCTGGCAGGCGGCCGTCGCTCTAGAGAATGCTCGCCTCTTCGATAACGTGCGGCGGCAGCGGGACGAGATTGCCACGATGAAAGACTACGTGGACAATATCTTCGCCAGCATCGCCAGCGGCGTCATCACCATTGATAGCCGGGACGTCATTACTTCCTTCAACCAGGCCGCCGAGACGATCCTGCGCGTCCCGGCCCTGTGGGTGGTAGGTCGTCCTTATCGCCAGGTTCTTGGTTTCCTGTGCGAGACACCCCTTCCCACCCTTATTGAGGATGTGCGCCAGCATCGCAGGACTCACATTTCTTACGAGATCAATCCCTTTCTTCCCCAGGGAGAGCAGCTCCACCTGGGCCTGAGCCTATCTACGCTGCGGGGGAGTGGGGGGGAGACTCTGGGGGTGGCGATTGTGATGGATGACGTGACGGAGAAGCGCCGCTACGAGCGAGAGCGTGCCCTGGTCCGTCGCTATCTTCCGCACGAGCTGGTGGATCGGCTCCCCCACGACCTGGCCGAACTGGGGCTGCACGGGGAGCGACGGATGATCACCGCTTTCTTTGCCGACATCCGGGGTTTCACCAAACTGAGCGAGGTCAATCCACCCGAATGGGTCTTCGAGGCGCTCAACAACTACCTGACCCTGGCCGAGGCAGAGGTCCGTTCCCACCAGGGCATCGTGGACAAGTACATGGGTGATGCGGTGATGGCTCTCTTCAATACGCCACTGCTGGAGGAAAAAGAGCATGCCTGGCAGGCAGTGCAGACGGCCTGGACGCTGAAGAAAGAGGTGGAAGCCCACTACCACCGCATCTCCCCAGGGGAGCGGCTTTTCGTGGGCATAGGCATCTGCACGGGAGAGGCCGTGGTGGGCAACGTGGGGGCCGAAGACCGTATGGAGTACACCGCTATCGGAACCCCGGTCAACCTGGCCTTTCATTTGCAGCGGAACGCCCAGGCGGGGCAGATCCTCCTCTGCCGCAAGACGTGGGAGATGGTGCGGGACCGGGTGCAGACCAATCCCGTGAGAGTTGTAGGGGTCAAAGGGCATCAGGACTCCACGATCGCGTACGAGTTGGTGGACCTGATTGCTGGCGAGTAGAAAGAGCACTTTTGAAACACACTCGTTAGATGAACAGCGTGATCTGTGAGTTGCGCGCTTCCTGGACGTAGGTCCCCACCGCGCCGTAGTCGTCAATCAAATCCTCTCGCAGGTCCCCCCGGCTGACGCCCATAATCTCCATCGTCATCTCGCAGGCGATGATCTTGCCCCCCAGTTCCTTGAAATCCTGAAACAACCTTTCCAGGGAAGCGACGTTGGCCTTCTTCATCCGCCGCTTGATCATCCACTTGCCCAGGCCCAGGAAGTGCATCCTGGAGAGAGGCCCCTTCTCCAGCCCGCCCTTTTGCAGCCGCTGGAGCCCCCAGAAGGTGAGGTAGATCGAAGCCTCCATCCCCATCGCCAGCGCCCCGTTGCCGATAATCAGCGCACTGTACAGCTTGTCCATATCGCCGCTGTGCAGGATGATTGTCACCTTTTCGGTCGTCGTTTTTTGCTGCTCCATTTTACCCCCTCTGTTGTCATCCTGTGGCAGGGCTCCGGAGGTCAGCACGTGGTCAGCCTAGCTTGCCCATAAACTGCTTGACGTGGTAGTCCCACTCACGCGTTTCCAGTTCCACCGTCGTCTTCTTCTCCCCTGTGCTGGCCGTCACGGTCACGTGGCCGCCGCCACCCTCGAAGGAGACACAGCATGGGTTTTCCTCGACGGCCTTGAGCCCAAGGCCTCCTTCGCCGAAGTAAGCCGTAGCCCTCTCGATAGCTTCTTCTGGGCTCAGCTTGGTTTCAACGCTGTAGCGTGCCATTTCTCGCCCTCCGTTCATGTCCACCCTCTATCGTCGGATACGGATCGTCCAGTCGGTGTCCGTTCCCTCGACACTCAGTAATTCCAACCCCAGGGCCTTGACGGCCATTGGAATCTCTTCTTTCGAGGCCGGGTGCGTGCCGATCACCTCGACCACATCGCCCGGTGAGGCTTTGCGTAATGCCTTGCGCGCCTCAACCAGCGGCACTGGACAGGTTTCCCCTCGGCAATCCACCGTAATGTTCGCCGCAACTGCCGGGCACTGTGCTTCTCGGGTATCCACTTTGAGCTCAGGCATCATTCCACCTCAATCTGTAAACTCCACTATTGCCCTCTCCACGTCCCACAACGGCTCGATCTTCTCCGTAATCTCCTCGCGGATGTTGGCGGCGAACTGGTGATCCGCGGGCAGGTCCAGCGCCACTCGCACCGTTCCATTGGAGACCTCGATCTCTCTGACCAGTTTGGTGCGCACCACGTCCAATCCCACGACGGGGTTCATCACGTGCTTGAGCCGTTTGCGCACGAACTCGACCGTGGTGGGCTTGCGTTCCTTGACCAGGCCGTGACGCTCCTCGTAATTCTCGATGGCCGCCCGTAGCCCGTCCACCGCCAGCACCGAGCAGTGCGTCTTGATGGGGGGCAAACCCCCAAGTGCTTCGGAGGCATCCTTCCAGCTAATCTTCTTAGCCTCCTCGAGGGTCTTGCCCTTGGCCATCTCGGTGATGATCGAGCCGGTGGCGATGTTGGAAGCGCAGCCATAGGACTCGAACCTGATGTCGGTGATGCGGTGGGTCTCGTCGTCCACCTTCAGATAGACGGCTACCATGTCGCCGCAGGCGGGGCTTCCCTCGACCGATTTGGCGTCAGGGTCCTCCATCCGCCCCACGTTGCGCGGGTGGCGGAAATGCTCCATCACAATTTCACTGTATGGCAATGGCATCTTTCACCTCTTGTTCGTAAGTTTTGTAGATTCGCAATTTGTAAATTCGACCTCATTCCTTCCCCAGCGGGCTAATCCTCCGCAGCTCTGTCACCACCTCGGCGACCGCCTCCAACACCGCGTCTACGTCCTCCTCTTTGTTGTAACGACCCAAGGTAAAACGGATAGAGCCGTGGGCTCGCTCGTGGTCGCCGCCGATGCCCAACATGACGTGGCTGGCCTCCAGCGAACGACTGAAGCAGGCGGAGCCGGTGCTGACGGCGAACCCGCGCATGTCCAGGTGCAAAAGCAGTGATTCCCCCTCCACGAAGCGGAAAGAGACGTTGGCGTTGTGCGGCAGCCGATAGACCGGATGGCCGTTGAGGCGCGTGTGGGGGATCTCCAGCAGCCGCTCGATCAGCCGGTCGCGCATCGCCTGCAGGCGGGCAGTCTCCTCTGGGGTGACCAGTTCCACCGCTTTGGCAAAACCCACCGCGCCGGGGATATTCTCCACCCCCGAGCGCAGGTCGAACTCCTGGAAGCCTCCGTCCATCCACTTGCGGATGGGGGTCTCCTTCCGCACGTACAGCCCGCCGATTCCCTTCGGCCCATGGATGGTGTGAGCGGAGACAGTCACCAGGTCTACCGGAACCGCCCGCACGTCCAGCGGGATGCGGGGGAAGCTATGGGTGGCGTCGGTGTGGAAGAGGGCTCCTTTCTCCCGGCAGATCTCGCCGATACCTTTCAAATCCTGCAGCGTGCCAATCTCCTGGTTAGCTGCCTGAATGGAGACCAGGATCGTCTCGGGGGTGATGGACTCCTGCAGGTGGTTCAGGTCCACCCGCCCGGTCTCGTCCACCCGCACGTGAGTCACCTGGAAGCCCTGTTTCTCCAGGGCCCGGGCGCTGTTCAACACCGGGAAGTCCTCGATGGGGCTGGTGAGGATGTGGCGGCCCTTCTTCTCCGCCAGCGCCAGGGTCACCCCTTTGAGCGCCAGGTTGCTCGATTCGGTGCTGCCAGAGGTGAAGATAAACTCATCCGGGTTGGCCCCCAGGATGGTGGCGATCTGCCTCCGGGCGTCGTCCAGTGCGTCCCGGGCATCCACGCCCAGCGAGTAGCCAAACTGAGACGTGGCGACGGCGTAGAGGTCGAAGAAGTAGGGCTTCATCGCCTCCAGGACCCGCTCATCCAGCCGCGTCGCGGCGGCGTTGTCAAAGTAGATTACGTCCTTAAACACAGCCTTTCCTTTTCCAACGTCTCTGTTTGCACTTGCGCACAGGAGAGGCGCAGGTAGCGCCTCGATCATTCTCGGTACTAGTGTACCACATTCTCAAGATAAAGTCAATGTGCATCTATTATATTTGCATTAGAAATGTGCCCCTCCTGCCCCGCTGGTTGTCTGCTTCACAGGAGCGGGCCGGGCAGGTGGACGGTGACCCGGGTACCTTCTCCTCCTGGGGCAGTGCGAACGTGTGATGCGATGCGCTCTGGTCAAGCACTCGGACGGGGTGCGGCGGCCCCCTCGCGGATAACGCGCAGCATCTGGTCGTGGATGTGACCATTGGACGCGACGACGAACGCGCCGGAGAGGTAGCCGGACCCGCCCTGGGAGTCGGTTGCCCTGCCGCCGGCCTCGCGCACCAGCAGCGCGCCTGCCGCCACGTCCCATGGCTTGAGGCGCATCTCCCAGAAGCCGTCGAGCCTGCCGCAGGCGACGTAGGCTAGGTCGAGGACGGCGGCCCCGGCGCGGCGCACGCCCTGGCTGCGGCGCAGAAAATGGTCCAGCCGTTCAGCGTTATTGTCAGGAGCGGTGCGGCGGTCGTAGGGAAAGCCGGTGGCCAGGAATGCGTCCGCCAGACGCCGGACGCCGGAGACGCGGATGGGCTGACCATCGAGCGTCGCCCCACCCCCAGCAGTCGCGGCGAAGGTCTCCTCCCGCAATGGGTCGTAGGCCACGCCGACGACCACTTTCCATTGCTCGCGTCCCTGTCCTTGGGGACGCCCCTGGGGACAGGGGCTCGGAGCATATTGGGGAGCCAGCAGCGCCAGCGAGACAGCGACATGGGGGAAGCCATGGGCGAAGTTGTTGGTGCCGTCCAGCGGATCAACCAGCCACACGGGCGGACCGGGCGTGCGCCAGTCGTCCCCACCAGATTCCTCGGCCAGGATGCGGTGGCCGGGGAAGGCGCCTCGCAGGCGGCCGACGATCAACGCTTCGGCGGCAGTATCGGTCTTGGTGACGGGGTTGACCGCGCCTTTGAAGCCGACGTGGACGAGCGCGGTGCGTGGGAAGGCCTCGCGCACGATTTCGCCGGCCTCGTGGGCGATGGAGATGGCAGTCTGCAAGATGGTGTCGCAGCTCATCGCGTTTCACTCGTCACATTTCACGTTTCACCACTCGGTATGCCTCGGGGCGACGGTCCTCGTAGACAGTGAGATACCGGCGAGCCTTGCGAACCTCTCCAAAATCAATCTGGGCGATCAGCAGCCGCTCTTGGTCATCTCCCTCCACCAGCGCGTGCCCCCAGGGGTCCACGACGAGTGAGCGGCCGGGGAAGGTGATATCACCGTCGCTACCCACACGGTTACAGGCGGCGACGAACAATTCGTTCTCCACGGCACGGGCGCGGGCCAGAAGAAGCCAGGCCTCGATACGCTTTAGCGGCCACTGGGCTGGCGCCAAGAAGAGAACCGCCCCAGCCAACGCCATAGCGCGGAGGGGTTCAGGGAAGCGCAGGTCGTAGCAGATGGTCAGGCCCGTTGGCCCCCACGGAGTGGGGCAGAGGGTGAGGTGATCGCCGGGAGCCAGGTAGCGAGGTTCCCGCATCATGCGGAACAAGTGGATTTTACGGTAGGCCCCCAGGAGCGTACCATCAGGCGCGTAGAATGCACAGGTATTAGAGACGCCACCTGCGTGCCGCTCCAGGGTAGAGCCGGCCAGGTGCAGGCCGAATTCGCGGGCCAGCGCAGCCATATGGGCAAATCCCCCCTCCCCCAGTGGCGCGGCCCGCTCCTCAGCCTGCTCCAGGTCGTAGCCGTGAAACCACAGTTCAGGCAGCAGGAGCAGGTCGGCGCCAGCCTCCTGGGCCTGGGCGGCGAACTCCCACGCCCGGACCAGGTTGTCCTCCGGCTGGCCGATGGTTACGTCTATTTGGGCAAGAGCAATGGTGAGCATGGCAAACTCCGAAGAAACACGGCGGTTAAAACCGCGTGCTACGCATTAAGGAATTGTACCACAAAACGGGCGCAGCGGGCAACTATCCTGCCGTTGCCTCCTCTTCTGGCCTGGGCTTGCCCAGCGGGTAAGGCGCGAAGAGCGCCCAACTGGCGAAGCATAGGATCGCAGCGAGCGGGGCGAGGATAAGCGCGCCATAAGGTCGCTCGACGGTGCTGCCCAGGTGGGCCGCCAGTTGCACGACGACCGCGCCAACTAACGCAGCGATGGTCTGGTTGATCACGCCCTGCACCGCGAAGTACATCCCTGCGCGATGCTCACCGGTGCGCAGTGTATCCTGGTAGGCGATCTCCGCCGGAAATGCGTTGGGGACGGTCATCAGTGCGGCAGCGGAATAACTCAGGAGGGCGCTGAAGACAGTCCCCAGGGCCAGCGGCGAGATGGGCAGGTTCAACCGCGCCCAGGTAAGCGGCCAGAGCAGCATAATCACGCCGGAAACAAAGAGCGCCAGCCGGTGGGCCCATTTGGCCCCCTTACGCCGGGAGATGAAGTTGAACAGCGGCAGGCAAAGGGGAACCAGCCCAAAAGCGGCCGCGTTGAGAGTGCCGGCCTGACCTTTGTCCAGGGCCATTATCGCCGTCACAATGTAGGGCTGACCGGCGACGTAAAGTTGCAGCCCCAGGTAGAAGATTCCCATCGAGAGTACATAGATGGCGAAGGCGCGGTTAGTGAGCATGGTGAGGAAAGAGCGCCGCAGTGACAGGGGAGCGGCGGCCGGGGGCTCCGGCGCGACGCGATCGGAAGGTGGCTCCCGGACGACCAGGATAGGGCCGAGGAAACAGAGCACGCCAGGCCCGACGAGCAGCCACGCGGTCGTCTGGTAGCCCAGCCCCTCGATCAGCTTGGGGCCGGCGACCATCGCCACAGCCATCCCGATGGTGGTGCAGACCGCCTGCCAGGACGCGATGCGCAAGCGGTCGGCCTCGTCCTTGGCGATCTCGGAGAGGAGCGCCAGGTAGGGCACGACGATGAAGGTGTAGAAGAAAAAGAAGGTGGAGCTGAAGACAGCCATCCAGACGGCGTTGATCCAGTGCTCGCCGTGCACCGGGGGGTACCAGATAAAAATGAAAGCGATGGCCATCGGGAGCAAGCCTAGCGCCATCATCGGGCGACGCCGCCCCCAGCGGCTGCGCAGGTTGTCGGTCCAGGAGGCGATGGGGAGATCGCACACACCGTCAATCACGCGCGCGACGATCCACACACCGCTGGCGGCTGCCGCGCCGACGAGGAAGATCGCACCAGTGCGCTCAATCTCAGCCCCAGACGGCCGGTAATAGAAGAGCACCCAACCGAGGACAATCTGATTAAGAGTACTGGGGCCCAGGCTGCCCAGAGCATAAATTGGCTCCTGCCATCTCTTGAGCGGTTTCATTGGAGTGCCTTCTCATTATCCGCGACAGTCTGGAGATCGGGGATACTGAAGCGAAAAAGATGGCCGCCAGTCCCTGGCCCGGACTGACGGCCTTTTGCCCACATCTCGGTAGCTACTCGGTTTTGCACTTTAACAACCGCAGAAGGGGCTTTGCATCCGACCATCACGGCCGGCTTGCAGAGCGGGTGAGGGGGCTCGAACCCCTGACATTCAGCTTGGGAAGCTGACGTTCTACCGCTGAACTACACCCGCACAACTAGATTATATCGGACAGGCGCGAAATGTCAAATCGCGCTATCCCGACCGTGGTCGCCAGAGCAGTTGCTCGCGAATCAACAGGTCGGTGCCACGGATTTTGAATGCCAGATCGGCGGCTATGTTACGCATCAAGCGATAGCCCAGGTCGGGATAATTATCGCACAGCTTGCTCAGCCGGTCACTAGGGATGGTCAAGAGGCTCGCCTTTTTTGAAGCACAGTGGGCTGAGGCTGACCGCAATCCCTTATCCACCAACGCAACCTCACCGAAGGTCTGTCCGCGTCTGAGAGTGGCGATGGTCAGCGGCTGAGCTGGCTGTCCGGTGGTGGATTGGATAAGAGCGGGGTTCAACAAGATGTCCACAGCTCCATCGGCGATGACGTACAATTCATCACCAGTGCTGTTTTCCTTAAAGACAATCTGTCCCTCTTTAAGCGTGACCTCCGAGCAAAGGGCTGCAATCATCTCCAACTGGGGGTTGGTAAGATCGTAGAAAATGTCCGCCTGTCGCAGGGTGTTGACGTATCCTGTGATCTTATCTGTTTTCTTAGCCATAGCTCCCTCTCCTTACTTTCTCATTCCCTTAAAGATTGTACCATACTTGCGCTGGGTGTGCAACAGTGGTCGGGGAGCACGGGCGATTGCTGCCTACCGTGTTCGATCGTCCCACACTGGGCGGAATGTTTGACAAATCCTCCTGCCTATGGTAGCATCTTGACATCACCAGCGGATGGGGGGAGAGGTGGACCATCGCATTGAGGTTTTCTGGCGGGCTGCCCTGCCCGACGGACGGGTAGCGGACTTGCTCGCCCAAGTCGCTCAACTGGGCCTCGACCGCGTTCGACGAGTCCAGGTGGGCGATCTCTATTTTCTGCGCGGCGATCTCTCACCGGCAGACCTGGAGCGCCTGGCCGAAGAACTCCTGACCGACCCCGTCGTTGAGGGATACCGCTCTCGACCAGCCGATGCTCTGCCCCCGCCGGATGAGGCCGGCCTGGTCGTTGAGGTCGGCTACCGCCCTGGTGTGACCGACCCCGTAGCTGCGCATCTTCTCCATCGCGCACGGATGCTCGGCATCGGCTCTGTCGAGGCGACCGCCACCGGTACCCGCTACACCTTTGAAGGAGACCTGTCCGCTGCTGACTTGCACCGGATCGCTCGCGAGATCCTCTGCAACGACGTCGTCCAGACCTACGCCTTGAGGACCTTGCAGCCGGCTTTCGTGCCCCGCGCCGAACCCTCCGATGAGGTGGAGATCGTCTCTATCCGCGAGGCCGACGACGAGACCTTGGCCCGCATGAGTGTGGAACGAGTCCTTTTTCTCTCCCTTGAGGAAATGCGGGCCATCCGCGACGAGTTCCGCCGCCTGGGACGCGATCCCACCGACGTGGAACTGGAGACCCTGGCCCAGACCTGGTCGGAACACTGCCAGCACAAGACCTTCAAGGCCGAGATCCACTACCTCTGCCAGGGGGGTATGCCCCGCGTTCTGCCCACGGGCAGGGGGCCTGCTCCACCTTACGAGGAAATGATCACAGGTCTGCTGCGCACGTACCTTCGAGCGGCCACCGAGCGATTGGAGCCTGGCTGGGTGCGTTCCGCCTTTGTGGACAACGCTGGCATCGTTGATTTCGACGACGAGTTTGAGGTTTCCTTCAAAGTGGAGACACATAACCATCCCTCAGCCCTCGAGCCGTTCGGTGGGGCCAACACCGGCATCGGTGGTGTCATCCGCGACGTCATCGGCGTCTCCGGCCGGCCCATCGCTAACACCGACGTCCTCTGCTTCGGGCCATTGGATATGCCCAGGGAGGATATGCCAGCCGGGATTCTCCATCCCCGCCGCATCGCCCGGGGCGTCGTCGCCGGGATCGAAGATTACGGCAACAAGATGGGCATCCCCACCGTCTCCGGCGCGATTATTTACGACCCCGGCTATGCTGCCAATCCCCTGGTATACTGCGGCTGCGTCGGCCTGGCCCGGAAGGGACAGCACCGGCGTGATCCCCGACCAGGCGACCTCTGCGTGTCCCTGGGCGGGCGCACCGGGCGCGATGGCATCCACGGGGTCACCTTCGCCTCAGCCGAACTGACCCACGAGACCGGCCAGACGGTCGGCAGCGTCGTCCAGATCGGCGATCCCATCACCGAGAAGGCACTCCTGGAAGCAGTCATCCGCGCCCGCGACGAGGGGCTGTATCACGCCATCACCGACTGCGGGGGCGGTGGCTTTTCCTCGGCCGTCGGGGAGATGGGCAGCGAAGTCGGCGTGGAGGTGGAACTGGGCGACGTCTCGCTCAAGTACCCTGGCTTGCGCCCTTGGGAGATCTGGATCTCGGAGGCCCAGGAGCGCATGGTACTGGCCATCCCCCTGGAGAACCTGCCCCGCCTGAAGGAGATCTGCGAGGAGCTTGACGTGGAGTTGACCGTCATCGGACGCTTCACCGGGGACAAGCGGCTGTGCATCTGCTACGATGGCAAAATCACCGCCGATATGGATATGGCTTTCGTGCACGAGGGTTGGCCAAGATCACGCTTGCGCGCCGAGTGGGCGCCGCTGGAGTTTGATGATCCGGACATCGCGCCGCCAGAGAACCTGACGCCCGTTCTGCTGCGCTTGCTGGCCGATCCCGACGTCGCCAGCAAGGAACCGGTGATCCGGCGCTACGACCACGAGGTCCAGGGCGCGACGATTGTGAAACCGCTGGTGGGAGTGGCCGACGACGGACCCTCCGACGCGGCGGTACTGTGCTCATTGGAAACGGATGGGTGGCGGGGTCTGGCGCTGGGCTGCGGCATTAACCCTCACTATGGGCGGTTGGATCCCTACGCCATGGCCTGGGCCGTGGTGGACGAAGCGCTGCGGAACATCGTCAGCGTGGGGGCCGACCCCGACCACATTGCTTTGCTGGACAACTTCTGCTGGGGCAACCCGGCCTTGCCCGACCGGCTGGGCGGGCTGGTGCGGGCGGTGCAGGGCTGCCACGACGCGGCCCTGGCCTACGGTACCCCGTTCATTTCAGGAAAAGACAGCCTGAACAATGAGTACGTGGACCCCCAGGGACAGAAGCGGGCCATTCCGCCCACGCTGTTGATCTCCTCCCTGGGCATCGTCCCTGATGTGCGCGGAGCGGTGACGATGGGGCTGAAGAGCGCGGGCAACCTGCTCTACGTCGTCGGGGAGACGCGGGCCGAGCTGGGAGCCTCACTCTACTACCGTCTGCACGGTGCGTTGGGGAACAGTGTCCCCGCGCCAGTGCCCGGCGTCATTGAGATGATGCGCGCGCTGCACGGCGCGATGCGGAAGGGACTGGTGCGCGCCTGCCACGACCTGAGCGAGGGCGGGTTGGCCGTGGCGGCGGCGGAGATGGCGTTCGCCGGACGGCTGGGACTCGATCTGGATTTGGCGGATCTCCCGCGAACACCTGACGTGCAGGCCGACGACGTTGCGCTTTTCTCCGAGAGCAGCTCTCGTTTCCTGGTCGAGGTCGCGCCCGAAGATGCCGCTGCCTTCGAGGAGGCGCTGACAGGGTGGCCTGTGGCCCACCTGGGCCACGTCACTGATGGTGGCACTCTACGCCTGCGCGGGCTGCAGGGAGGCACGGTGATCGAGTCTCCCATCGAAGAGCTCCTGCAAGCATGGCAATCGCCGGAGGTGGTGTGAGTCTGACCAGGTCAGATGGCCCGAGAACTTGGTATGAACCCAAAGAAATTCGGTAAGTTAGCCAAAGTACTGATCCTCCACGCAACCGGCACGAACCGCGACCGCGAGGCCGCCTGGGCGATTGAACAAGCCGGCGGGGAGCCGACCGTCCTTCACGTGAACGAACTGCGCGAGCGACCTGCACGCTTGCACGAGTTCCACATGTTGATCCTGCCCGGCGGCTTTTCCTACGGCGATGCACTGGGTGCCGGTCGCCTGTGGGCTTCCGATCTGCGCTGGCTGTTCCAGGACGAGCTGACCCGCTTCATCGAGGTCGGCAAACCGGTCCTGGGCATCTGCAATGGCTTTCAGGCCCTGGTGAAGAGCGGCTGGCTCCCCGGACCGCCGGGAGCCGGTCCTTCGGCTTCGCTCAGGACGGACATCCAGGCTACGCTAACGCGCAACGGCTCCAATCGTTTCGAGTGCCGTTGGGTGTGGCTGGAGTCGGACCCGGCAAGCCCCTGCGTCTTCACTCGAGGTCTCTCTGAGCGCATTTACTGCCCGGTGGCCCACGGCGAGGGACGCTTCGTCCCGGGCGATGACGCTGCGCTGGAGCGCCTCCAGACGAAGCAGTTGATCGCGCTGACTTACGTCAGTGGTGATGGCAGCCCAGCCAAGTACCCTGCCAACCCCAACGGCTCCGTCGCCGACGTCGCCGGTATCTGCAATGAACAGGGCAACGTCCTCGGGCTGATGCCTCACCCGGAGGATCACGTTGTCCCCTGGCAGCATCCACGCTGGACCAGAGGGGAGCGGGGTGAGATGGGCCTGCCCCTCTTTGTCCAGGGAATCCGCTATGCAGCGGCGCTGTAGGTATCTGGAAATACCAGCGTAGTCACCCTGAGCCTGACTTCAGCGAGCGCTTCGGCTGAGCTCAGTCGAAGCCCTCAGCGTCGAAGCCTCAGTCGAGCCGTCGAAGGGTGACAGCTTTGCATGGGGCGCATCCTTCCGACAGGCTCAGGATGCTTGCGCGAAAAATGAGAAAAAGAAAGCGGATGCTTGACCAGACCACGCTACAACAGTACATTCCACAAGCCCTGAAGGGCGTCGAAATCGAGTGGCCCTACGACCACGACCGAGGCAAGGTACGGGACTGGTTCGACCTGCCCGACGACCGCCGCCTCATTGTAACCACCGACCGGCTCTCCGCCTTCGACGTCATCCTGACGGCGATCCCGTTCAAGGGCCAGGTGCTCAACCAGCTCAGCGCCTTCTGGTTCGAGCAAACCGCCGACATTATCCCCAACCACATCGTCGCCGTGCCCGATCCCAACGTCAGCCTGGTGCACGACTGTGAGCCGCTGCCGGTGGAGGTTGTCCTGCGTGGCTACATCACCGGCGTGACTAAGACCGCCCTCTGGTACCGCTACTCCCTGGGCGAGCGGAATATCTATGGCTACGACTTTCCCGACGGGATGGTCAAGAACCAGCCGCTGCCGGAGCCGATCATCACCCCCACCACCAAGGGGCGCGCGGGCGAGCACGATGAGCGCATCATGTGCGCAGAGGTGACCGAGCGGGGACTGCTGGATGCAAAGACATGGAAGCAGGTTCAGGCCTCGGCACTGGCCATCTTTGAGCGGGGGCAGAAAATCGCCCGTCAGGGCGGGCTGATCCTGGTGGACACCAAGTACGAATTTGGGCGTGCGCCCGATGGCACTGTGATGCTCATTGACGAGGTCCACACGCCCGATAGCAGCCGCTTCTGGGTGGCCGAAAGCTACGAGAGGCGGATGACAGATGGGCTGGAGCCGGAGAACTTTGACAAGGAATTCCTGCGTCTCTGGTACGCCAGGCAGGGGTATCGCGGCGACGGCGAGCCGCCCGAAGCAAGCGACGAACTGATTGTACAGCTCAGCGAGCGCTACATCGCCTGCTATGAGAAACTCACTGGCCGGACGTTCCAGCCGTGTGCGTACCCGGCTGACCCGCGCATCGCCGGGGTGCTCACAGGGTTCTTACATTAACGGTTGATGAAGGAAAGGCAAATGCTAGTCGTCATTATCATGGGATCGCCCGGTGACGCTGCCTTCAGCGAACGCATCACAAATGCGTTGGACGAGTTTGGTATCCCCTGGGAGACACGCGTGGCATCGGCGCACAGGGTGCCGGGGTACCTCTTGGAAATGTTGGCAGCTTACGAAGCCGACCCACGCCTTAAGGTCTACATCACCGTGGCAGGTCGCAGCAACGCGCTGAGCGGCCTGGTGGACGGTCAGGTAAGTGCACCGGTCATCGCTTGTCCACCTTATGCGGAAAAGTTCGCCGGGGGTGATGTGCTCTCATCCCTGCGCATGCCATCGGGCGTCGCCCCGGCGGTGATCTTGGAACCGGAGGATGCGGCTCTGCTGGCAGCCAAAATGCTGGGTCTGGCCGAACCTGATCTGCGCCCCAAGGTGGAAGAAGCTCAGGAAAAGCAACGCCAGAGACTCCTCGACGCCGACGCTGGGCTGCAGGATTGAAGTGATGTACCCACCAGCCGGTAAACCTCGAGAAGCATGTGGCATCTGCGGCATTTATGCCCCAGATACGGGCGTAGCCCGGATGGCCTTCTTCGCCCTCTACGCCCTGCAGCATCGAGGGCAGGAGAGCGCCGGAATCGCCACCTCCGATGGCCGGATTGCTCACATCCACAAGGGGATGGGCCTGGTCTCGCAAGTCTTCAACGAGGAAAACCTGCATCACCTGCAAGGGCACCTGGCCATCGGGCACAATCGCTACTCCACGACCGGCTCCTCGTACCTGCGCAATGTCCAGCCCTACCTGATCGAGACGGCGCTAGGCCCCCTGGGGATCGCTCATAACGGCAACCTCACCAATGCTCCTGCTTTGCGGCGGGATTTGCTGGATGGGGGCGTGGGGCTGATCTCATCCTCCGATAGCGAGGTGATCACCCAGATGCTGGCCGGTGCGCCAGGGGGTGTCTGGGAGGAGCGCATCGCTGCTTTTATGGGACGGGCGGAGGGAGCCTACTCCCTGACGATGATCACACGGGAGGCAGTCTACGGTGTCCGCGACCCCTGGGGGTTCCGCCCGCTCTGCTTGGGGCGGTTGAATGGAAATGGCTGGGTGCTAGCGTCGGAGTCGTGCGCGCTGGCCACGATTGGCGCGACCTTCGTGCGGGAGGTGCGGCCGGGAGAGATCGTGCGGCTGGACGAGAGCGGCCTGACTTCCTGGCAGGGTGTGGAGGCGGCAGAGCGGTCGGCGCTGTGCATCTTCGAGTACATCTATTTCGCCCGCCCTGATTCGCTGCTGGAAGGACAATCTGTACACCGGGTGCGCCGTCGCCTGGGAGCACGACTGGCCCAGGAGCATCCTGTTGATGCAGACATGGTCATCGGTGTACCCGATTCGGCCACATCCCACACCATCGGCTACGCGAACGCTGCCGGCATACCGTTTGGCGAAGGACTGATCAAGAACCGCTACATTGGACGGACCTTCATTCAGCCCGACAACCGCTTGCGTCGCCTGGGGGTGGCGCTCAAGTTCAATCCGTTGACAGACATACGAGGTAAGCGCATCGTTGTGGTGGATGATTCTATAGTGCGCGGCAACACCAGCGGCCCTCTCGTGGCCTTGCTGCGCCAGGCCGGAGCCGCCGAAGTGCACATGCGGGTGGCCTCGCCTCCGATCCGCCATCCCTGTTTCATGGGCGTGGATATGAGCACGCGGGAGGAGCTGATCGCGGCCCGCATGGGTGTAAACGAGATCGCCCGTCACATGGGAGTGGACAGTCTGGGCTACCTTTCCCTGGAAGGATTGCTGGAGGCCGTTGGAGCAGAGCGTGGCGGACATTGCCATGCCTGTTTCTCCGGGGAATACCCTGTTCCCGCCGCAGCAAGCATAGGTAAGGAGATGTTTGAGCCAGAGTAGGCAACCGCCAGAGGTGATCACATTCTTCTACCTGTGCAGTTAGGAGTCACCCTGCCCGTCTCGCCGGGCGGCATGCGGCTACAAACCTTCCCGACCGCCGCAACCACCTAAAAAGGGAGCCGTCGTTTGCCTAACGCTGGAGCAGGCAATAGATCCTAAGGGATTGAAAAAAGGAGGTTATTACTCAACCTATGCTCCCAGCCTCCGTCTCGGGGGCGGCTTGTGCAGTAGATAGCTGCTCAAAATGAGATGCTCTCGCCAGAACCGCCCTCGGGGACGAGGGCTCAGAGCTTAGAACATCCGATTCCGTGGCAGCCTGAGTAATAGCAAAAGGAGCGGTCATTGTGGGAGAGAAAATCCTGGTTTATGGCAGCGGTGGAAGGGATCATGCTCTTGCTGATGAATACATAGAAAGCCCCCACGTTGATAAGGTTTTTTTCGCACCGGGCAATCCTGGAGTCAAGTATACAAGAAAAGGTCAAAGAGGATATATAGAACAAGTTCCTCAGGTGAGAGACTTTGAGGATGTTGTAAGATTCTGTAAGGATAACGGCGTGAGTTTGATTGACGTTGGTTCGGAGAATCCTTTAAGTCAAGGACTTGTTGACGTCTTATGCGAAGCTGGAATACCCTGTGTAGGACCCAAAAGGAAATACACAAGAATAGAAAGTGATAGAGCATTCACAAATACAATCCTCGAAAGAATAGGGGTAAAACCAGAATGGCGTGTTTTTGACCCAGGTCCAGATGCAACACAAGAAGGAAGAAAGAAGGTTGCTGAAGATGCCAAAAGGTTCGTTAGGGATATCGGTTATCAAGTTGTAGTAAAGGCAGGTGGTCTAGGAGCTGGAAAATCAGGTTTTTGCTGCAATAACCCGAGAGAGGCCGAAGAAGCAATTGATAGGATAATAGTGGACAAGGAATTCGCAGCTTATGGGCCGAATAGTTTGAGAGCTATCATTGAAGCCAGAAAAGAGCATCGAGAGATTTCATATTTTGCTTATCTTGATGGAAGAACTTACTTGCCATTAAGAATGTTTGCTCAAGATTACAAACCAGCATACGATCCCTGTGATGTTCTGATGATGTTTTACCATCGCTACGGAAGAAACATTCGTGATATAAGAAGGGGATTACAAGAGAATCGAATAAGGATTCCTGCAAACTTAAAGGAGATGAGTGAAAACGAAAGAGACCGAATCTTAGCTTCTCTATTGAAAGAGGAGAATATAAGACTGACAAACCCTAATACAGGAGGGACAGGTTGCTATTGTCCCCACAGGCTGGTAGAAGAAGAATGGGTGACGAATAAGATATTAAGAGAAGTAGTAAACCCGTTTGTAGATGTAATCTATGATGAATTGGGGTGGGATTATAGGGGCGTTTTATATTTCGGCCTAAACTTAAATCCAGACAATAGTCTGAGTGTATTTGAGGTCAATGTTAGACATGGAGATCCAGAGTGGGAAGTAATAGCAAGAAAGATGAAAACAGATCTTTTTGAAATCGCTTTGGCAACCTGCGAAGGAAGGCTCGATGAACTCAAGAGAAGTTTACCAAGAGGAGAAGTAGAATGGAACCCTCGTCACTATGTTGATGTTGTTGCAATGGTAGGAAGATCAAGAGATCCAGGGGGGCGCTGGTATCCGGGGTATCCTGGGCGTTATGGAGATGGTTACAAGATAACTGGTCTAGATAAAATAGATTGGGGTGTAGCGCTTTTCTATTCTGGTGTTGATGAAGACCCCAAAAAGGGGCTCGTGACAAGAGGTGGTAGAGTCTTACACGTCGTCGCCGGCGGAAGTAGTCTAGAAGAAGCAAGAGCATTAGCGTACAGCAATATTGAACGCCTCGCTTTCCTTGATCATCGAAACAATGATGAAGATGTTCTCAGATATCGCAGAACTATAGCATCCGTTTAACTATCTGGAGGCTCTATTCATGACGAGGAAACAAGCCCCTTCTACTCCCAAGAGCGCCTATGCCGCCGCAGGTGTGGACATCGAAGCGAAGATGGGCATCTTCGAGCGCATGCAGGCAGCCGTCGAGAGTACCTACACCCCGGCCGTGCTGGCCGGTATGGGCGCCTTCGGCGGGCTGTTCTCGCTGGATGAATTGTTAAAGGCCCGCGATCCGGTTCTGGTCTCCTCCACCGACAGCGTGGGCACCAAGACGATGATCGCCCAGGCGATGGGTCGCTACGAGACGATCGGCCACGACATCGTTAATCACTGCGTCAACGATGTCCTCGTGCAGGGCGCGCGGCCTCTGTTCTTCTTGGACTATATCGCCGCAGGCAAGTTGGAACCGGACGTCATCGTCGCCATAGTGACCAGTTGCGCCGAGGCGTGCCGCGCCAGCGGCTGCGTGCTCATCGGCGGCGAGACCGCTGAGATGCCCGGCGTGTACCGTCCGGGGACGTTCGACCTGGTCGGCACGCTGGTGGGCTGGGTCGAGCGCGAAGCCATCGTGGACGGACGTGACGTTCGCCCTGGCGACGTCTGCCTGGGGCTGCCATCCACCGGTCTGCATACCAACGGTTACTCCCTGGCCCGCCGCGTCTTCGCCGACGTGAGTTGGGAGACGGTGCTGCCCGAACTGGGCCGCCCGCTGGGTGAGGTGCTGCTGATTCCCCACAAAGCGTATCTGAAAGAGTTCGAAACGCTCGTGGTTGCCGGGGTGCGCATCAAGGCCATGGCCCACATCACTGGCGGTGGGTTCTTCGACAATATTCCGAGGGTGCTTCCGCCGGGTGTAGGGGCGCAGATTGACCGGGCTGCCTGGGAGGTGCCTGTCATCTTCCGCATGATCCAGGAGCGAGGCCAGGTGGACGAGGTAGAGATGTACCACATCTTCAACATGGGGATTGGGCTGGTTCTGCTGGTGGATGAGAGGGAGGTAGAGCGGGTGCTGCAGGCGCTGTCGGGAGAGGCTGTGGCCATTGGAGAGGCTATCCCATGGGATGGGAATGGGCCTCGGGTTCTCTTGTGAGGTAGATATGACGTGCATTGCTGTATTGATCTCTGGCTTCGGTTCGAACCTGCAAGCGATCCTGGACGCTGTCGAGGATGGGCGGCTTCCCGGCGTCGAGGTGGCCCTGGTCGTCTCCAACCAGCGGGAGGCCTACGGCATCAAGCGGGCCGTGCGCCACGGGGTGCCGGTGGTCTACTTCCCTCTGGCGCCGTACACCAAAGCCGGGCGATCACGCCAGGAGTACGACGCCGATCTGGCCTCCATCCTGCGCGCCTTCAACGTCTCCTGGGTGGTGATGGCCGGCTGGATGCACGTCTTGGGCGACGCCTTTCTGAGCCACTTCCCCTCCAGAGTGCTCAACCTGCATCCGGCCCTACCTGGTACTTTTCCCGGTGTGCACGCCATTGACCGGGCGTACGAAGCTTACCGGCAGGGCGAGATGGCCCACACCGGCGTCATGGTGCACCTGGTCCCTGACGAGGCGGTGGACACCGGCCCCGTCGTGGCCCAGGAGGAAGTGCCGATTCAGCCTGAGGACAGTTTGGAGGACCTGGAGGCGCGGGTTCACGCCGTGGAGCATCGTCTGCTGGTGCAGGCGCTGTACGACCTGTTGTGTGAGCGGGAATCTCAAGTATAGAGAACATTCCACAGCCAACAAGGCGGGCCAGATACAGCGGTGGTTCTTGAGCGCTGCCTGGCCTGCATTGCTTGCAGTTCTCATCTTGAGGGCCTCTTATGTTGGGCGTCACCTTGCATAGGACATCCCCGCATCCCTCGATGCGGCTCGTTTGCTTCAAGTTGCTTTTTGAAGTACAATTTCCTTGATAGATACAGAGCGTTTTTGATGGATAATAAGAGGTAGAAGCGTTATGCCACCATTGTTAGGGCTAGATATCGCTGCCTTGAGCATATCCACGGTGATCGCGACCTCGCTGGCACTGATGGTGCTGGGAGCCGGGCCGAGGCGTATGCTCAACCGTTCTTTCGCCCTCTTCGCCCTGATGGAGGCAGCCTGGGCTGTCTTGGCGCTCCTCTTGCGCGGCGCTCTGTGGCTCGGAATGGGCAACCCATCTCTCCTGACTGAGCTGGTCGCCCTGGCTTCTGCTGTTGTGGGCCCCATCCTGCTGAGGTTTACAGTTCGCTACTTTGACCGTCGCACTCGCTGGACCGACCTGGCTGTAGTTCTGGGGTTGGCGACGGTGGCTGTCCTTTCCGTTCCCCTCTTCCGCCACCAACTGGTCTTCAACACTCGCTTGGACATCAATGGCACAACCATCACAGAGCTCAGCGGCTGGGGGGTTGTGGCGGTCACGATATCTGGTTTGTACTACGTCTGGTCAGCGTTTATCTTCTCGCAAGAGCATCGCCGGGCGAGGGAGCCGTACCTGGCGCTGAGTGTGCTGATCTTGGTGATCGGGTTCATCTTGGACGAGATTCTGCGGCTCCCTGTTCCGGCCATGTCCATCACGAACACCTTCGGCATCGCGATACTGGGCTACGGGATCGTCAACCGGCAGCTTTTCAACCCGTCGCGGGAACTGGCCACGGAGTTGGAGCGCGAGGTGGAGAAACGCACACGGGAATTGGAACGGGCTTACGAGGAGGTGGAAAAGCGGATAGAGGAACGAACCGCCGAGTTGAGACTGGAAATTACCGAGCGCAAGCGGGCGGAGGACGCGCTGCGCGACAGTGAAGAACGGTACCGAGCCTTGTATGATGACAATCCGTCCATGTACTTTACCGTGGATGCGGAAGGCACGGTGCTTTCCGTCAATCAATTTGGGGCCGAACAACTGGGTTACACGGTTGAGGAATTAGTTGGGCAGTCAGTGCTGAACGTTTTCTACGACGACGACAAAGCAGCAGTTCGACGGCACATAACGATGTGTCTGCAGGATCCCACACAGGTGGTTCATTGGGAATTCCGCAAGGTACGCAAAGACGGGAGCATGTTGTGGGTGAAAGAGGCGGCGCGTGCCGTGCGGGGAGCTGACGGCAATCCGGTAGTCCTCATTGTTTGCGAGGACATCACCGAGCACAAACGGGCGGAGGACGAACGTGAACAGTTGTTGGCTGTTCTTCAGCGCCGCAGCGCTCAACTCCAGACTGCCGCCGAGGTTTCGCGCGCAGCCAGCAGCATTCTCGACCTGAATGAGTTGATCCAACAGGTCGTGGACTTGGTGCGCGAGCGGTTCGGCCTGTACTATGCCGGCTTGTTTCTGGTGGACCAGACTGGCGAGTGGACCGGCGAACCCGGCAAGTGGGCGGTACTGCGGGCGGGTACTGGCGAAGCGGGCCGGCAGATGTTAGAGCAGGGCCACAGGCTGGAGATCGGTGGAACCTCTATGATCGGTTGGTGCATAGCCAACAAACAAGCCCGTGTCGCACTGGACGTGGGCGAGGAGGCCGTGCGTTTCGAGAACCCGCTGCTGCCGGAAACGCGCTCCGAAGTGGCGTTGTCGCTAATCAGCCATGGCCGGATTATCGGTGCATTGACTATCCAGTCTTCTCAGGAGGCCGCTTTCAGCGAGGAGGACATCCTAGTGCTCCGGACGATGGCCGACCAGTTGGCCAACGCCGTCCAGAACGCCCGCCTGTTCGAAGAAGCCCACATCCGCGCCGAGGAGCTGGCCGTGCTGAATGAACTGGCTCAGGCCCTCACCGCTCGCCTCGACGTGGAGGAGGTGCTGGATGAGGCCTACCGGGGTGTCTCCCGCCTGGTGGACACTACCAACTTATACATTGCCCTCTATGACCCGGACAAGGACGAGGTCACGTTCGCCCTCAGCGTCACCGCGGGGGAGGTTGAAAAGCCCTACTTGACCCGGCGGGCTGGCCATGGTCTCACCGAGTACGTCATCCGCAACCGGCAGTCACTGCTTATCCGGGAGAATGTGGTCGAGTGGCTGGAGGAGATGGGGATCGAACTGATTGGGCCGGTTGCTTATTCCTGGTTGGGGGTGCCCCTGCTTGTCGGCGAGCGGGTGCTGGGAGTGATGGCTGTCCAAAGTTATACCACTCCTTGCGCCTACGATGAGCACGACCGGGACCTACTGACCGCCGTTGCTAGCCAGGCGGCCGTTGCCATCCAGAACGCCCGTCTGTTCGAAGAGGCTCGCGGCCGGGCCGAGCGGCTGGCGCTCCTCAACCGTATCGCCAGGGCTGTCGGCGCCACCCTCCGCCTGGATGACCTGCTGGAGACGGTGTACCGGGAGATCAGCTCCGTCTTCCAGGCCGACGCTTTCTTCATCGCCCTCTATGACGAGGAGACGGACGAGCTGGACTTCCCCTTCGTGGTAGAAGAAGGGGTCCGGGAGTTCCCGGGGCAGGTTCCCCTGAGTGGATTGACCTCCTTTGTGGTTACCGAGAAGAAGCCTTTGCTCGTTCGAGCTCTCGAACAGGAACGGGACCGCCTGCCAGTGCCGGTGTTAGTGGGACAGGGCGAGTTGTCCGCGTCCTGGCTGGGGGTGCCGATGCTGATTGGTGAGCGAGTGATCGGGGTCATCAACGTACAATCGCACCAATCCAACGTCTATGGTGAGGAGGAACAACTGCTGCTCGCCACCATCGCCGACCAGGTGTCTATGGCTGTGGAGAAGGCGCGGCTGTTTGAGCAGGCGCAGCAGGAAATCGCAGAGCGCAAGCGGGCCGAGGGGGCGCTGCGGGGGAGTGAGGAGAGATACCGCACCCTGTTGACTCAGGCTCCGATCGGCGTCATCACCTGTGACCGCGCGGGCAGTGTCACCCACACTAACCCCGCTCTCTTGCAGATTATGGGCTTCCCTGGCGAGGAGGCTATTTGCCAGTTCAACCTGCTGACCATGCCCGATTTGGTCGAGGCCGGCATCGCCGCCGACATTCGCCGCTGCATGGAGAAAGACACGCGGATTACAGCCCAGCATCACTATCGTTCCCATTGGGGTAAAGAGAGCATCCTGCGCATGCGCCTGACCCCCTTGCGCGATGAGAGCGGGGCGGTCAGCGGCGTGCTGGCCACTGTTGAGGACGTGACAGAGCAACGGCGGCTGGAGGAACAGTTGGCCCAGTCGGCCAAACTGGCCTCCATCGGCGAACTGGCAGCCGGCGTGGCCCACGAGATCAACAACCCCATCAACGGCATCATCAACTACGCCCAACTGTTGCTGAACGGGGCCGAACCGGGTAGCCGTGAAGCCCGCTTTATGGAGGGCATTCTGCGCGAAGGCGATCGGGTAGCCTCTGTCGTGCGCGACCTGCTCACCTTCGCCCGCGTGGACAAGGAGGCCCACAGCCCGGCCTGTGTCCCTGATATCCTCCGAGCTACCCTCACGCTGACCGGCCAGCAGTTGAGGAAGGACGGCATCATCTTGGAGATCGAGGAACAGCCGGACCTGCCCAAGATCAAATGCCGGAGCCAGCGCATTCAGCAGGTTTTTCTCAACCTGATCTCCAATGCCCATGACGCCCTCAACGCCCGTTACCCAGGCAGTGATCCGAACAAGCGGCTGACCATCCGTATCGAACCTGTGGAGAAGGAGGGGCGGCTCTACGTGCGCACCACCTTCCACGATCGGGGGGAGGGCATCCCGGCTCACAACCTGTCCCGCATTTTCACTCCCTTCTTCACCACCAAGCGGCCCAACAACGGCACCGGGCTGGGTCTCTCCGTCAGTTATGGCATTGTCCAGGATCACCACGGCGACATCCAGGTGGAGAGTGTCGAGGGCGAGTATACGATTTTCCGGGTGGACCTCCCCGTTGACCGTCCGGCTGAGTTCGCGCCCAAGCCTCGGATGGGAGTTGTGACGTGATGCACGTGCTGGTCGTGGACGACGAACTGAGCATCCGCGAGACCTTCCAGGCGTTCCTGGAGGAAGAGGGCTACGACGTGACCACCGCAGCCGACTTCTTCGAGGCGGAATTGCTCTTGGCTGATCATCCCTGCGATGTCGTCGTGGCTGACATCATCCTGCCCCGCGTGGATGGTCTATCGCTGCTGCGGCGAGTGCGTGAGATTGACGAGGACATCCTGGTCATCATGGTCACCGGCGAGCCGGACGTAGCCACTGCGGTAGAGGCGGTGCGTCACGGTGCCTACGACTACATCGCCAAACCGGTCACCCAGGAGGTGTTGACCCGCGTGGTTGGCCGCGCGGTGGAGAAGAAGCACCTGCTGGACGAAAAGCGCCGCCTGGAGGTGGTGACCCGAGCCTACCGGGCTGAACTCGAGGAGAGAGTCGCGGAGCGCACTGCCGAACTGGAACAGCGCAACCGGCAGTTGACGGCGCTGATCGAGATTGGCCGCGACATATCGGCCACGCTGGACCTGACCGAGGTGCTGAAGCGGGTGACACAGCGCGCAGCCCAGGCGTGTGGAGCCCATCGTTGCACCATCCTGCTGCTGGGGGAAGACGGGGAGACGCTGATTCCTCTCATGTCCCAATTCAGCGATGGTCACGTAGATCGGGAGATGTGGCGGGTGTTCAAGGAAGCGCGTTATCCCACGCCGATGGGCCAGGTGCCGGAGGCGCAGCGCGTCATCCGCGAGCGGCGTCCGCTTTTCATCCCGGATGCCCCGGCCTCGTCGCTGCCCAGCCGCTTGATCGAGCCCTTCGGTATCAAGAGCGTGCTCCTCGTCCCGTTGGTAAGCAAGGAGCGGGTCGTCGGGCTGATGGTGCTTGATCGCGTCGAGGAGGGCCGAGAGTTTGCAGCCGAGCAGGTGGACCTGGCGATGGCTATCGCCGCCCAGGCAGCCATAGCTGCTGAGAACGCCCGGCTGTACGAAGAGGCCGGACGTCACGTGGATGAACTCACTGCCTTACACAACATTGACGTTGCCATTACTTCCGTCCTGAACCCGGATGAGGTACTGCAGGTTATCTACGAGCAGGTTAGTGAGGTGATGCGCCCCACCACTTTCTACATCGGGCTATACGACGAGGAGAGAGACGAGATTTACCTGCCCCTCGTCGTGGAGGAAGGGGAACGGTTGCCGCCGATCCTGCAGAAGGGCGGGGAAGAAGGTGGGTTGAGCTACTGGGTTGTCCGCAACCGGGAGCCGTTGTGGATCGATGATATGGACAAAGAGCGGGATACTCTGCCCGTGAAGCCCGTGAGCTTCGGTATCCACACCCACTCGTTGATGCTGTTGCCACTCATCGTCAAGGATGAGGTTGTCGGCGTCATCTCTGTGCAGTCCAAAGAGCCTTACGCCTTCGATGAGGGCCACCGAAAACTCTTCTCCGGCATCGCCAGTCAGGTTGCCATCGCGATGGAGAACGCCCGGCTGTTCGAGGAGACCAACCGCCGTCTGGCTGAGACGCGCCTGTTGCAGGAGGTGATACGGGCTGCTGCCTCGACCCTTGACTTCGATGAGGTGCTCACTCGCACGATCGAGACACTGCACAAAACCCTGGACATAAACTACCTGACCTTCGTCCTGCCCGATGAGCAGGGAACCGATCTGGTAGTACACCCGTCCTGGATTGGCTATCCATCTGTGGATGTCGAGACTCGCATACCAATGGATAGAAGTGTGTGCGGCCGGGTGTACCGGAGTGGAGAGCCGCAGATCCTCCCCGACGTGCGAGAGGTGCCGTACTACTTCGAGACCGCACCAGAAGTCCGCTCTGAGTTGGCGGTGCCGGTCAATGTGGCCGGGCGGGTCATCGCGGTTCTCGACGTGGAGAGCTCTCGTCTTGAAGCCTTTGGCAAAGATGACCTGCGCCTTTTTTCCGCCGTCGCTGCACAATTGGGCGTGGTGCTGGAAAACGCCCGACTTTTCGAGGAGACCAAACGCCGTCTGGCCGAGTCCAGACTGATCCAGGAGGTGATGCTGGCAGCCACCTCGACGCTCGATTTTGACCTGGTGCTCGAGCGCACCGTCAAGGCACTACATCGGGCCTTGGGCATTGACCGCCTCGGCTTCCTGCTGCCCGACGAGCAAGGTGGTGCGCTGGTGCCTCATCCATCCCTGGTCGGCTTTGCGGAGGCGAGTTTCCAGATCCCCATTGATGGTACCCTGGTCGGACGGGTATATCGGACTGGCCAGCCGGTTCTGGTGCGGGACCTGGCGCAGCAACCTGCCTACCTGGAACACGCCCCCGAGGTCCGTTCCGTGCTGGCCGTGTCGGTGTGGGTTGGTGACCGCATCGCAGCAGTGCTGCACGCAGAAAGCCCCCAGGTAGGAGGTTTCGGCGAGGACGAACTGCGCCTCTTTACTACTATCGCCGGGCAATTGGGCGTGACACTGGAGAATGCCCGCCTTTATCGAGAGTTGCAAGAGATCAACCGCTTGCGCACCGAGTTGGTGCAGAACGTGGGCCACGAACTGCGCACGCCGCTCGGCCTGATCAAGGGCTACGTCGAGTTGCTACTGGAGGGCGACCTAGGCCCCATTCTCGATGGCCAGCGGTCGGCGTTGCAAATCGTCCATGAGCGCACTGCCACATTATCGCGCTTGATCCACAATTTGACGGTACTGCAGACTTTGCCCTGCGAGACACGGGTTCTCGTTTCAGTTGTCGAAGTGATGCAACACGTGCTGGTGGAATTTCGGCGCTCGGCGGAGGAAGCCGGTATCACGTTTGTGGAAGAGTTGCAAGTGGAATTGCCGCCCGTATTAGGCGATCGGGAGCAATTGGCATTAGCCTTCAGCCACTTGGTGGACAACGCGATCAAATTCAGCCCCGATGGTGGCACCGTGACCATCCGTGCCTGGGCTGACCAGGAGGTGGTCCGCGTTTCGATTGCTGATGAGGGGATTGGTATTTCGGCCGAGTACCTAGATCGCATCTTTGAGCGCTTCTACCAGGTGAATGGCACCGCCAGGCGGCGTTTCGGTGGCATGGGGGTTGGGTTGGCGTTGGTGTTGGAGATTGTCGAGGCCCATGGTGGAACTGTCAGAGTGGAAAGTGAGCCGGGGAAAGGCAGCACGTTCACCGTCACGCTGCCCCAGGCGACCTGACCCGCCGACCCCCTTCCCGTTTCGGGGAGGGGCCGGGGGAGGCGTACGATGAAGCGTTTCGTCGCCATCGCAGGTAACATTGGGGTGGGGAAATCCACTCTGACCGCGTTATTGAGTGAGCGTCTGGGCTGGGAGCCCTTTTTCGAGGCGGTAAACGACAACCCCTATCTAACCGACTTCTATAGGGACATGCAGACTTGGAGTTTTCACTCGCAGATCTACTTTCTCTCGCGTCGTCTGCGCCACCACTGGCAGTTGCTCCAGCGTCCCAACTCAGTCGTTCAAGATCGCACTGTCTACGAGGATGCCGAAATCTTCGCCTGCAATCTCTACCGGCAGGGATTGATGGACGAACGAGATTACCGTAGTTACCACGAACTGTACGATGTCGTGACGACTGTGCTTCCTCCACCTGACCTAGTCGTCTACTTGAAAGCATCGGTTCCCACACTCCAGGAACGAATCCGTATCCGAGGTCGTTTGTATGAGCAGGACATTTCAACAGCTTATCTGAAACAGCTCAGTGAACTGTATGACGAATGGATCGGGGGATTTTCTCTCTGTTCGGTGTTGAGTGTGCCCTCTGATGACTTGGATTTCGTGCTGAATCCTGAGCATCTGGAGCTGATCACGGGTAAGATTCTGGACAAACTGCAAGGGCGAGAGGAGGTTACGTTCGACGAGCGATGACAGAGGTTAAATCTCAAATCTCAACCCAGGAGGCATATGAAGGCCAGGTTGATGTCATACAGAAGCAACTGCGTGAGTTGGCTTTTCTTCACGAGACCAGCCAGGTTCTCACGGCTACGCTCCATCTGGATGGTGTGCTGCGCTCTCTGATGACCCAGGTGCGGGATTACTTCCAGGTGGAAGCGGCCTCGGTCGCTTTGTTCGACGAGAAGAGGGGGGAATTGATCTTTCGCGTCGCTGTCGGTGAGGCCGCTGATGCCGTGATCGGCATGCGTCTGTCTCCCGGTCAGGGAGTTGCGGGGTGGGTGATCGAAGCCGGTGAGCCATTGCTGGTGCCTGATGCCCACGCTGATGAGCGCTTCTACACCGGCGTGGATGACACGACTGACTTCCACACGCATACGATGCTGGCTGTTCCTATCAAGGTAGAGGGTCGTACCATTGGCGTGATCGAAGCGCTCAACCCCGCCGCAGGGTCTTTCGATGAGGACGTGCAGAAGCTGTTGCTTTCGGTGGCTGACCTGGCCGCCATTGCTATCCACAATGCTGATCTTTACGAGCGTGCACGGCAAGCTGAGCGCCGCTACGAGAGCCTCTTTGACGAGAGCAGCGATCCTATTCTCGTACTGGATTTGGAGGGGAGGATCCTGGATCTCAACTGGCGGGCAGTTGAGGTATTGAAACGCCCTTATAAGCAGGTAGTCGGCGCTGATCTCGGCGATTTGCTCGAAGTGTCGCGAGAAACGTGGCAGGCGGCGATACGAGAGGTTCGAGAGGGACAGCGGCCGAGCCTGGAAGTGAAGATCCCGTCCAGCGAGGGAGCCAGCATCTTGGAGGCACATATGGCCAAGATTGATTACGGCGGGTGGGAGGCTATCCAGTGGCTCGGGCACGACGTTTCGGAGCGGGTAGCGTTGGAGCGCATGCGCAAGGACCTGACGCACATGATCATACACGACCTGCGCAACCCCTTGAGCAGCATCATGAGCAGCCTGCAGCTAATCCATACCGCATTCGTCGAACGCGACCAGACATTGCCGGTCACGAAACTGTTGCGCGTCGCCATGCGTAGCGGGGAAAAATTGTATCTGCTGATTGATTCGCTGCTGGACCTGGGCCGGCTGGAGGCGAGCGAAACGGAGTTGAATAGGACCTTCCTGAGCCCCGACTTACTGGTTCAGGAGGCGGTAGAGCAGATTCAACCGTTGGCGCTGAATAAGGAGCAGACCTTGACGGCGCAAGTGAGCCGTGACCTGCCGAAGGTGTCTGCTGATGGTGATCTAATTCTGCGCGTGTTGACGAATCTGCTGGACAACGCGGTGAAGTTCACCGTGCGGGGAGGACAGATCACGCTCAGTGTGCAACGGGTGGAAGAGAAGATACTGTTTACTGTATCGGATACCGGCCCTGGTATTGCGCCAGAACATCACCAGCGTATTTTCGAGCGCTTCACACGCCTGGAGGACGCCGAGGGCGTCAAGGGAACTGGCCTGGGCCTGGCGTTCTGCAAACTGGCGGTGGAGGCCCACGGGGGCCATATCTGGGTCGAGAGCGAGGTGGGCCAAGGCAGCCGTTTCAAGTTCACATTGCCCCTGGAGGGATGAGGCAGGATGACGGAACGGTTGTACTACACCGACTCTTACTACAGGCGTTTCTCTGCTCACGTGGTCGAGCGGTTGGCCTGGGATGGCCATCCGGCCGTCGTGCTTGATCGCACGGCCTTTTACCCCACTTCCGGTGGCCAGCCGGCCGACCGGGGTACGCTGGGCGGGGTGGCGGTGCTTGACGTCGTCGTGCGGGAGGAGGATGGTGAGATCATCCACGTGCTCTCCAGAGACCCTTCGAGTTTCGGAGGACCCCAAGGGTCTGAGATCGAAGGAGAGGTGGATTGGCCCCGCCGCTTCGATCACATGCAGCAGCATACTGGTCAGCATATCCTCTCCGCTGCCTTTGAGCACGTACTCGACGCCGACACCGTGGGGTTCCACCTGGGGGTGGAGATGAGCACGGTGGACGTTGACGTGGCCCGCTTGGATCCGACGGCAGTGGAGCCGGTCGAAGAGTTGGCCAACCGGGTGATTTGGGAAAATCGCCTGGTCAGTGCGCGTTTCGTCGGCCCTGACGAACTGGCCGCGTTGCCTTTGCGGCGTCTGCCGGCTGTGGAGGGACCGATGCGCGTCGTGGAGATCGCTGGCCCCCCTTCGACGCACCACCGTGGAAAGGGCAGTGCTGGGTCAGGCAGCAGTCCAGCACCGGCTCTTTCAGGCCGGTGCTTCGATGTGAACCCTTGTGGCGGAACGCACGTCACCCATACCGGTGAGATCGGCCTGATCAAGATCGTGCGCCTTGATTACCGTGGAGACGAGACGCGCGTTGAGTTCCTGTGTGGCGGGCGTGCCTTGCACGATTACCAGGCCAAGAACGCGATGGCTAATCGACTGGCGGGCCTGCTGACCGTTGGCCATTGGGAACTGGACCAGGCTGTGGAACGGTTGCAGGGCGAGGCCAAGCAACTGCGGCAGGACCTGCGCCGGGCGCGCAAGCGGTTGCTGAAAGCGGAGGCCGCTGAGCTCGCGGAAACCGCCGTCGCCCACGGGCCGTATCGGGTGGTGTGGCGGATCTGGGAGCGGCCAGGTAGTTCTCCTGGAGAATTGTCAGGGGAGCTGCGTGCTCTGGCTCAGGAGTTGACGCAACGCTTTAGTGTGGTTGCCTTGCTGGTCGGCATTGGCGAACGGGCGCACCTGTGTTTTGCCTGCGCTGAGGGACTGGATCTGGACGTGGCGTCGCTGCTCCGGGAGACCTGCGTGCAGTTGGAAGGCAAAGGTGGTGGCCAGCCTCGACTGGCTCAGGGCAGTGCCCCGGTGACCGATGCAACCCGTGTCGAAGCTGTTATGTCCGGCTTGTTGTCGAACCTGATGCCTGATTCCTGAGTCTGACATCAAACTGAGGACTGTGAAACAGATCGCCCCCAACATCTATGCTTCAACTGAATACCCTGGCGTTAACGTTGGCTTTATCGTCGCGCCGGCGGGGGCCATCGCCGTGGACGCCCCAACCCTGCCCCAGGATGCTCGTGCCTGGCGGCAGCGGGTTGTGGAAACCGCTGGAGGCCCCATCCTATACGTGGTGCTCACCGATGCTCACCCCGACCGGGTGTTAAGCGCGGGCGTGCTAGAAGCTCCCATCGTCGCTGCGCGGGCGGCCTACGAGCGAGCGTCTGCCTATTCCGATGGTTTCTGGCGCAGCGTCGTCGAAGGCTGGACGCGCCGCTTTCCTGGGGCTGCGGACGACCTGGTGGGGGCGTCTGGTGCGTTGCCTGAGGTCATGCTTAACCATCGCCTGACGCTGCACAAAGGAGGAATGAATGTGACAGTCGAGCGCATCGCTGGGGCCTCCCCTGGTAGCGTCCGAGTTTACCTCCCTGAGCAGGGCGTGCTATTCGTCGGCGATACGCTGGTTGTGGGTACTCATCCCTACGTGGATGCAGCGCCGGATACAAAGGCTTGGCTGAACACGCTGAAATCGCTCCGTCGCAAACGTTTCTCGGACATCATCATTGTCCCCGGACGGGGCCCGATCTGCAGCCAATCTGCCACCCGGCCGCTCAGCGAGTACATTGGATTGGTGCGCCGGCGGGTGCGCTCGTGGCAAACAGCCGAGCGTGCGCGGGTGGATAAGGCGGCTGTGGTGGCCGAACTGCTGCCTCTCTTCCCTGTCCCCAACGGCCAACACGACCTGGTCCAGCGCCGCATCAAGGCGGGACTGGAACGAGTGTACGAGGAACTCCAGGCGATTATGTGATGGCAACGGACAGGAGGATCAGGTGATACAGGATGAAGGGCTGGAGCGTTTGCGGGCCGTCAAGGCCGTGTACGAGGCCGATTTGATGCGCAAGGCCAACGTCGTTGGTGTGGGGATTGGGCTGCGGCAGCGTGAGGGTAAACCGACCAGTGAACCAGCTATCGTGGTCTCGGTGACCCAAAAGGTGCCCCTTTCTCAGCTCGCTCCTGGAGACGTGATACCGCGTAAATTGGAGGAAATCCCTGTGGACGTCCAGGCTGTTGGGAAGCTGCGGGCACTATAGGGGGACAGAGGTGACCAAAGAACTGGTGAATCAGATCAAGCGGGTCAAGGGAGCCCACGTTTACGATCTGTTGAGCAGGCACAACGTCGTGGGGGTTGGCATCGGCTACAAGGTCAGCCGGGGCGTCAGCACAGGTGAACTGAGTCTCGTCTGTTCAGTCGCGCGCAAGGTGGACCTCTCTGTTCTGGCTGCAGAGGACCTAGTGCCACGGACGCTCGACGGCGTCAAGACGGACGTGGTGGAGACCGGCGTGTTGCGTGCCTTTCAACCAGGGCCACGCGACCGCTGGCGGCCCGTCGTCCCGCCTGGTGTTTCGGTAGGCCACTACCGCATCACCGCCGGCACCTTTGGCTGCCTGGTGCGGCGGGGGGAAGAGCGCTTTATCCTTTCAAACAATCACGTCTTAGCCGACGTGAATAATGGTCAGCAGGGAGATGCCATTCTCCAGCCGGGCCCGGCCGACGGCGGCATGGCCGAAGACCGCATCGCCACGCTGGCCGATTACGTGCCCCTCGATTTTGGCACTGCCCCGCCGGATTGCCCCATCGCCGAATGGTCCGCCAAGCTGCTGAATTACGTCGCTGGTGCGTTTGGTTCAAGCCATCAACTGCAAGCGGTGAAGCAGACGGCGGGGGACAACCGGGTGGACGCGGCGCTGGCCCGCCTCCTCTCGCCCGAGCTGGTGAACAACGAAATTCTCTATATCGGCGCGCCCACCGGGGTTGGTGCGGCCACACTGGGGACGGAGGTACAGAAGACAGGGCGCACTAGTGGTCACACCCAGGGCACCATCACCCAGATTGACGCTACGGTGCGCATTGATTACCACGGTTCCACAGCCCTTTTCACCGGCCAATTGGTTGCCGGCCCGATGAGTCAGCCTGGCGATTCCGGCTCGGCGGTGCTGGATATGGACAAGCAGGTCGTGGGTCTGCTCTTTGCCGGCTCCGACGCCGCCACGATCATCAACCCGATTGACGAGGTGCTCTCGGCGCTGAATGTGGAATTGGCACTTTGAGTTGGCAGATTGATAGACCGGTAGTTGGGAAACTGGTAGTTTTACCAGCTACCAATTTGCATTCGACCGGGCTACGGTGTAGCACCCGTGTACGTTCCTGTCACCCAGGGTATCATATCAGTAGCTATCGCTTTGTCCTGACTCTATCACTGCATCGAGGAGGTATCGCATATGGCGCTCCCTAAGCCCAGTCATAAGCAACTTGCCATTGGCCTTGTCGTCGTTGTTACTCTCCCGGTAGTGGGAGCTCTCGCGTGGGGCTTTAGCCAGCAATTGGCGCTTGCGCGGCAGATGCGGATGGAGGAGACGCGGCTGGAGCAGGCAATGGCGACTGAACAGGACATTCACGAGAGCCTGAGGGCGCGCTTGGAGTACGTTAAGTCCGATCAGTACGTGGAGCATTGGGCGCGTGCAAAGATGAAGATGGGCAAGCCGGGGGAAGTAGTGGTCGTACTACCCACGGGTGCCTGTGAGGAACCGGCTGTTGCTGCGCAGCCTACATCAGTCCCCGAACCCGAAGCTCAGCCGTTTTGGGTTGAATGGTGGGAGCTATTCTTCGGTTCGTCAGATTGACAAGTGAGAGGAGCGTCAAATCCATCAAATAAGGTGCCTTTGCTTGACGCCCCTCACGTTCTGGAGTATAATACGCGTGCATTGCGGGGTAGAGCAGAGGTAGCTCGTCGGGCTCATAACCCGGAGGTCACAGGTTCGAATCCTGTCCCCGCTACCTGAGCTTACTCTAGATCGTCAGGCCAGTGCATTTTGGGTGGCCTGACGATCTTCGGTTCTCGGAGCCTCGCAAAATGAACGCTGCCAGGTCGCCAGGCCCGTAGCGGCGAAGAGTTTGCGCATCCGCCTGGCAACGGCGACATTTCGATCTTCGTCCTGACACCGAGCGACGGCCACTGCTTGATCGTCCGGCTCGTCACATCCACAGCTTCCAGCGGTAGTGAACCAAGCGCGCCGGCCCGCATCCCTGATACGTAGAGGAGTGCTGCACCGGCCTGATCGCGCCGCAGCGCCAGGTTGTCTTCCTCGATCTCCAGAGCAGCTAACTGCAGTGCTTCGTCCAACGTGACAAACTCGTGACTCGGTGCCGGTTCGACGCTGCGGGGTGGTCGCAGCATGTCGATCCATCGCTTTGGAAGACCTCGGAACTCACGCGGATAGGTTGCCTTCATCCAATGGAAGAGCCGCTTGGCCGTGTTCACGATCTTCTTCAGCGTGGCGGGGGCGAGAGTTCCGGTCTCACCACGCGGACGTACGGAGGCCAGGTAGGATGGGAAGGTCGGCCGTATGTCCGGGGCTTTACCGAATGGGACTTCATCCGCCCAGAGCAGAAGGTGAGGGCGCACAAGCCCTTGTCGTGAACGATGTTCTGGTGGACGTCTGCCCCGCCGACGGGGCAGGCACCCGCATCCAGAATGTGGAAACGTTCTTCGCCGACCTGGGGCAGGCTGTCGGATCGCTGTTCGTCATCGAGAAACACGTCGTGGACGTCGAATGCCTGGGATTGCCTCTTGACGGCTGGACCTGGCCCGAGGTAGTCGCACGCTTCAGACGGCGAGCCTCGACTGCCGGGCAAGCATCCGACGGCAAGCCGAAAGCGGACCTGGAGGCCATCGCCGCCTGCATCATCGCCCGGCACGGCGAGGACTGGGAGGAGGGCTACACCGCATCTGACGCCGACGTGGTACTGCAGGCGCTCAACGACCTGGTGCAGGCGGCCAGCCTGCCGGGGCTGGTGATGTTGGTGTGGGAGACGGCCGATGCGTGGGGGCCCTGTGGCAGCTCCGACCTGTACTACGCGACTCCCGCCGGGAGAGTTCTCTCCGCCAGTGCAGCCTACGGCCTGGTCAACGGCGAGCGGGAGCCGCAGCCGTTCCTGGCGCTCTTAGACGAGATCCGGCGCGGCGTGGCGGAGTTCGTGCCACTACCGGGCTTTCCCGCCATCCAGGTGACCGGGTCTGAGTACCAGGGCATCGACTCCCGAGGCCCGTGGTGAGCGACGACCGGAGCACAGAGCAGCCAGGAGCCAGGATAGGGATGGAATTCTACGTCGTCCGCCTTCCCGACGACCACCCAACGGCCCCAGGGCGGTACGAGGTTGACGTCCGGGGAGGTTTCGGCTTCGAGCAAGGGGGTCGGCACGTGGCCGGCCCCCTCGGCGATTTCGAAGAGGCCAACCGGACCGCGCTCAGGCTGGAGGCGGTAGAGCGCGGCGTGTATGAGGTCGTAGGGGAATACTATGATCAGCTCGCTGTGTTACAGGGCGGCCAGGAAATCGCTGGCCTGGACAGCGTGCACCTCCAGGTCGCGCAGCGCAGCCACCAGGTTTGCGTTGTCGTACAGGTCACGGTCGGCCGCCACCAGGTAACAGGGACGGGCAGCCACGGCGGTGGCCACCACGGTGTCATCACCGGGGTCTCGGCAGGGAGGAAACTCGCTGGCAGGCGATACAAACAACGCCGGATCACGCAACAGGGTGACAAACTCCTGTCCACGCATTCACTAGAGGTTTGTGTCCACGACGGCGCGCGTCATACTCTCTCCTGCCGTGCCTCGTGAACCAGCGCGACCAACTCCTCGTCGCTGACACTGGCGATGTCCGTCTTGGCCTGCTCCTGGGCAACAACGGCCTCAAACTTGTCAAACGGTCGTCGCCACTCTTCCGGCGAGAGAGCAGCTAGGCGGCGCTCCTGCTCTTCGAGGGAAGAGACAGGCTGCGCCACGACCACGACAACCTCAGTGCCCGCAGGCACCGAGGGGGCCTGGCGTAAGCGCACGATCCCCTCTTTCTCCACTACGCCATGATACGCGGTCAATACACCCATCGGTAGACCTCCTGTCCTTCCGCAACCATCTCTATCGGTGTTAATTATACTATCCCTGACGCATCGCTGCAACCAGGCGCGACTAGTCAATTCATAACTTTACAAATTGACCACTTTGCATTATAATCTATATCCCCATTTCAGCGTCTTGCGCTGTGGGGCGTTTCTTTTTGCAAATTTTCTCTTATCGGTTTTCTTGGAAGACGCATCTTGCATCCAGGCGTTTGGCCATTTCTGCCAGCGGAGCAGCGATAGGGCTGTACATTCCACCGCTGGCAGTAGGAGGCTGAACGCTTGCGTGTACCAGGATATAGATATATGAATGGGCAGCCAACATTCCTAACCCGCGAAGGGTGCCAAAAACTGGAGCAAGAGTTGAACCACCTGCGCACGGTCCGGCGTCAGGAGGTCGCGCGACGCCTTCACCAGGCACTGGCAGAGGGCGACATTCTGGAGAACGCGGAGTTGGAGGATGCACGCAACGAACAAGCCTTTGTGGAAGGACGCATTCTGGCGCTGGAGAGTATGCTAGGTAGTGCGGTCATCATCGAGGAAGAGGGACCCCGTGAGACAGTGGGGCTGGGCAGTCATGTTACCATAGCAGAGGGAGACGGGCCGCCGGAGACCTACCACATCGTGGGCTCGGCCGAGGCGGACCCGGCTAATGGCCAGATTTCTAACGAGTCCCCTCTGGGACAGGCGCTGATGGGGCGAAAGGTAGGAGAGATAGCCGAGGTCAACGCCCCTGATGGAGTGCTGGTGTTCAGGATCGTGGAGATCCAGTAACCTGATTATTAGCTAGTTTCCGGTACAAAACTACCCAGGTGGGCGCACTGCTCCCTGGGACCTAGAGAACCTTGAAAACCCATACTCACTGATGTCGGTGTCGCTGTCTTGGCAGAGAAACCGGCCGCCGTTGTCCGGGCTGGTCCACCTGATCTGGTGGTACATACTCCTCCACCGCCACTTCTTAAGGACGAACTCCCCCCGGCTTTGCCAGCGTGGACGCGGCAGAACCAGCGCAGCACCAAGCTGTCGCTCACAAATTGAAAGGTGTCCTCATAGCTCCAATCGTACAAGTGCTTGACCGCCAACTGCCGGATGATCACCTCCACCGGCGTAGAGTTGCGTCCGGTAAGCAGTGTTTTCGGATGCCTTTGAGATAAGTCGTGTTTGACCCGCTGGAAGATCTCATCGTCTTCCAGAAGACGGTCTATCTCGATCAGTTCGGGGTCGCTCTTGATGCCAGTGAGTTCGAGAACCTCCATGAACAAGGGATCAACAGGATACCTATCGCGTAGCATAACCATCAGCCTCCCGGTCGATTTATCCTGTAGAACATCGCCGGGGGCCTGTAGTTACGCTGTTTTGTACCGAAAACTAGGCTAAGCGTCAGAATCGCGTGGCGCTTGCGCTGGAACAACTCGGCTCATTTGCTCATCGCCCTCCCCCGGTGTGATGATGTCGTTGGCCTGATTGTACCCCAGTGGGACGAGATAAGCAAGTCTAGAAGTAACGCTTACACCCGAAAGGACGGATTTTCCTGATGATCTCTTCCTTTCCACCAACCTACCAGTTTACCAATCTATCGACGATAGCGGCACAAACCCCAATTCCTCCACGATCTCCTGCCCCTCCGGCGAGCGGAGCCAGTCCAGGTACACGGCGATTGTCCCTTGTGGCTCTCCGGCGGTGTACACGTAGAGATCGCGGGCGATAGGATAGTCTCCACTGTTGACCGTCTCGATGGTCGGCAACACAAACGGCCCTTCCGGTCCGGCGGCGACAGCGATGGTTTTCTGATCGTCGGTGACGTAGCCCAGCCCGTCGTAACCGATGGCATTGGGGTTCTGACGCACCTCGGCGCTGATCCCCTCCGACGAAGGCATCAGCAGCGTGTCGGGCGAGAAAAGCGTCGGCGCGTGCTTGGCCCCCAGCCGCACCACCTGCTCCAGGAAGTAGACGTGCGTGCCCGAGTTCGACTCGCGCGAGAGGAGGACGATGGGCCGATCCTCCCCTCCAACTTGTGACCAGTTGGTGATGCGCCCGCTGAATATGTCCGAGAGTTGCTGGAGCGTGAGGCGGTCCACCGGGTTAGAGGGATGCACGACGATGGCGATAGCGTCGCGGGCGATGACGTGCTCAACCGGTATGATGCCGTTGGCTTCGGCCGCCTCCATTTCCTCCGGCTTCATCCGGCGCGAGGCGTTGGCGAGGTCTACCGTGCCATTGATCAACCCGGCGATGCCGGTGCCGGAGCCCCCCCCGGTCACGGCGATGCGCACGTCGGGGTGTTGCTCCTGATACGCTTCGGCCCAGGCCAGCGCTAGGTTGACGATCGTGTCGGAGCCGACGTTCTGGATGGCGACGCCAGCCGTCCCCATTTCCCCTTCAGCCGGGCGGCAGGCGACGAGCAGGACAAGCAGAATGCAGACGCAGGGCTTACGCATGCCGCGCAGATTATAGCATCAGCAGCCCAGACAGTCAATCGGCACTTGCCCACTCCAGCGGCTTGCGGTACAATGTCCAGTAATGAGCAAGCTCGAAATCCGCGATCTGCGGTTCTACTACGACGACTTCGAAGCACTGCACGACATCTCGATGTGCATCGAAGAACAGCGTATCACTGCCTTCATCGGGCCTTCCGGCTGCGGCAAGTCCACCTTCCTGCGCTGCTTCAACCGCATGAACGACACCATCCCCGGCACGCGGATTGAAGGGGAAGTCCTGCTCGACGGCCGGGACATCTACGCGCCGGATGTGGACGTGGTTGAACTGCGACAACGAGTGGGCATGGTCTTCCAGCGCCCCAATCCTTTCCCCCAGTCCATCTACGACAACGTCGCCTTCGGGCCGCGAGTGCTGGGGTTGGCACGCTCCAGTGCACTGGATGACCTGGTTGAGCAGAGTCTGCGAGCAGCGGCGCTGTGGGATGAGGTCAAAGACAAACTACATTCCTCCGCGCTTGACTTTTCGGCGGGTGAGCAGCAGCGTCTGTGTATCGCGCGGGTGCTGGCCGTCAAGCCGGAGATCATCCTGATGGACGAGCCTTGCTCGGCGCTGGACCCGGCTGCCACGCTGCGGATCGAGGACCTGATGCGGGAACTGCGTGAGCACTACACCATCGTCATCGTCACCCACAATATGCATCAGGCGGCCCGCGTATCTGACCACACCGGCTTCTTCTGGCTGGGTAAACTGGTGGAATACGACGAGACGGGAAAGATCTTCACACGCCCGGCGCAGCAACTGACCGAGGACTACATCACCGGGCGAATGGGGTGACTGGATACTGGATGCTAGACGCTGGACGATTGGCGGGAGGAGGTGGGAAATGAGCAAGGCCAGAGAATCGTTTGATCGGGAACTGACAGAGCTACGCGACAACATCTTCCACCTGGGCAAAATGACGGAGACCGCTATCGAACTGGCAATCCAAGCACTCAAGGAGCAAGATAAAGACGCGGCCCGCCAGGTGGTTGCCGGAGATGAGAAGATTAACACCAGGCGGTATGATATTGAGGAGCAATGCCTGAGGCTGATCGCGACCCAGCAGCCGACGGCTGGAGACCTGCGTGCCATCATCGCCGCCATCCACATCGTCACGGAACTGGAGCGCATGGGTGATCATGCCAGCGGAATCGCGGAACTTGCCATCCGGCTGGCCGACCAGCCACATCTCAAGCCGCTGATTGACCTCCCCCGCATGGCAGAGATTGACCAGGAAATGATCCGCGCCAGCCTGGAGGCATATCTGAAGTACGACCCGGATCTGGCGTTCGAAACGGCGAAGCGGGACACAGAGATTGATGGATTGTACGACCAGGTCTATCGGGAGTTGTTGACCTACATGCTGGAAGACCCGAAAAATATCACGCGGGCCACCTACCTGCTCTGGGTGACTCACAACCTGGAGCGCATCGCTGATCGGGTGACGAATATCTGCGAGCGGGTCATATTTATGTCTACCGGCGAGTTCAAGGAACTCAGCTTCTGAACCAGGAGATAAGCCCTATGTATATTGCCATCGGCGCCGATCAAGGCGGTTACGAGTTGAAGCAGCACATAGCCGAGTTCCTCATCGCTCAGGGCCACCAGGTGCAGGATTTCGGCACGCATGGCCCGGAGTCCGTAGACTATCCCGACATCGCCGCGCCGCTGGCCCGCGCCGTGGCCGCTGGAGAATTCGAGCGTGGCATTCTTATCTGCGGCACAGGAATCGGCATGAGCGTGGCCGCCAACAAGATACGAGGCGTCCGCGCCGCTATATGCACCAATTGCTACATGGCGCACATGAGCCGTCAGGACAACAAGGCCAACATCCTGTGCCTGGGTGGGCGCGTGCTCGGCCTCGGCCTGGCGCTGGACATCGTGCAGGTCTTCCTTACCAGCGAGTTTCTTGGAGGCCGTCATGCAAGCCGCGTGAATAAGATCAGTGTGCTGGAAGAAGTGGAAGGAAAGGAGTGAACCCATGCGAAAAGGAACCGTCGTCCTGGCCTTGTTTCTCATCTTGCTGGGCATTTACCTGCTGCTACAGCAAGCAGGCATAGACATCCCCGGTTGGGACGCCATCTGGCCCGTATTCCCCTTTGCCGGGGGGCTGGTGCTCCTGGGCAGCTACCTCTTTGGCGAACGACGCGATCCCGGCCAGGTATTCCTCGGCACAGCCGCTATGCTCGTGGGGCTGGCGTTCTTCTTCATTACCCTGGGCCCGCTGGAGTACCGCGACCTGGAGACATGGTGGCCCGTTTTCGTCCTCATCGGCAGCGTCGCCTTCCTGGCCCAGTGGGCCGCAGCCCGCTTCCGCGATTGGGGCGCGCTCTTCCTGGCGCTGGTGGCCTTCGTCGTCGGTGGCGCGGGGCTGGCTATGACGCTCAAACTGCTCGGCCCTGAGACCCGCGAACTCCTGCCCAACCTATGGCCTATCCTGCTAATCCTTCTGGGCCTGATGGTGCTCCTGCGTGCCCTGCTCGGCAAGCGCTCACAGTAGATGCTGATCGGCATTGACGCCAGCCGCGCCGCCGCCACCCGACCGACTGGCACCGAGGTCTACTCCCAGCGCCTGATCCAGGCACTGCTGAACCTCGAAAGCCTGCATCGCTTTCGCCTCTACTTCCGCAGCACGCCTCCCGCCGACGCTTTTCCTGGCGCTGAACTTCGCGCCATCCCTTTTCCGCGCCTGTGGACTCACCTGCGCCTTTCCTGGGAGATAGCCCGCCGCCCGCCGGACGCACTCTTCGTCCCGGCCCACGTCCTGCCCCTCATCCATCCCCGCGCCAGCCTGGTCACCGTCCACGACCTGGGCTACCTCCACTTCCCGGAAGCCCATCCCTGGCGTCAGCGTCTGTACCTCGACCTGTCCACCCGCTGGAACGGACGCGCGGCCGCGCATATCCTGGCCGACTCCGAAGCCACCAAGTCCGACCTGGTGACGCGCTACTCTGTCCCCCCGGCCAAGATCACCGTCGCCTACCCCGGCTACGACGAGACACTCGCCCCGGTGCGTGACCTCGCCGCGATTGAAGCGGTCAAGGTGCGCTATGGCATCTCCGGCGACTACTTCCAGTATCTTGGTACCCTGCAACCACGAAAAAACCTGCGTCGTCTGGTGGAAGCTTTCGCCAAATCCGCAATCCGCAATCCGCAATCCGCAATCCACCTGGTCCTGGCTGGCAAACGGGGCTGGCTCTACGACGACCTCTTCGCTCAGGTGCGCCGCCTGGGGCTGGAACACCGGGTGCTCTTCCTCGGCTACGTCCCCGACGAGGACAAGGCCGCTCTGCTCAGCGGGGCGCTCGCTTTCGTGTTCCCCTCGCTGTACGAAGGATTCGGCCTGCCGGTGCTGGAGGCTCAGGCCTGCGGCTGCCCGGTCATCACCAGCACTACCTCAAGCCTGCCGGAGGTGGCCGGAGACGCGGCGCTCCTGGTGGATCCGACCGACACCGCCGGCATCGCCGCCGCGATGCAGCGCATCCTCGCCGAACCCTCCCTGCGAGAAAGCCTGATCGAGCGCGGCCTGGCCAATGTGCGCCGTTTCTCCTGGACTGGCTGTGCACAAACCGTCCTGGGCGCAATTGAGCGGTTTGTGGTATAATCCGCGTGACCTATGGAGAGAAACCCGCATTCCCCCCCCTCCAGGCCGGCCTCCGGTGGCCTGATCCACCTGCAGGCTCGCCTGAGCAACCCGCTCACCTGGCTGTGGCCGGCGTGGGCGAGTGTGTGCGGCCTTGTCGCCTCGGGCGGTTTTGACTGGTCGGGTGAGCACTGGCTGCAATTGGCCCTGCTGATCTTGCTGGTGGACGGGGGCTGGGGCACGCTGTGGGCGATGCTGGGCAACACCGATTGGGCCACGCCGCTGCGCCGCTGGCGCAATTGGCGCCTTGACGAGCCGGTCCCCACTCCCCCCTACACACTCCCCGGCTCCCCCGGCGACCGGGCCTCCCGCTGGCTGGGGCAACTGCACACCTGGTGGCGTGACGTCCTCTGGCCTACCTGTGGCCCGGCACTTTCGGCAGTCCTCGTCGCTCTTTCGGTGACGGCGGTGCTGGGGGCGCTGCTGGGGTCAGAGCTGCTGTTACTGAGCGCGGCTGCGCTGGCGGTGATGCAACTGGACCTGGCCTGGGAGGGAGGGCGGGGTTCCATCGCGCCGGGCTGGAACGCCCTCATCGCTGTGGCACTTCCCTGGCTGGCCGGGCACGCCGCCTTTGACCCCGTCGTGCCCTCCTCGGCCGCATTGGCGCTGACCTTTGCCCTGGCCTGGGGAGCTGCCTGGGGAGCCGAGTTACCCTGGGTACGCACGCTGGGGGTGGGTGCCCAACTCCTGGCGGCCGCACTCCTCGTCGCACTGCGCCGTCCCCTGGCCGCAGGAGCACTGCTGTTGCTGCTGGTCCCGCAACTGATGCTGCTCCCCTGGCTCCGGCGCGGCCAGCCCGCTTCCTGGTACGCGCGATACGCCCGCCCTTGGCTGCTGGCGGCGATGCTGATCGCTGCCTGGGCGCTGTGAGCAATGTCCTGGGTTGCACTGGCCCTGGGGCTCCTGGGTCTCGTATTACTGGGGCTGCTGCTCTACTGGCAACTGGTCATCGCCGAAGGTACCTACCTGGGTCCTCGCATCGTGATTCTGCTCTACGACTGGACGGCCCACCTCTACGAGCGCATCAAGCAGTACAGCCTAGGCGACGAGCAATGGTTCCTGGGCCTGCCGCTGGCCCGCGCGCTGGAACTGATCCCTGCTCCTCTGGTGCTCGACGTGGCGACGGGCACAGGACGGCTGCCTCGGGCATTGCTGCGCCAACCCCCTTTCGACGGGCGGGTCATCGGGCTTGACCTCTCACGCCAGATGCTGCGCCAGGCAGTGCGCCTGACCGCCCAATTCGCCGACCGCCTGACCTACATGTGGCAGGACGCCCGCCACCTTCCCTTCGACGACGACACCTTTGACGCCGTCACCTGCCTGGAGGCATTGGAATTCACGCCCGACCCGCAAGAGGTGCTGGCCGAGCTGGTGCGCGTCCTGCGGCCCGGCGGGGTGCTCCTGGTGACCAACCGCGTCGGGCGCGACGCCAGACTTCTGCCTGGGCGGGCCTTCCCCCGCGATGCGTTCGAACAGGCGCTGCGCGAGTTGCCCCTTGAAGACGTCAAGGTACAGCGATGGCAAATGGACTATGACCTGGCGTGGGCGGTCAAGGCCGGGAAGCCACGAGGGGGCGGTGTTCGCCCCCTGCCTGAGATTTTGCGCTGCCCCGTCTGTGGCGGGCGGGTGGAACGAGAGGCCCAGGCCTTCCACTGCACAGACTGCACCCGCACCTATCCGATTGCGGAGGATGGGGTGATTGAGATGGCGAAGGACGCGAGATGGTCTTGAATGGAACGCTGTACATGTGTCAGCTAAAGAGCGTTCTGGTGATTACCTTGATAATGTCAGGTCAACATAAAGCAGGCTGCACTTGCTCGCCGGTGCTCGTAGCCCCCGTCTCGGGGGCGTCTCGAGCGCAAAACGGCACGGCAAAGTG
>JBHIET010000014.1:0-55262 GCA_046760785.1 Anaerolineae bacterium | reverse complement strand
GCTATGATCTGTACAATCACTGTTACGATTTCCAGGGGTGCGAAAAACAGGCTATAGATGTCCACGGGCTTGCCACAGGCAGGGCAGCGCCAGCGGGCTTCCTTTTCGGCCAGCCAGGTCTCGAAGCCGACCTCGGCCAGGCGGTGCAGGTTGGCCAGAGGGATGTCGCTCCGGTCAGCGCTGAAGGCGGAGAGGTCGTCGCAGGGTAAGTCCGCGCACTCATAGCAGAAAGTGACGTCCCGTTCCTCAGTGCAAGTCCGAAAACGGCACTCTGGGCTCCAGCAGGAGTCGAGAGGGCCGTGGCAGCCCTCGCAGCGGATCTCCTCCGGCCGGCAGTGAAAGACCTCGCGGGCGGCCCGTTCCAGCCGTTTGATGCTCCTTATCCCGGCCAGGTCCCAGGCGGCCCACCCGCTGATGTGGACCAGGATGTCTCTGGTCGTCCATACTCCGGCCACCGGGAGCGTCGTCATCTCTGTTTCACTCAGCCCCTCGACGGCGGTCAGCAGTTCAGCCCCTGCCTCGGTCAGGTGCTCCAACAGTCCTCGCTTGTCCATCACGCCTGCCACAAATGTACTTTAAGGCGACTGCCGCCGGTCGGCGTCGTCTTTCATCGTGAAGCCACTCCTCTAGTGTGGGACACACCTGCTCCGGGCGCCTGCACCCGATGTAGCGCAGGGCCGAGGCTACGGCGCGCCAGACGTAGCGTCGCTCGTCGGTGGCCAGCCGGGCCAGTATCTCCAACGCTTTCTCCCATTGCTTGTTGCCGCCGTAACTGGCAAAACTCATCGCCACGTTCCAGCGTACCTGCTCATCGTCGCTCCCTGCCCATTTTTCCAGATAGCGCAGGGTCAAAGCCGGATAGCAACGCAAGAGCCCGTCGCCGATGGCATAGGGGCCCAGGTTCTTGCGCACGTACTTCTCGCGGTCGGCGAGCAGCGGCTCCACCAGGTCGAGGAGAGTGTCCACCCACTCCTCTCTCCGCTCGTTGGCCGCCTTCCGGGCAGCGATGGCCACACCTGTGCTGTGAGCCGCCTCGCGGACTAACCAATCCTCGTCGTCGGCGAGCCGGAGAAGCCGCGCCTGAACTTCGTCTGGCCGCGAAAGCCAGTAGTGGCGAAAGAGGGGGGCTGCGATGGCTCTCGCCGCCGGCTCCGGCCTGTCGGCCAGGCGGCAGGCCCACTTGTGGAGCACCTCCGTCCCGGGGCCGAGGGCCTCCTCGATCGTCAGCATGGCCTGGTGGCCGGTCCTGCCCCACTTGGTGGTCATCAGGGCAGCGACCAGGCTCTCCTTGTCGTCGGCTTCGAGAGCGCGCATAGCAGCCTGGGCATCGAACCGGCCCCTGGGCGAGCGCGCCAGCCCAGGTGTTTGGTCGGTCAACGATATTGCTGCCTCCTCTAGCGAATGAAGATGAACATCAGGCCGATGACGACAAGGGTGACGGTACCAATGACCACCGTCCCCCACCAGCGCACCTTCTGGGCCACAGCCACGGCCAGGGGGGATCAGCAGGAGATACCAGCCCAGGGCCACGAACTGGTAGACCTGGGCGAAGACCTTCCAGAAGCCCGGCCGGGTGATGATTGCCAGCCACTGCTCCTGGGTCATCACGCCAGCCAGCATTAAGATGGTGAGTAATGTCTCCGGTATCCAGGTCACGAAGGCCGGTATGGTTATGGTAAAGCCCAGCACAGCCAGCGTCCCCTCAAAGGTACCGGCCCCGCCAAAGGGTTTGCTCAAGAGTTGCACCAGCCCGGCGGCCAGGATCCAGCCGGCCAGGAACACCGGCGCGGCGAAGAATATCTCCCAGAAGTAGTAGTTCTCGGCGGGGATAGCCACCCAGGGTGGGACCATAATCTCTGCTTTCACGATGGCCAGGCCGACCACCGTCAGGGTGTACAGGATGCCGATCAATGCCAGCGCGCCCACACCGTAGGCCAGGTGGTGAGGATCGGCCAGCAAGCGCATGAAGGTGCCGCGTGGTCTGATGACGGTGCCACCCAGATATGTCCAAAAGTGCCTCATCTTCGCTTCTCCGCTAGCACAATCCGGCAGTCTTTTTTGCCATCTCCAACGTGCGGTAGTCCCCCCGTAGAGTGTTGGTCGCTCGGCCCCGCCCGGACGTGAACGTCCGGGCTGAGCGAGCCAAGCCCTACGGGCTGAAGCCCAGCCCCCGAAGGGGGCTTTGCTCTTTCAGCCGGGCGATTGATCGCCCGGCAAGGCGGCTGACACCTTCCAGTAGCGGCGCTTTGTCCAGAATTCCCAGCCCGTAAATGCCCAACAAATGCTCTGGTACAGATTCCAAGCCGCCCAGTAGACAGAAATTCACCACCGGATTACCTGGCAAGCGCAGAGCCAGCCACCATAGGGCAAGCCCAAGGGCGCCGTAGAGCAAAGCATCTAGCGGCGCGAGCCAACACGCCCAGCCCGGGTAGAAATGGCAGTAGTAGAGATCCCAGAGACCCCACGGCAAAGCGGTGGCGGAGATGCCCCAGAGGATCGCTGAAGCACCTGCGAGCACCCAGGTGAGTTGACGGAACCGGGCTGGCCTGACACGCCAAGCCAGGAGAAGGACAGAGCCCACGTCAATCAAGGCGACGATGAGAGTACTTGCCCAATACAGTCCCGATGTAGCCTTGATGTCCAGTGGCGTCATAGTGCTTTCCTTTCGGGGCGGTCAAACATCTTTAGTACCCGCACTGCCCGCAGCGTGACCCACTTGCTGGGCTGGCCCTTCTTCTCGACGTCGGCCCACATCTTGCCGTTGTAACTGTACTCCATCTTCCAGCGCCCCCGCTCGTCCTGCTTGGAGAGCACCAGTTCGATCGCCTCGTCCAGGCGTGGATCGCCCCCGTAGCCCGCCTCGACCAGCGCCTCCAGGTTGAGCAGGACGTCGGTGACGTAGCCCAGGGGGTAGCCGAACTTAAACCAACTGGAACTGATGCGTTCGTGATAGGGATAATCGGCGCGGGCGATGTCGTAACTGAGCAGGAAGTCGGCACATGCTTCAATGGCAGCCTCGACGGCGGGGGTGCGGCCAGCGGCAGGCACGCGGTTGAGCGCCCACAGCGCCCGCACCGCGCCCCAGGCGCAGGGGAGGCCGTAGTTTCCAGCGCAGACGAAGCCGGGGGCCTGGACGCCCGACCTGCGGTACCATTCGTAGCCGTCGCCGGTGACGGAGCGGGCCAGTCCGTCAATGGCTCGATCCAGCCGCTCGTCGCCCCAGTAGCCCAGGTCGAGCAGCGCCCGCACCACGTTGCCCCACAGGCAGTGGATGGCCCCACCGGGCCGACCGTTGACGGAGAAGGCACCGCTTTGAGCCTGGGCGTGGGCGAAGACGTGCTCGACGGCCCGACGCACCTGCCCGTCATGCCCGTCGGCCCCTTCGACTTCCCCTTCGACTTTGCTCAGGGCAGGGCTCAGGACAAGCCCCAGTTGGGCCAGGAAGAGCACCTGCCACAAGGTGGCGCGGTACTTGGGGGAGTAACCTGGGCCGGGCTTGACCCAGTAGCCCTCCGGGTACTGGGCGCCCACGATGGCAGGTACGGGGCCAGTGCGCATCACTGCGCCTTGCGCGGCGACGACCTCGGGATCGTCAGCAGGGCAGTTGAGCACATCGCGCAGGGTGAAGTAGCGCACGCCGGGGTTGGCCTCATCTGGCTCCAGCAGCCAGGGAAGGGGATCACTGTTCAGCCGGTCGCTCACGGCTGCTCTCCGGCCTCAACCGAGGCGGCGTAGTCCAGGGCGGAAGCGGCGATGGTCGCCAGTATGGAGAGCAGGCTGGCGTCGTCGTCGGTGAAATCGTCCCCTGACCGTTTGTTGAGCACCTCGATTACTCCCAAAGCCCTGCCCCGCGCAGCCAGTGGTACTGCCACCAGCGAGCGGGTCACGAAGCCAAAGCGCTCGTCCAACTCGGGCAGGAAGCGCGAGTCAGTGTGGACGTTGCCGACGATGGCTGGCTCGAGGTGCTCGGCCACCCAGCCGGCGATGCCCTGTCGCCGGTCGAAGCGGATGCCGGGCAGCGTCTCGCGCACAGCACCGTGAACCAGCACGAACACCAATTCGTCGGTCTCCTCGTCAATCAGCAGGAGCGACCCGTCGTCGGCGTCCAGCAGCACCAGGGCGTAATACAGCGTCTCGTCCAGCAGGGCCAGGATGTCCTGCTCAGGCGTGAAACGCTGGACGGTTTCCTGCAATTCCTGAAGGGCCCTGATATACCGGCGCAGGGCGTGGATCTCGTCAATCAGCAGTTGATTTTCATCCTTGAGACGCGAGCATTCCTGTTGGAGGAAGCGCACGAATTGGGTGTCTCCAGTTGACATGGTCTCCTCCTATTCCCTCCAGAACTTCTCGGCTGCTTGCTTGACCCTGCTGTGGCTGGCACTTGTATCCTGGTCGGTGGTCAGGAGTACGCCGCCTTGATCACATATAGCGCCTGCCAGGTGACCCACTTGCTGGGCCGGCGGCGATGTTCCAGTTGCGTCCACATGCGGCTGCCATAAGGGCTGGCACCGTTCCAGCGGCCGTCGTCGCGGCACCGGTCCTCCAGCCACATCACCGCTTTGCGGAAGGTGGGCTTCTCGTCCACGCGGCCCAGGTCGGCCAGAGCGCGCAGGGTGAAGAGCACATCGGCCTGGTAGAAAAGTGGGAAGTTGAGCCGGTCCCACAACTTGTGGCGTGGGCCGCTGCTGGGGTAGTTCCCCTCTCGGAGTTTGAAGCGCCCCAGGAAGCGGATGCCGCTATCAATGGCCTCTTCAACAGCGCTGCTGCGCTCGCCGACAGGGATGTGCCCGAAGCCCCACAGCGCCCGCGCCGCGCCCCAGGCGCAGGGGTGATCTCCGTTGATGTTGCAGCGCCATCTCCCCGTGGTGCCTGCACGCGCCAACTCCGCTTCGAACTGATGCACCCGTTCGTCCTCACCATGCCCAAGAGCGTGCAGGTAGCCGATCAGATTGCCGTGAAAGCAGGGCCAGATGATGGGGCGGCTATCACGGTGCACCTCGTCAATCATCCGCTGGCAGGCTGCGGCGATGCGCTCGTCCTGCCCGTCGGCGGCGAGTTCGGCTAGCAGGAGTAGTTGCCAATGAGTGGAGGTGTACTTGTAAGTGTAGTAGCTCTTCTCGCCTTCCCAGTGGCCGTCGCCGGCGTAGTGGGAGAGAATCTCGACCGCCGGCCCGCGCTCCGTGATCGCCCGGCGAGCCTCGGCTACTTCAGCCTCCTCCGTCCGACCGAGCAACCTGGTCAGTGTCCAGTAGCGGACCGAGGGGTCGGAAGGTTCCATCAGCCAGGGGACAACATCGGAGTAGAGTACCTGGATCCAATCCATTGCTCGCTCCTTCACGGGTTGGAGGGGGCGATTGCGGACGGTCACCGCAGCGATGCCCCACTCGCAGCATTTGGCCGTCAGGCGGACTTATGGTGTCTTGCCAAGCTCACTCTGGCAAATCTTCCCAGCGCTCCTCCAGTTTCTCCATCACCTGGGGCAGGGTAGTGTACTCCATCTCATCCATCGGCAGGCGATGCGGCTCAAAGGGACCGTGGCGGCGCAGGTGGTCCGCGATGGTATTGCACAGGCGGCGGGCCTCGTCGAAGCTGGGATCGTCGAACATGTCGCGGGGGCCGACCAGGCGACCACCGGCGAGTTGAAAGCCTGCCGCGATCACGCGCGGCGGGCCGTCGAAGCGGCTCGGATTGGCGTCGCAGACCGGCACGGGCATCAGCGGGCCGTAGTGAGAGCCGCGCATCCAACCCTCGACGATGTGGGGCATGGTGAAGGGCTCCAGCACCTCGCCCACAGCCGGGAACTTCCCCTGGCAGCGCACCGCGCAGACCGGGTCGTCCTTACCCACGTATCGCCCAGCGATGAGCGCCAGCCGCTGGGTGGATGAGACGGCGGCAATCTCGCCGTCCTTCGTGTACACCGCCTTGATCGGGTACCGCCCCGTCGCGCCGATGAAGACCAGCAGGTCGTAGATTTCCTCGGGGGTGTCGAAGAGGACGCGTTTATGCTCTTTGACGTCGTGAACTTCGAAGCGGAAGCCATCGTGCAAGCCTGGGGCGATGACAAGCCCGGCGGTGTTGAAGGGGTCGGCGAACATCTTGTAAAGCGGCATGTTCCAAGCTCCTGCCGCGGTCTTGTCGGCCATAAAGACGATCACTGGCTCGGCCCGACGCTCCTCAAACTCCATCTCGGCCACCCCAGGTCCCATTCCCTTGACGTTGCCGGAGAAGGCGTCGGCCAGGAGGTCCTGGCCTGCCCCGTAGAGTTTGAGCCGTTTGGCCACGTCGGTGCAGGCTTCGAAGGTCTCCCAGGCCATGTGGTGGATTTCTTCGTTGTCCACTCCCCTGCGATGGGTCATGATCAGTTCCAGGTCGTCGCCGCAGGCGGTGACGTGGAAATCCACGAGGAGGTCCTGCGTAACCGCGGCCTCCAGGCGATCCTCCGCTTCCTCGGCCAGTTCCTCGTGCATGCTGGAGTGGCCAACGAAGCCGCCCACGTCGGCCTTGATGATGCTGAGGGTAATCTTGTTTTCCATTTTGTTTATTCCTCCTCATATCATTCATTTTCGCCCACGCCAGTGGCGGGACGGAACAGTCATTGTTGTGGCGTGCCGATTCTGCCTCTCGCTAAAAATGTACACCAACTAGACGCAATTGTCAATCGTGCGCATGTGTCAATTTCTCGCTTGACGGTTCGGAGGAGCGGTCTATAATCCTCTGTGGAATGATGAGAGATAGACAGGGTATCCAAGACACGATGCGCTTCCTAGATAGAGCGAGAGTTACCAACTGGGTTGACATCAATCGTCTCCTGGATTGGCTCGTAGAGGCAAGGAACCATAGAGTTGTCCCCGGCGAGGGGAATTTCAAATGTGTACTAGAACGGTTCGCCAGCGGACTGGCTTTCATCACATTTGGCTATGGGATAGACGGGGTCTCGATTGAGATTTCCAAGTATGCAAAATGCCTGGAAAACATTCTGTCAGTAGGTGGCAACTCGCCGTCCATCCACCTTATTGGCGGCGATTTTACCGAAGAAGCGGAGGCCGTCATCGCTCCCAACTGGCGCCGTTTTATCCTGCCAAATTCCAATGGCTGGGCCAAGTGGGACGGCGGCCGGTGGTTTTCCAGGCTCTTCTACGAGGATATGCCCCTGGGCAGTGAGGCATCCGGCGAGATGGCGGCCGAAATCTGGCGGCAGGCGCTGGGGTTTACACACACGCTCTGCGACTATATCACCGAGAACTCGATTGAGCTTCTGGTTGTGGTGAACGTGAACTCAAATCCGGGGAATCTGGCGCTGGCTCTCGCCGTTGTCCTGACGACGGAGGTAACGGGTGTCTGTGTGCTGAACTCGAACCATGATTTCTTTTGGGAAGAAGGCAAACCCAGGTCGGAAAGAGCAGAGGGTGAAGCACCCGGTCTGCGCGATCATTTCTTCCGCAATTACGAAAATGGCCCGTTTTTCAGTCTTCTCGAAAGGGTCCTTCCCTGGAATGGCTCGTCTTGGCTCCAGGTGAATATCAACAAGCGCCAGTCCGAAACACTCCTGGCCCGGTACGGTTTTGCCGAGGACAGGGTCTGCGAGGTCGGCACGGCGGTCGAAGATGCGTTTTTTAGTGACTGCACGACTGAGGAGAAGGTTGCCAAGCGGAAGAGCATGGCCTACATCCTGTCTGATGGAAACCCGACGATCAGGTCTGTTAGCGTGGACGCTCATCTCGCCAATCTCGGCAACTGGATGAAGAAACAGGTGCCGGTTGTCTGTGGTGCTGTTGAGGGTCTTGAGTTGGACATCGCCACACGTTCGGCGCTCTACTTTCTTCAGCCCACCCGGGTCATTGCCAGGAAGCGGATCGAGCGCGACTGGCAGTTAATCGGCGCCCTGATGGAGCACGGTCCATTCAGAGAGGCATTCGAAAGCGCTCCGAACAGGACGCTCACCTTGCACATCACCGGACCTACCCCCATCGAACATCAAGCTGACCTGGAGAGGGTTCTTAACGCCTACAAAAAGGTGCTCAGCTCATTGCCTGGTAACGTCGCGCACCGGCTGTTCCAGGCATTTTCCGTGGGGCATGAGGACCACCCGGCCCTGGCGGAGAACGATCTTAACCGGCTTTATATTCAAGATATCTACAAGCTAGCCGATGTGGTGGTGTTTCCGAGCGAGAGCGAGGGGCGCGGGTTGCCCATCATTGAATCTGGTGCGGCTGGCGTACCGATTGTCTGCAGCCGGTATCGGCCGGAGGCCGCATTTGCCAGGGTGGTCGGTGAACACCTGGACGAAAAGCTGCGCATCTACTACACGCTCTTCCCCGAAGGGGATTTCAGCGCTTGTATGCTTCAAGAGGTCATGGACATCGTATTCTTTCCAGAGCGCTTGGCTGATCGAATAGCGCATAACCGTGCTGTCGTTGCCAGACGATACAGTATGCAGGCGCTTCAGAGCACATTCAAGGGGTTCTTGGAGATGTTGGCCGCACTCTAGCGTGGTGCAGGATGGCAAGATGTAGAGGGTTACGATTCTTTGACTGTGTATAGCAAGAGGGAGCATCATGCGAGTATGCTTTATTGAAGATACGGACCTTCACGGCGGGACGCAGATTTGGGTCGTCGAGGCTACAAAGAGCTTTCTGGAAGCAGGCGTTGACGTAACCGTTCTCACGTCCGAGTCAGGCTGGGTCGCGGAACAGTGCGCCGAGACAGAGGCAAGACTTGTGACGTACAATTACCAGGCTGTTGTCGCTAGAGACGACGCTCATAGGGAAATATGGGCAGAGGCTCTGAGTGACAGTGACGTCGCCGTTTGTACGGTGCATCCGCCGAGGGATGGGTTCCACTGCTCTGTATTCGCAGCCGAGGTCATCAAGGAAAAAGGTCTCACGACCATCCTCGTCCCCAAGACGGGAACCATTGTGCCGGAATACAGGCGGGAGTTCTATGTGCCGGAACAGAGTATCCGTTCCACCGTGATCGCTATCACCAACTTCACCCGGGAATACCTCATAGATACCTACAAGATCCCTGAAGAGATGGTGGCGCTCATATACCAGGGCACGGATGTGGGCCTCTTTACCCGGAGTGCTGAGAGACGCCAGGAGGCCCAACGGCGTTATCTCCTTCATGAAAACGCGAGTCCCGTACTCGGGAATGTAGGCTCCTTTGAGGAGCGTAAGGGGCAGGTGAAGCTGCTGGAAGCAATGCTTCAAATCAAAGAGGCTTATCCCCACGTCCACCTCCTACTTGTGGGTGACGGGCCGGACGAGGGGAGACTTAGGAAGATGGTCAAGCGTTTGGCTCTGTCCGACAACGTCACCTTCTTCCCGTTTACATCGGAGCCGGTGTATATTTACGAGGTGATTGATATCCTCGTGCTTGCCAGCTTGTACAAGGAAGGGCTGCCCAATGTTCTGTTGGAGGCTATGTCCATGGCGTTGCCCGTTGTCGCCAGTCGTTTGGCCGGAGTTCCTGAAGTGGTTAGAGATGGCCGAACCGGTTATACGGTGGAACCAGGGAATGTCTCTCAACTTGCCGAGGCTGTCGTCAAGTTGTGGTCAGACCGGGAATCCTACTCGGATATGGCCCGGCAGGCACGCCAACTCATGGTGTCCCAGTTCGACAAGCAACGGCAATTTAGGGTCTTTCTCGAGTATTTTGAGAGCATTCTGGGCTGACTTAATTTATGCGGCCGTAGGGTGCATCCTTGGCTGTGAACGACCTTGTGGCCCGTGTATCGGATGAGACGTGACGCACAGGCACAACACCGCTTGGCCTCCTGAGGCGTGGATGCAGGACGATCATGGAGATAAGCACGAAAGCCACGATTTGATTCTATAACTCCTCAAGTCGTGCTAGCTGCTCCGTGGCATGTCTCAAATCGAGGGTGGCCCCTGACTGTTCGAATATCTGCTGGGCTGCAAGGAGCTCCTTGCGAGCCTTCTCTGGCTCTCGTAATGCCAGTGATAATAAGCCACTCCGGTAGGCCGTTCGCCCGGCTTCTATTCGTGACCTGCTGACCTGGAAAATCTTGGCACTGCGTTCCAGGTGCCGACGAGCGGATGCCAGGTCCCCGCGTGCCTGGGCAATGCGTCCCATCAGTTGCTCATACCGCCCCCATTCGACCGACTCGCCTTCATCGGCGCCACCAATCTCCTGCAACATCTTGTGGCTGCGCTTGGCCCACTCCATGGCAGTGTCAATCTGACCTTGTTCCAGGTAAAGTAAACCCTGGAAGTAGTAAACGTCGTTTAGATCCAGGTTGGCGCGAGCACCGGCCTCCACGTACAATGGGATGGCAGCCTTCAGGTGTTGGGCGCACTCTTCCCAACGCTCTTGCAGCAGGTAGAGCCGCCCCAGGTTCTTGTGGGCCTGGGCCAGTTCGTAGGGGTGAGCGATGCGTTGGGCGATGGCAAAACTGCGACGGAGGTTCTTCTCCGCCTTGTCCCATTCACCCCGCTCAGCGCATAGCACGCCAAGATTGTTGTAAGACAGAGACAGTCCTTCGACCTCGCCGATACATTCGTGTAGCTCCGCAGCACGCTCATAATCAGCCAAGGCCCCCTCCCAATCACCGCTGGTATACTTGAGAATGGCCAGGTTGTTCAGCGAGCGCGCGGAACCGACGATGTCTCCCATCCGCTGGCGGAGTTCCAGAGCACGTTCGACGCATTTCGTCGCCTCATCCCACTCGCCGCGATTGTAGTGCACACCGCCTAACCGGTTGAGGATGGACGACAGAACGTCGTAGTGCTCGGTATCGCTGACCAGCGCCAGCCCTCGTTCCAGCCACTCCTGCGCCGTGGTCAGATCGCCCCGACGTCGGCTGAGAGTGCCCAGCTCGGAGTAGACCTGGGCATGCAATGCAGGGAGCGCATCGTCGGCCTGATCGAGTTGTGCCAGTGCTTCGTGCAGTGCTTCGCCAGCTTCCTGCAAATCGCCGCGTTTATTCCAGACCTGACCCAATTTGAGGTGAACTTGAGCGCGTGCCTCCGGAGAGGCCTCTTCCCACTCGTCCAGCGCGGCCTGGTAACAGGCGATGGCCTCCTCGTACTCGCCGATGTGCTGTTCGACCTGACCCAGCCCGACGACCGCTCGCCATCGTTCAGCTTGACGTTCGCCCAGGTGCTGCGAGAGTTGCAACGCCCGGCTGTAGTATTCGATGGCTTCGCGGTTGGCAAAACGCCCGCGGGCGCGGTCGCCCGCCAGCAGCGCGTAGTGCATGGCTTTATCACGCACGCGGGCGTGGTCGTAGTGCAGTGCCAGTACCTCGGCCTGGTTAGTCAGGTCGGTGGCGTAGAGATCTTCGATGCACTCAGCCACCGTGCCATGCAGCTCCGGGCGCTGGCTGCGCAGCAGACTGCGGTAGACCGTCTCCTGGGTGATGATGTGACGGAAGGCGTAGACCTGCTCGCCGGCCTGGGGCCGTTTCTCCAGCAATCCCAGGTCCGTGAGCCGTTCCAGCGGCGGCAGCACGCTGACGGGGCCGTGCAGCCGGCGTTCAACCTCTTCCAGTAAGCGAGCGGAGAACTGCAGACCGATGACAGCAGCGTTGCGCAGCACGTCTTGTAGGTCCTCCGGCAGGCGGTCCACACGCGCCATCATCAACCCGCGCAAGGTCGTTGGAATCTCCGGCGTCTGCAACGCCACCGCTGAGGCCACCTGCCACTGACGGTCCCCCAGCGTCAGCACCTCCTTCTCGATCAACATGCGCACGAATTCTTCGATGTAAAAGGGATTGCCCTCGGCATTGGTCAGGATCGTGTTGACGAGTGGCTCCGGCATGCCGTTCAGGTTGACCAGGTGAGCCAACAGCGCCCGGCTGTGCTGTGGCGAGAGAGGCTTCAACTCCAGGTCCAGGCGCAACGGCGCAGCCAGCGGTTCCTCCGTCGGGGGAACTGAGAGGTTCAGGGGCGATTCCGGTCGGGGCCGCGTGATGACACACAAGAGCACCGGAGCCTCGTGGATAAGGTTGACCAGTGCCTGCAACATGTCCCGCGAGAGGTCGTCGGCCCAGTGGAAGTCGTCTAGGATCAGCACAACCGGTCTCTGCCGGACCTCGCTCAGGATCCACTCGCGCAGTGCCAGGACGGTCAGTTGCTTGATGCGCTCTGGCTCCAGGTGGCGCAAGCCGGCCTGTTCCTCCGGTGTGGGTGTCAGCCCCGACATCTGCCACAGGAAGGGACGCAGGTCGGCTGATACCTGAGTATCCCACGCTACGTCGGGCGGATAGGTGCGCAGGGCGTCCCTTAGCAACGAACGAAAGATGCCGTAACCGACGCCCTGAGCGTAGGGCAGTGCACTTCCCTTCCAGATCGCAACCCGGTCGGGTGGGAGGGCGGAGAGCGCCTCGGAGACCAGTCGCGACTTGCCCATACCCGCTTCGCCCTGTATGACAATCAGCCGTCCGTGCCGGTCGTTGAGGAAGGCCGCCGACAGGGTGCGCAATTGCTCCAGCTCGGTATCACGTCCAAAAAAGACGTCGGTGACGCCCGCCAGGCCTCGCGTCGGCAGAGGTTCGGAGCGGCCCCCTATTGGCTCGTAGATAGTCACCGGCTGGTCAATCCCCTTGACGTGGGTTGTGCCCAGTGTTTGAAAGTTGAAGAGGGCGCGCGTCCGATGGTAGACGCGGGAACTGACCAGGATGTGGTCAGGCTGCGCGAGCGATTCCAATCGCGCTGCCAGGTTGACCGTCTCTCCGATGACGGTGTAGGCCGCTCGCCCTTGGGTGCCGAGGATGCCTGCAACCACCGGCCCGTTATGAATGCCGATGCGTATCTGCACGGGAGCACCCAACTGGGCCCGAGCGATGGGTTCGAACTCAGCAGCGGCTTTTTGCATATCCAGCGCGGCGCGAACGGCCAGTTCGGTGTCATTTTCATGGGCGATAGGTGCGCCGAAAACCGCCATCAGGCCATCGCCGGTGAACTTGTCCACCAGGCCGTCGTAGCGGTGGACACATTCTACCAGGCGACTCAGCAGATCGTTAATCAGATTGAAGACCGACTCCGCGTCTAGTGAGGCCGAGAGGTGGGTGAAGTTCACAGCATCGGCGAAGAGGACCGTCACCTCGCGGCGTTCACCGCGCAGCCGGTCCTGATCGTGCAGGATGCCCTCGGCAACGACGGCGGGGATGTAGCGGCGCAAGCGACGCACGGCTTCCTGGGTCGCCGCCAGCTCGCTCCCAAGGTGCGCCTCGTCCGCTGCGGAGGCCGTACTGTCACCGCCGGTGCGCTGGGTCGTAGTATCAACTGGACTTGCCCGACTCATCACCACAACACCAATTTAGGGCATTTCCAGCATTGCATGGGTTACAACTCTGTTACGGTGGAGTTTCACCGCATCTTCTCAATAATCTGGGGTAGGGGCAGGTCTTGCGCCCTTCAGGCTGAGCCCCTCGGGCTAGGCCTCGGGACGAAGCCTGCCCACCAGAGCGACCGCAAGGGTTCGCCCCTACATTTTGAGAAGATACCTTTCACCCCTGGCGCTACAGATCGTCATAGAGACCAATCTGGCACCAGGTGAAAGGGCAGGGTGGGACAGTGGAGGATTGGCATTGGCCTCTTACTTCGGGTCGCGCATATGCTCCCGATACCGCTCTACGGCGCGCTCGATTTCCTCATAGGCTTGCTTGGGTCCCTCCCATCCTCTGCCCACGACCTCGGCGCTCTCCAGGTCCTTGTAGACGCTGAAAAAGTGCTCCATCTCTTCCAGGAAGTGTGGCGGCACGTCCTCCAGCGTGTGATACTCGTTGAAAAGCGGGTCGGTGTGGGGCACGGCGAGAATCTTGTCGTCGAGTTTTCCCTTATCTATCAGGTGGAAGACCCCCAACGGTCGCGCTTCGATGACGCAGCAAGCGAAGGTCGGTTCGTTGATCATCACCAGGACATCGAGTGGGTCGCCATCGGCGTGCAGCGTCTGGGGAATGAAACCGTAGTCGCCAGGGTAGTGCAGTGAGGAGAATAGCACCCGATCCAATTTGACGAAGCCGTTTTGCTCGTCGTATTCGTACTTATTGCGCGACTTCTTGGGAATCTCCACGACGACGTAGATGACTCTGGGCCAGTCAGGCCCTGGTGGTAGCTCATGCCACAGGTTCATCGCTCACTCCTTGCCTTGATTGCGTATGGGCCTTCAGCCTAGATTTGAAACGCGTCCCCCCGCTCCGGCAGCGCCACGTCGCCCACGCCCAGCCGCCTCAGTCCGTCGGCCAGCGCCGACGCCGGCTCCGGGTCGCCGTGTACGACGAAGGCGTGCTGCAGATTCCGGGTGATGGGTTTCGCCCAGCCCAGCAGCCCCTCCCTGTCGGCGTGGGCACTGTAGCCGTTGATCGTCTCTACGCGAGCTCGCAGGGGGAACTCCTCACCGAAGATTTTTACCACTGGCTGTCGCTCGACCAGCCGCCGACCCAGGGTGTGGGGGGCCTGCCAACTGACGATCAGCACCGCGTTGCGCGGGTCGCCGATGGTGTGTTTGAGATGGTGTTGAATCCGCCCCGCTTCGCACATCCCCGAGGCACTGATGATGACCGCCGGCCCCTCCAGATCGTTAAGCGCTTTGGAGTCCTCCACGTTGCGGATGTATCGCAGCCGGTTAAAGCCGAAGGGGTCGGGATGGCGATCCTGAGCGATGAACGTGCGCAGTTCCTCGTCGTAGCACTCAGGATGGAGCCGGAAGACCTCGGTTGCGTTCACCGCCAGGGGGCTATCCACAAAGAGGGGCACGTCGGGCAGTTTGTGGGCGCTCGCCAGCCGGTGCAGGCTGTAGACGATCTCCTGCGTGCGGCCCACGGCGAAGGCAGGGATCGCGACTTTCCCACCGCGGGCGCACGTCTCACCGATCAGACGGAGCAGCCGCTGCTCGGCTTCCTCGTGGGGTGGGTGTATCCGGTCGCCGTAGGTGGATTCGATGATGAGCAGGTCGGCCGGCAGCGCAGGGGTCGGGTCGCGCAGGATCGGCATATTGTGCCGTCCCAGGTCGCCACTGAAGAGCAATCGCGTGTGCCGCTGGCTCTCTTCGATCTCCAGCAGAACGATGGCCGAGCCCAGGATGTGCCCCGCGTCGAGGAAGGTGCACTGCACTCCCGGCGCGACTGGCACTGGCCGGTTGTAACCCACGCTGACGAAGTGCTCCAGGCTGGCGATGGCGTCGGCGTGGGTGTAGATCGGCTCGACCGGCGGCAGCCCCCGGCGGGCGCGCTTCCTATTGACGTAGGCGACGTCGTGCTCCTGGATGTAGGCCGAGTCCTGCAGCATCGCCGAGCACAGGTCGCGGGTGGCAAAGGTGCAGTAGATGGAGCCCCGGAAACCGTTGCGCACCAGGTTGGGGATGTTGCCCGAGTGGTCAATGTGGGCGTGGGAGAGGATGAGCACGTCCACGCTCGCACTGTCGAAGGGGAGGTTGCGGTTGCGCTCAAAACTCTCCCTCCGCTTCCCCTGGAACAGCCCGCACTCCAGCAGGATACGGCTCCCGTTGACCGAGATGAGATGCTGGGAGCCGGTGACGGTCTGCGCTGCGCCGAGAAAATGAATCTCCATATCTACGAATCCACCAATATCTTCAGGATCGCCTCGCCATACGTCTTCCGCTTCCACGGCCCCAGCCCCTCGATGTTCTCCAGATCATCAAGCGTGGTGGGGTTCTGCTCGGCCAGCGCCCACAGGACACCGTTGCCGACGACGACGTCAGTGTCCACCCCACGCCTGGCCGCTATCTGTTTGCGCCAGGCGCGCAGTGCCTGGAAACGTGCCACTTCTGCCTCTGAGTGGCGCGGGGGCGGTGGAGGGGGGTGGGGCGGCCGGGCTCGTATCCCTCGCTCAATCGCTCGCAGAATGCGGCCTCCGTACCGACGCGCGTGGTACGGCTTCAGGCCGTCTATGCTAGGCAATTCCTCCGGTGCACGAGGGCGGGCCTGGGCCAACGCGATTAGCGTGTGGTCGTTGAGCACCTTGAAGGGCGGGCGGTCCTGGCGACGGGCCTCTCGGTCGCGCCAGATGGTGAGTTCGCGCAACACGGCCTGCTCGCGCCTGGTCAGGTCGTGGGCCCCCTTGATGCGCCTGAAGTCCTCCGGGTCGAAGGTGTGGGTCATAGGCTCGGAGGCGGTAATTTGGGCGAAGATCTCTTGTGCTTCCTCCCAACGGTCTTGCTGCATCAGCGCATCGGCCTGGAGTCGGCGCAGGGGCAAGAGGTAATGCGTGTCAAGGCAAGCGTAGGTCAGTGCCTCCGGCTCCAGAGGACGCTTGCCCCAGTTGTAGCGTTGGTAGCGCTTGTTGGTGCGCACGCCGAAGTGCTCCTTCAACACGTCGCCCAGCCCCACGCGGGGCCAGCCCAGGATGCGCGCCGCCCACATCGTATCGAACAGATTGGCGAAGCGGAAGCCGAAGTCCCGCTTAAGGCACATCACGTCGTATTCAGCGGCGTGGAAGACCTTCTGTATTTCGGGATCGGCGAAGATACGTGCCAGCGGTGAGAGGTCCAGGCCAGCCAGCGCGTCCACGACGTAATCGGCGCCGGGGATGGAGAACTGGATCAGGCACACCCGTTCCCGGTAGGCGTAGAGGGAGTTGGACTCGGTGTCCACGGCGACGGCGGGCTGGTCGGAGAGGGCCTCCAGCAGCGCCGCCAGTTGCGGAGGGGAGGTGGCGACGACAGGCGGCGATGGGGATGTCGCTGCGGCGACCAGATGGGCAGGCGGGCAATGGCTCATATCAACCTCGTCAAAACCAGTGTGGCTAGGCCCAGATAGATGAAGTAACCGCAGGCATCGGTGATGGTGGTGACCAGGACAGGCGAGGCCAGAGCTGGGTCGATCCGCAGAACCTGCGTCACCACAGGGACCAGGGCCCCAGCGATGCCTGCGCCGATCATGTTCAGTAGAGTGGCCAACCCCACGACGATTCCTAGCATAGGTGTCCCCTTCCACATCAGTGCGATGAGGGCGATCAGGCCGCCCACGGCGATGCCGTTAGCCAGGCCGATGAGCATCTCCCGGGCCAGGGCGCGGAGCCCGTCGCGGGGGCTGAGTTCACCCAGGGCCAGCCTGCGCACGGTGACGGTGAGCGTCTGAGTGCCGGCGCTGCCGCTGACGCCAGCGACGATGGGGAAGAAGGCAGCCAGGATGGCCACGCGGGCGATGGTGCTTTCAAAGAAGCTCAGGACGGTGGCGGAGGCCAGCGCCGTGCCCAGGTTGAGCACCAACCAGGGCAGGCGGGTCCGCAGGGCGGCGGGGATTGGCACGTCGGGAGGGTGCTCCTCCGGCACACCACCCAAGCGGTAGATGTCCTCCGTCGCCTCGTCCTCAAGCACCTCCACCAGATCGTCGTGGGTGATGAGGCCCAGCAGGTGCCCTCTCTCGTCCACGACAGGCAGGGCCAGCAGGTCGTAGCGAGCCATGAGGCGGGCCGCCTCCTCCTGGTCGGCGTCGGCCCGCACGTGGATGACGTCGGGGTCCATAATCTCCTCGACGCGGGTCCAGGGAGGGACGATGACCAATTGCCGCAGGGAGACGACGCCCACGAGCCGAACCTCCTCGTCCACGACAAAGAGGTAGTAGACGTCCTCCGTCTCCGGCGCGACCGCTCGCAGATAGGCGATGGCCCCCTCAGCCGTCATTTCCCTGTGGAGCATGAGTTTAACGGAGGTCATCAGGCCGCCAGCACTCTCGTCGGCGTGGACAAGCAGTGGCCGCACCTCTTCGGGTTCCTCCATCGCGGCCAGAGCCTCAGACGCATGCTCCGGTGGGATATCGCCCAGGAGGTCGGCCGCCTCGTCTGGCTCCATCTCGTCCAGGATGCGGGCCAGTTGCTCTGTCTTCAGGCGTGCGGCAATCTCCGCCGCCTCTTCCTCCTCCAGTTCCTCCAGGATGTCGGCGGAGTCCTCCAGGTCGAGGCGCGGCAGAAGTTGGTCCTGGTCGGTAGAGGGCAGTTCGCCGAAGAGCTCAGCCTGGTCGGGCGGCCGGAGCGCCTCTACCAGCGCCGCAGCCTGGTCCCAGTCCTCCTCGGCCAGTGCCTCCCGCACCTGCTCGAGGATGGCGTCTACATCTACATACTCCATGATGTTTTCTCCCTGGCAGTGGAGGTATTATCTCACGTTGGTGAGAGATGTCAATCTATCGGCTCTAGCTGTTCCAAGATCATACCCTATCGTGGCAGCCGCCCCCCAATGGACACGGCCAGGGGAAGTGGGGGAGCTGCAACAGAACTGTAACCGAAGCTTAATACTAACGCCAGGCTGGTAGGCTATAATGGAAATGTACAGTTTCCAGTCTGTGCTGGTGACGCATGCTGAAGTTCTGATTGAGGGTCGCCATTGGGCCTCCGAAGGTGATCCTCTGGGGGGCTTGAGGGCCTGTCCGAGCGAGCGGAGGAGCGTGTACCACGCCGTGGGTGGAGTGTCGCAATGCGTCTGGAATATAAATACCCCGTGCCGAATGAACTCCTTCCAAAGCTTCGCGCTATGATTACGCCGTTTGTTGATGTAGATAGATATGCGGAGCAAAGTGGACCCCAGGGATATACTGTGCGCAGTATCTACTTCGATACTTCTACCCTTGGCTTTTATCACGGAAAAACAGCCGGGTTGGAGATGCGAAAGAAGATACGCATCCGAGGATACAATGAACATAGGAGTGTCGTTTTTCTCGAGATCAAGCGGAAATACGGAATGGCGATAGCTAAGAACAGAGCACCAGTCTCATACGAGCATATCGGAGATGTGCTCATCTCGGGTGATGTCGAGCGATATATCCTGGCAAGCAAATATTTCCCCAACGCGTTGGAAGATACCAGGCGGTTTCTGTTCCACATTTACGTTGCTTCTTTGCGCCCGACTGTTCTGATTGCTTACGAACGCGAGGCGTACCACAGCAAGCTCAATCGTTCCCTGCGCGTAACTCTAGACAAGAACATACGCAGCTCAATCTACCCCTCAATAGACGCTCTGTTCAGCGAAGACAGAATACTACATTCTATCCCCAAGTACTCTGTCCTCGAAGTCAAGTGTGGCGGCGGACTTCCGTCGTGGTTGGGGTCTATCATCGGAACATTGGGCCTAAAGCGGAGTGCTCTTTCAAAATACGTGATCTGTTTGGATACGCATAATATGCCGCAGAGATTGTCCCAGCATTCGATGCTCGCCTTTTCTCACGACTTCCAGGATGGCTCTACGTGGACTCGTGAGGTACAGCGAGCCCCAGCGCAGATGACCGGGTTTGTGCTTCCACCTCTGAGTCTGCCAATCATACCATACCCGGATATGGGCCCAGATAGGGGGATGAGTGACGAAAGGAAGGTTACTCTCGAACACCTGCGCCACGAATTCACATTGCCTCTTCGAGATTAAGGATGGTTGATGATGAGCATATTTCAAGATTTTCTTTCCCTTGGTGTGGGTCAGGTCGTCGGAAACATGACGATAGCATTGCTTTGCGGTTTTCTTATTTCGCTTCTGTACCGTTGGACTTACAAAGGGCCAAGCTATTCGACTACGTTTGTCCATTCTATCGTGTCGCTCTCCATGATCACAACTGTTGTCATCATGGTGATTGGAAATAACATTGCTCGCGCTTTTGGGCTCGTTGGTGCGCTGTCCATCATTCGATTCCGCACGGCGATTAAGGATACACAGGACATTGTTTTCATCTTCTTTGCCCTGGCAGTGGGCATGGCCGCGGGAGTGGGCTTGCACCTGACTGCAATCACAGGAACGATATTCATCGGTACGGTCATATTCATTCTCTCACGAACGAATTACGCCTCTCCGAGGAGACAGGAGTTCATACTTCAGTTCTCTTGTACGTCAGTTGGAGAGGGAGAAGCCCCATACCTGCCAGTCTTGGAGAAGTACTGCAAACGGCATGAGCTCATCAACTTGAAGTCGTTCGGGAGTGGAGACGGGAGTGGAGGTTCGCTTGGGCTTTCTTTCTATGTCAACCTCAAAGACAAGGGCGAAAGCGAGGGATTCGTGCGTGAGCTTGGGCGGATACAGGGCGTCAATCACGTGAATCTCTTGTTTGACGAGGAGCAATTCTAGCGCTGTGCGACCAGGAAAGGAGTGGTACAAGATGAAAGCCCGATATGTTTTGTCTGCAGTGGCTCTGGGCTTTGGACTGGTGGCCGTTCTGTTGTTGCTTCTGATGCGCGCCGTCCCTCTTGCCCGCGCTGATCCAGGTATCTACTACGTGCGACAGGGGGCCATCGGTAACTGTCTGTCTGCTGGTACAGCGTGCGGCGGCGTTCAGCAGGCCATCAACCTGGCCACCTCGCCCGGCGACGAGGTCTGGGTCGCCACCGGCATCTACACCGAGAATCTGGAAATCAATCACAGCGTCAAGTTGCGGGGTGGGTGGGATAACTCGTTCACCGTGCAAGACCCCGCCAGCTCCCCGACCATCCTCGACGGCGGTGGTGACCACAACGTGCGCGTCAGATATGCGCCGCAGGCCGAAGTCACAGTAGAGGGCTTTGCTCTGCGCCATGGGCAGGATGGCATTCACATCTGGACCGGGAACGTGACGGTCGAGCGGTGCGCCATCCTCGATGTGAACAAGCAGGGCTTCGAGATTGACGGCGGAACTGTCGTTATCTCTACCACCCAGATTCTGACCGCGCAGCAGGGCATCGAGGTGGACGACGGCATCGTGCAGGTGGCGGACGTGCACATCGCGCACACCAACAGGGAAGGGCTGCTCATTGAGCAGGGGGGCACGGTCACCTTCACCGGTAGCACTATCAAGGACTGCGGGCAGGAGGGTGTCCAGGTAGAAAACGGCAACCTGTGGCTGTTCGATAATTACATTCACGACGTCATCTCGGACGGCATCCGTATCGAGGCTGCTGCCTCAGCCTCCATCATCAGCAACGTGGTCCGCGCTGTGGCAGAGAATCCAGGCGAGGACTACCACGGCATCCAGATTGATGGCGACCAGTTGGTGAGAGGCAACCTGGTCACTGACGTTGACGACCGGGGCATCTGTGCTCGTAAAGGCGCTCCCACTATCGAGAACAACACTGTCTCCGATGTAGGCGGGGATGGCATCCGCACCGCCGCTACGTGCACCGACGTGGAGATTCGCGGTAACACCGTCTACAGCGCTGGCAACGACTGCATTGACGCGCGGGGCGCGACTGTCATCGTCGCAGGCAACACGGTCACCGGCTGCGCCGACAATGGCATCAAGGCCGACCTGATAGGCAGTTGGGTGCGTCTCGATGCGAACTGGGGATTGAACAACCCGGTTGGCATCGCCATTCGCGACGCGCCCGTTTTTACGCTCACCAATAACGTCGTCGGTGACAGCATCACCACCGGCGTCGAGCTGGCCGGCACGGGTATGGGCTTTGTCTACCACAACACGCTCGTCGGCGGTGGCACGGGGAGGCAGGGCACCGGACTGGTTGTCCTAGATCCGCTGGCAGCCACTCTCGCCAACAACATCGTCGTCAGCCACGACGTCGGCATCACGAAAACGGCGGGGGCCTCGCTGGACGTGAGCTATACGATGTTGTGGGGCAACGGCAGCGACCCAATCAGCGGCACAGGCGTCATCACGCAAGCGCCGCTTTTCGTCGCGCCGGCATCTCAGGACTATCACATTCTACGGGACTCACCTGCCGTTGACGCCGGAATTGACGTCGGCGTGCTCACCGATGTGGACGGCGATCCGCGCCTGACCGCTCCCGACGTCGGTGCCGACGAGGTTGTGCGAAAAGTCCACCTCCCGCTCGTGATGCGTGCTTACTGATGGGGTTACTACTCAGGCCAAGCCGCACCGGCCTGAAGAGCCTGTCCTGAGCAGAGTCGAAGGGCCGGTGCTGGATTTGCTTTCTAGTCTGGTAGCGATTGTTGCGATTGTTTTTTGTACCAGCACCGCCTGTTCCACGGCGGTGCGGCCCCGAACTAGAACCAGCCTGAGTAGTAACCTGATGGGCAGAACTTGCAGTTTGGGAGCAGAAGGTGCCCGGCACTTGCCCGGGTACCTGGCACGCTGAAAGCGCGTCCAGAAAGTCGGTGTTCACCTGGCAAAGCAGGATGGGAAGTGCCGGGCACCTCAACCGCGTAACTACTGTGATGGGATGAGACGGTGCGATGGAGGGAAATAGAGTGACAGTATTGATAATCGCGTGCCTGTTGCCGGGGCCCGCTGCAGCCCTCAATAAGGACTAGGATGAAAACACAGAGGTTCTTGGGCCTTGCCATTGCCTTGATTCTGGCAGCGATGATGGGTGGAGCAGTGCACGCCACCACATCGTTCAGCTCCGGTGCCTGGAGCCATGTCCGCTCTCCCATCACCACCGATGACCTGGTGTTCATCCATCACTCCTGTGGTGAGAACTGGCTGGACAACAGTTTGGATGCCGCCCTGCTCGCTAAGGACTACATTGATGAGCGGAACGGTATCTATTATGGCACGGATGTATCACCTGACGCAGGCCGCCCAGATTCTCTGCAGCAGGGGGACGAACCGCCGGGCGACCACACAAACATGAACCATTGGCTCTTCTGGTTCAATGATTATCTCGAAGGTGTGAAAGGCCACGGCGCTGCCACCGGTTTCAATCGGGTCATTATGTTCGCCAGTTGCTACCCGGTCAGCAATATCAGCGGCGACGGCACGGAGCCGGGAGACCCCTTCAGTAGCTCCCAGACGCTGGCCAACTACAAAGCAGTCTATCGCCATTTCGATGGCCCAGGCCATACGTACTCTCACGACGGCTACACCTACAAGCCGTTAGAGGACATCTTTGCCGAAAATCCCGACGTACTGTTCATCCCCATAACGGCCCCGCCCATGCACTACGCTCCCTGGGATTACACGAGCGACGCCAAGGCCCACCGTGCCCGCGAGTTCAACGAATGGCTCAAGAACGACTGGCTCGCCGGATACAACGCGGCCCACCCAGGATTGAACAACGTCGCCGTTTTTGATTGGTTCGACGTGTTGGCTTACTCAGACGATCACCCTTCCCATCCCAATCGGTTGAAGGCCGAATACGGCGGCGCGAGCGGAGACTCACATCTCAATGACGCAGCCAACGTCTATTCAACCCACGTCTTTGCTGCTGACCCAGACAGCTTTATTGACAGCGCCTGGAATGCCTTTATGAATCAGGAGATTGGTCCACGAAAAGTCGCCTCAGCACGGAGGCCACAGCGTGATCAGACCGTCACCTACACCGTGATCGTCAAGGACATCGCTGCTCCTCTTACCGCCACGGTCCACCTGACCGATGTGGTGCCCGTCGGCCTGGCCTACGCCCCCGGCACGCTCGCCGCCACGGCGGGCATTGTCACCGACACGGCTGCTCCCACGCTAACCTGGGCCGGCCTGATGCCTTTTACTTCCGCCGTTACCGTCACCTACGCCGTCACCGTGACCTCTATTGAGCCTCAGGTCATCACCAGCACCGCCGTCATCGTCGCGCCGGGTTACCAAACCAGCACCGCCGCCACGATCTTTGCCAACTGGCATGCTGCTTACCTGCCCCTCGCACTGCGCGCTCCTGTCCCGCCTGATGCCCAAGCGCCGTCGGAACCGCGGAATCTGAGCGCAATAGCGATGACACCGCATCAGGTCGGCTTGCTTTGGACGGCTTCGACTGATAATAGGGAGGTAGAGGGATACTACATTTACCGCGGCGGCTCGGAGATCGCCCTGACCACCCGGACGGTCTACACAGACACCGGCCTTGAACCACTCACGCAGTACACCTACACGGTGGCCGCGTACGATGCGATGGGCAATAAGAGTGGGCAGTCAGAACCGATTACTGCGACCACGCCGGCCGCGTCGGGAGAAACGTTGTCATACGTTGATCTTGCCAGACGGCTGACCGACCTCGAGTACCTGGCGACGCTGCCTCAACCGGGGGAAGAAGGTGCCCAGTGGTCAAGCTATGGCCGCGCAAGTAGGTATGATCCTGGCTCCGGTCAGTACATTGATTGGTCATCGAATGCGGACGCTTTTGGACACATTCGTCAAGAGGGTGGCAAATACGTTCTTGCAGAGATGCAGGGACCTGGTGTTATCTCGCGCATCTGGTCGGCAAGGGCCAAGCAGGGACAGGTGGAGGTTTATCTTGACGGCGTACTGGCTGTGGATCTACCTTTTGCAGGCTACTTTGACGGCAGCAGCGAGCCGTTTACTCGTTCGGCACTTGTTCACGAAACGGCCAGGGGGCTAAACAACTATGTGCCGATTCCATATCAGGAATCGTGCAAGATCCTGGCCGAGGAAGATTGGGGGGCTTATTATCATTTCAACTACACAACGTATCCTCAGGGAACCATCTTGCCCACCTTTAACCCAGACCTTTCGCCTGCTGAATCGGAGGCGCTGGACAATGCCAACTCCATCCTTGCCAACGGGGGAAGCTATCCGAACTACGAAGGTGAGGTTACCGAGCAGGCGGTGGTGACAATTGCTCCGGGCGAGACGGCAAGAATTCTCCAACTGGACGGCAATCGTGCGATAACCGCAATCAAGGTCTCCGCTGACTTTCCTGGATCCATCGGGAGAGACGAGTTCTATTCTTATTGGTACATGCCGTTCACAGACACCGCCGTATTGGAATTGACCAACGATGGAATTGCGGAACGCACGCTTACCTTCACGGTCAAACACGTTCCGCTTTCCCGCCCGGTTGAGGGGTTGGGCCGTTTTCATGCCAAATGGCATCGAGATGCTTTTCTACCTACAGAACCAGGGCGCGAGATTGATTGGACCCTGCTCAAAACCGAGGGGCGGGGGCGTTACTGTGGCACTATGCTCCACGTATGGAATCCCATAGCCGGATGGTGGGGTGAGGGGGATGAGAAGTTCTTCATTGACGGTGAGAAGTTTCCCTCCATATTCGGCACCGGGTCCGAAGATTATTTTGGATATGCATGGGGTTCTCCGAGGCTGTTTAGCAATGGCTATCACAACCAGACACTATGCGAGGGAGCTAACGGAGCTCACACGTCGGTGAATCGCTGGCACATAGCGGACAACGTGCCGTTTCAGCAATCTTTCGAAGGAGCGATTGAGAAATACTTCCCCAACGACAGACCTACACTTTATGCTGCTGTTGCGTATTGGTACCTTGCTCCTGGCGGCATTGATTACTACCGGCCTTTGCCGGTTGGTGAACGCACCGGATACTGGCCGGGCACCCAGAAGCAGAAGGCGCTCCGTGAGCTGGCTCTAAGTATCTTTTGGGATGGTGAAACGAGTCCCAGTGTTTGGGCGCCGTTGGGAGACTTTTTCGGCAGCGCCCCCGGCGTGAACGATTATGACTCCTTCCCTATGGGAATGAGGGCCAACGTTCTCGAGGGGGAAGAGCTTACGGTTATCGGCATGACAGGAGGAAATACACAAGTACAGGACATGAGTTATTGGGGGTCGGGTTGGAGTGGAGCCGCCCAATTGCGGTGGACAAATGGGGCCATAAGCGATACCCTTGATCTATCCCTGCCGGCTACAGAGGCAGGAGAGTACAAGCTCAACATACAGCTTACAAAAGCAAGGGATTATGCCGTCGTTCAACTCTACCTGGATGGCAACCCGCTTGGCGGACCGATTGATCTCTACAACGATGGCACCGTCACTACAGGTAGACTGGATATGGGCGTGCATACCCTTAGCGCAAGTACGCACACGTTATCCGTAGAGATTGTTGGCGCTAATCCGCAAGCCGTGCTATCCCACACGGCAGGGATTGATTACCTGCAGTTGAAGCCGGAAAGCGGCGTGGGTGATACCAGCGCACCCAGCGTAACGCAAAACCTGAGTGCAACCGTAGTCTCGGCCAATCAGATAGACCTGACCTGGAAGGCGGCGGTTGACGACGTGGGCGTCGCCGGCTATCGCGTCTTTCGCAACGGCGACCCAATCGTCACAACCGTGCTGACGGGTTGTTCCGATACGGGCTTGATCCCGTCTACACAATACACGTATACCGTAGCGGCCTACGATGCCGCGGGCAACGAGAGCGCACATTCCGAGCCGGTGACTGCGACTACGGAACCGCCGCGTCTGGTTCTGCACGGCATCGCTGCCAACGAGGCCATCCACCTGAACTGGGCCGTCAACGCCACGCTGCCCGTGACCAGCTCCTGGCATATTGACTACTACAGCCAGACCGTCACCTCCGCCTTGTCCATAACCGACATCATTAGCCCCAGCCGCGCCTACACGCTAACCGGCCTGAGCAACGGCACTTGGTACACCGTCACACTCAGCGCGATGCTGGAGAGCAGTGCTTTCCTGACCGACACAGTGCGCGCGATGCCCGCCGGAATCTTTGTGTACTTGCCGCTTGCACTGCGTGAATAAGTGAGGTGGCAGGATGGAAGCGAAGAGGTTGGCAGCGTTTGTGAGCGTGGGCCTGTTGTTGACGACCGCCGCAACCATCAATACCGTCGGCGCGTCTCAGCCCCCGCCCACCCCACGCGCCCTGGCCCAGGATCATCACACTTACCTGCCTTTCATCGTGAAGAACCACCCGCCCGCCCCGCCCGTTTACCGCCTTTACGCCGACCCCGGTGACCTGGCGTGGCTGGCGGATGACCCCTGGCGGGACGAGACCGTCCCTGCCACCTTCTGCGCTCCCCACGAGGCAGGTGGGGGAGGAGAGAGGTGTTGGGAAGTGGACGTTCGCTACCGGGGCGACACTGCCCGTGGGATGCCTAAGAAGTGCTGGAAGGTATTCTTCCCCGGCTCCGATCTATTCGAGGGGCAGGAGGAGCTCAACCTCAACGCCGATTACGTGGACCAGACGCTGCTGCGCAGTTACATCAACTACGATCTCTTTTCCCGCGTAGGTGTGCCTGCTCCGCGCGCCGGGTATGCCCGTCTGTACATCAACCCTTCGACAAGCTCAGGGCAGAGCTCGGGGCGCAGCGACGGCTACTATGGCCTCTTCTCCCAGGTCGAGCAGGTTGATGAGCGTTTCCTCCACCGGCAAGGCATCGAGATCCACGGCAACCTGTACAAGCCGTTCTACGGCGGCCTCCACGCTCTGGATCACATCACGGACCCGGATAAGAGGCTTTGGTGGTACCGCCATTATTACCCTAAGAAGACGAACCGGGAGAGTGGGATTGATGACATCATCGCCTTCATCGAGTTGATCAACTATACGTCGGACGAGCAGTTTCCGGAGACAATCGCGGATGTGCTGGACGTCAATGGCTGGCTGGATTGGTATGCCGTCAATATCCTCATCGGCAACTACGAGATGACGAACAAGAACTACTATCTTTATCACGATCTCAGCAGGGGCCGGTGGATGATTTTCCCCTGGGACCTGGACCTCTCCCTCGGACACAACCAGGGTGCTCCCTACGATCTTTTCGACCGGGACATCAGTTGGGACAACCCCATTGACACCGGCGCCGACCCGGCGAACAAGCACAATATGCTGATCGAGCGCATGATGGACGTGTCCGAGTTCCGCTTCTACCACTGCCGCCGCCTGACGGAGCTGATGGCCGACGAGTTCAGCCCGACCGAGATGTTCCCGCGTATTGATGAGACCTACGCTTACATCTACTGGGCGGGCCTCACCGACCCTAACCGCTGGCGACCGGATGAACTCTACGGCACTCCTGGCTTCGAGGACGGGCCGGACGAATTGAAGACCTACATCGCCAACCGCATCCCGTTCCTTGAAGGAGAGATGGACAGCTTCTGCCCCGATCTGGACCTGCCTCTCACCATCAACGAGATTCTGGCCGATAACGCCAGCACCATCGCCGACGAGGCCGGTGATTACGACGGCTGGATCGAGATCCACAACGGTAGCTCCACGCTGACCTGGGACCTGGGCGGGATGTATCTGACCGACGACCTGGGCGAACCGACGAAGTGGCGCATCCCCGAAGATACGCTCATCCCGCCAGGCGGGGTGCTCCTCTTCTGGGCCGATGGCGAGGAGGACGAGGGGATGCTGCACACCAACTTCGTGTTGGATGCGGGCGGTGGTCAGATCGGCCTCTTCGACCGGGACGTCTTCGGCAACGCGGCCATCTCCTCGCTGGCTTACGGCACTCAGGCGACCGACGTCTCCTACGGGCGGCTGCCCGACGGCAGCGGGAGCTGGCAATCTTTCGTCAACCCCACGCCCGGCTGGCGCAATGAAGGTCGTCCACCCATCATCAACGGCACGGCTCACACTCCGATCTCGCCCGCCGGCAGCGACGACGTCACCGTCGCGGCACTCGTCAGCGACGGCGGGGCCGTGGTTGCGGTCAGGCTGTGGTATCGCGCCTACGCGCCCACCGCATCTCCGCCCGATTACCAGCAAGCGGTGATGTACGACGACGGCGCCCACGGCGATGGCGCCGTTGGCGATGGGGTTTACGGGGCCTTCATTCCCGCGATGGCAGATGGCACCTGGGTGGAGTACTACGTCGAGGCGGAGGACGACGCGGGGATGGTGAGCCTGGATCGGCCCGGATGGCCGCAGGGGGACTATCGCTACATCGTCGGCTGGGAGCGCCCGCCGCTCTACATCAACGAACTGATGGCGCTCAACACCCACACGCTGGCGGACGAGGACGGCGACTACGACGACTGGATCGAGCTCTACAACGCTGGGCCGGTGGACATTGACATCGGCGGGATGTACTTTAGCAATAACATTGGCCTCACGACCCAGTTTCAGATTCCCGCCGGCACCGTCGTTCCGGCGGGCGGTTACCTCGTCCTGTGGGCCGATGGCGACGGTGAGGGTGGCCACCTGAATTTCAAGCTATCCGGCGCGGGGGAGTACGTGGGGCTGTTCGACGGCCAGGCCGGCTACTACGGGCCCATTGACGCGGTCTACTTCGACCCGCAGACGCCGGATGTCTCCTGGGGACGCTTCCCTGACCCTTCGACAGGCTCAGGGCAGGGTGGTAGTAGTGAGTGGTACGGTATGACTGTGCCCACGCCCGGCGAGGCCAACCGGTTGTCGCCTCCCCAATTCTCGCAAGTGGCGCGCACTCCCACCTGGCCCGGTGCGAGCGAGGGAGTGACCGTGACCGCTATCATCACCGCAGGCAGCCCCATCCTCTCCGCCACCATGTGGTACGACGTAGGGAGCGGCTTCCAGCCTATGCCGGTGACCGCCAGTGGGACAAGTTGGCAAGTGGCCCTACCGCCGCAGCCGGAGGGCACGCTGGTGAGCTACTACCTGGAGGCGGTGGACGGTCTGGGGCAGAGGACTCTGCATCCCGCTGATGCACCCGCGTTCGTGCACCGCTACCTGGTGGGGTACACACCGCCGGAGGTGGTGATCAACGAATTCCTGGCCGATAACGAAAGCGTCAACCAGGACGAAGCGGGGGAGTACGACGACTGGCTGGAGCTGTACAACGGTGGGGCCACGATTGCTGTGCTGGACGGAATGTACCTCACCGACGATCTAACCGAACCAAAAAAGTGGCAGATTCCGGCCGGCACGACTATTCCGCCGGGTGGTCACCTGCTGGTGTGGTGCGATAGGGATGGAGGGCAGGGGGTTTTGCACGCCGATTTCAAGCTGAATCGAGGCGGGGAAGAGATCGGCCTCTTTGCCGACGACGCCCACGGCCTGGTGCCTTTGGACTGGATCGTCTTCGGCCCGCAGCAGGAGGACGTCTCCTACGGCCGGCGGCCGGATGGGGCGGACACCTGGGAGTTCCTGGATCCACCCACGCCCGGGGGGAGCAGTTAGCCCTTAGTCGAACGGTGTATGGAAGGGTAGCGCTGCTGGAGAGTGTATATGAATCGCTCGTACTCAGGCAGTGACTGTAAGGGGTTCATGGCGAGCCGAGCGTCCGATCAGGTAGGAGAGGCTGGGAATGGCCCTTTGCTGTAACAAGGACTGGACCGCCTGGCGGTATCGCTCCCGGCGTTCGAGGAGTATTTCGTAGGTGCCGGCCCATTCACTCCAATCAAGCACCCAGGCCTCGTCCTCGGGCTCTTCGCCACGCTGATATGCTTCGTAGAACGTCTCGGTCAGGACGCCATATTTCCGCTCAAACATCAGCAAGTCTTCTTTGAGAGCATGAATATCCCGGAGGATCTCGTCTAGTGTCATCACCCCACTCCCTTCCCACACCACCCGCTATCAACGCGAACCGATGTCGGTGCAATCATTATACCGGCAGCGCCGAGCCTGGTCAAGCCTGCCTCTGTTGCTCCGAAATGCCCTCAACTGTGGTATACTGATGATCGGATGCCAGTTGACGAGTTGATGAAGGTGGGCGATGGGTAAGACCTTGAATCTCAAACCCCAAATCCCAAACCTCAGATGGCTGAGAGGTCTGACTACTGCGGGCCTGGTGCTGGCGTGCGCGTTGGCGGATGCGCCGGTCGTGGCCCAGTCTGGCTCACAGATTGTCATCAACGAGCTCCAATACCACCCCGCCTCCGATGACCACGGCGAGGAGTACATCGAACTATATAACGCCGGCAGTGCCGTCGTGGACCTGTCCGGCTGGCGGTTCAGCGATGGCATCGCCTACACCTTCCCGGCCGGCGTCTCCATCCCTCCCGGCGGCTACCTCGTCGTCGGCCACGACCCGGCCACGGTCGAGGCGGTCTACGGCATCACGGGCGTCCTGGGCCCCTTCGAGAGTGGCCGGCTCTCCAACGGCGGCGAGCGGGTGGCGCTTGAGGATGCCGGGGGTGTGCCGGTGGACGAGGTTACCTACGATGATCATCATCCCTGGCCCGAATCACCCGACGGCAAAGGCCCCTCGCTGGAACTGATCAGCCCGGCCTTCGATAACGACCGTCCCTGCTCCTGGGGGGCCGGCGCCGGTCTGGGCACCCCCGGCGCACAGAACAGTGTCTACTCGAGCGGCAATATCCCCCCCTGCGTCACCGACGTGGCGCATACCCCGGCCTTCCCCACTTCCGGCCAGGCGGCGACCGTCACGGCGCTGGTGGACGACAACAGCAGCGTCGCAGCGGTGACCCTGCACTACCGCCCCGAAGGGGTGTCTGGCTATGCAACGCTGGCGATGGTGGACGATGGCAGCGGCGGGGACGCAGTGGCCGGCGACCATCTCTACACCGCTGTCATCCCGGCTCAGGGGGACGGGTTGTACGTTGAGTTCTACGTCACGGCCACCGACGACGAAAGCGCCGAGCGGATTGTGCCGGACGGTGCGCCAGGGGGCGACCGCGAGGGTCGCCCCTACACCGTCAGTTACCTCTACCAGGTGGAAGATACCCCCCCCACCGGCGATCTGCCCATCTACCGGCTCATTATGACGCGGGAGAATCGAACCGAGCTGACCACCCGCGATCTCTATTCTAACGTCCTGCTGGATGCGACCTTTGCCTACGGAGGGGAGGTGTTCTACAACGTGGGCGTGCGCTACCGGGGCGAGAGTTCCCGCAACGTCTGGCCCCGCCCCTACCGGATCAAGTTCCCCGACGCGCACGAGTTCGAGGACCGGGAGCGGATCAACCTGGTGAGCGACAAGTTGGCCCGGGAGGCGCTGACCCACGACCTGTTTCAGCGCGTGGGGCTGCCGGCCCCAGACACCCGCTTCGTGACGCTCTACATCAACGAGAACCGGGAGGGGGACTACCTGGACGTCGAGCAGGTGGACAATGACTTTCTGGAGGCGCACTTCCCCGGCGACGACAACGGCAACCTCTATCGCGGCCAGGATGGGGCCGACCTGAGCTATCGCGGCCCTAACGCCGACAGTTATCGTCCCTACTACCTCAAGAAGAACAACCAGGACGCCGACGACTACTCCGACGTCATCGCGCTGACCGACGCGCTGACCAACAGCCCCGCCGAGACCTTCCGCGCCGACGCGGAAGCGCTGGCCGACATGCGCCAGTGGCTACGCTGGTTCGCCGTCCAGGCAGTGCTGGATAACCACGAGGGAGCGCTGTGGGTCGGGCAGGGCGACGATTACTTCCTCTACCACCGCCCGTCCGACGGTCGCTTTATCCTCATCTCCTGGGATCACGACTCCACTTTCGGGAATGCCACTCACTCCATCTGGGAGCCGAACTGGTTGGCCGGCGACATCGTGGAGCGCATCCTGAACTACCCGGATTTCACGCGCTGGTACTACCAGGAGATCGCCTCCATTGCGGCGGACCAGTTCTCGGTGGCGGAGATGTACCCGCGCATTGACGCGCTGCCCGGCGTGGTGAGCAGCGAGGAGCGGGACGCGCTCAAGCAGTACGTCGCCGACCGTATCCCGGCGCTGAACAGCCAGATACCCAATGAGACACTCTCCATCACTACCAACGGCGGGGCAGACTTCACGACCACCAGCGGGGTGGTGACGCTGGAGGGAGACTGCTCCCCCCTGCGCGACGTCCAGGTCAACGGGAGCGCCGACGGCGTGCAGTATCCCACCGCGACGACCTATCGCTACACGAGCGCGCTCTGGACGCGGGACAACCTTTTCGTCGTCAGCGACGGGGTGGACAGCCACACCATCACGGTGTATTGGGACTCCTTCCACGGCGGCACGCTGACGGAGGACACCACGCTCTTCACCAGCGCTTATCCCTACGTCATCACCGAGGACATCGTCGTGCCGGCCGGGGTCACGCTGACCATCGAGCCGGGGGTGCGGCTCGAGTTCCAGGCGGATCGCTGGCTGCGGGTGAACGAGGGTGGGCGGTTGCTGGCGGAAGGCACCGGAGCGCAACCCATCGTCTTCACGCGACAAGGGAGCGGTTACTGGGGCGGCATCCTGCTCGACTGCACTCAGGCGGATAACCGCATCCGCCACGCGGTGATCGAGTACTTCCGCGAGGTGATCAGCAATCCGCGCACTCAGGGCGTCTCGGCCTACGGCTCGCGGGTGACCGTCGCCGACAGCGTGATCCGCCACACCAACGCCAGCGTCGCCGTCCAGACCTATCCCTGGAAAGGGTACGACCCGACGATCTACCTGCTGCGCAACGAAATCTATGACATCGAGAACGACGCAGTGCACGTCACCGGAGGGTATGCCTTCGTCCAGGGCAACCACATCTACGACGTTCAGCACGGCATCTACCCGCTGGAGGGCATCGAAGTCAGCCATATGGTCACACCGGCGGTGCTGCTGGACAATCACATCCACGATGTCTCGGACGACTGTCTGGATCTGAACGACTCCTCGGCAGTCATCGAGCGCAACGAGTTGCACCACTGCGGCGACAAGGGCATCTCCATCGGAGATCACATCTCCACGACCCTGGTCAACAACCTGGTCTACGGTTGCACGACCGGTGTTGCAGTCAAAGATGGTGCGGTCTCGCAGATCATCAACAACACAGTGGTGGACAACGGGCACGGCCTTTGGCTGTATGAAGTTCAGTTTACGGGACATTACGGCCTGGGGGCGGGGAAAGCTACGGTGGTCAACACCATCCTTTGGGGTAACGATATCGAGATTGAACTAGACCTGGAGCACGGCGCTGCCATCACCGTCACCTACTCCGACGTTGAGGGGAGCTGGCCTGGTGAGGGGAATATAGACGCAGACCCATTGTTCCGCACTCCACAGAATCGCAACTACCGGCTGATGGAGGATTCGCCCTGTGTGGATACCGGTACGCCGGTCGGCGCGCCTGGCGAGGACCTCCGGAACGTCTACCGGCCCCACGGTGCAGGGTACGACCGGGGAGCGCACGAGTTCTTCGAGTTCTTCTCCTGCTACCTGCCGCTGATCCTGAGATCCCATTGAGTAGCAGGCGTCTCCAGACGCTGAGAGCGGCCAGGGGGTGGTCGCTTGTCGCGCTGCAGGTGGCGTGTTATAATTACATCAAGCCCCTGTAGCTCAGCCGGACAGAGCAGGAACCTCCTAAGTTCAAGGTCGCGCGTTCGAATCGCGCCAGGGGCATCACCCGCAGAAGCGGCTACCTTTGAGGTGGCTGCTTCTTTGTGTTGTGGACATTGGAGATTGTGCTAAAATATATCGCGGAGGTGTCGGATGGCGACAGCAGAGGAACGATTAGAGGTTCTGAGGATGATTCAGAGCGGGCAGATCACCGCTGAGGAGGGTGCCCGATTGCTCGAAGCTCTGAAGGAAAAGGAACGCCTGGGGGAGCCTGTGCCAGGCAGCCGAAGAAAGGGGCCGGAACAGCTTCGTATCAGGGTGACCGACCTGGAGACAGGGCGACAGAAGATAGACGTGCGCATGCCCTGGAGTCTGGTCAACGTGGGCATCAGCATGGGGGCGCGCTTTGCCCGCGAAGAGGTCAGGGTGGAGGACTTCGTCGAGGCGGTCCAGGCTGGTGTCGAAGGGAAGATTATGGACGTGGTTGATGAAGAGGACAACGAGCGGGTGGAAATCTTCGTGGAGTGATTTGAATTGGCTGGCTCTGTCCAGAAGCGCCGTGGCATTGAGATTTTGGAAGTCTGTGAGACTTCCGAAGTTCTATTTCAACCGGCGGAGAACCATGAGCGTCCTGTCGTCGGAGGGAGGTGTGTCACCGATGAAGGCGATTACTGAACTGTCAATAGCGTCCAAAACCGCTTGGGCCGAATGGCCGTCAGCGGCCTGGACAGTCGCCCGCAGACGTTCTTCGCTGTACATATCGCCCTCTGAGGAAAAGGCCTCGGTGATGCCGTCGGTGTAGAGAACCAAACAGTCATCTGTCTCCAGGAGGACTGCACGTTCCTCCAGTTGGACCACCTCCAGAACGCCCAGCGCCATTCCCCCTTTACAAAGTCGTTCCAGTTCCCCCGTGCCGGAACGCAACAGCAGCGGCGGATTGTGCCCTGCATTGGCGTAGACCAGCTCACCCGTCTCCAACGACAGAACGCCGTAGAAGAGGGTGACGAACATGCCGCTCTGAGCATCGGGCACAAGCAGGTCGTTGACACGGGCCAGGGCGGTGGCCGGCGACGGTTCTTCCAGCGCCGCCGCCCGCATCAGGGTGCGCGTGAGTGCCATGAAGAGAGCAGCGGGCATCCCCTTGTCGGCCACGTCGGCGATGACCAAACCCAGCCGCTTGCCAGGTAACTCGAAGAAGTCGTAGAAATCACCCGCCACCTGGCGCGCCGCTCGCCAGGCAAAGGCCAGCTCCCATCCAGGCAGGTTGGGCGATCGCTCGGGTATGAAGGTGCGCTGAATCTCGTGGGCGAGCTGCAATTCGCGCTCCAGTCGCTCGCGCTCGGCCATCTCTTGCTGAAGCAAATCGCTCTGAATGGCCAGGGCCGCCTGGTGCGCGATCCCGTTGATGATCTCCAACCGCCTTGTTTTCTGGCGGAAGCGACGCGACGTGTCGCCTTCCTCCAGTATCATCACGCCGAGTACGTCGCCTTTCACTGAGAGGGGGAGAGCCAGCAGCGAGGAGAGTGGGGCCTCGGCAGGAGTCGGCATGAAACTGGCGGCAAAGTCGGGCGGAATCTGATTGTTTTTCTCGTCAGGAGTGTCTGGAGAGTAGATAACTTGGCGATCATGCTCACGGACGGCGTCGAGGAGGGGAAAATCGCCAGGCGCGTAGCGCCGGGCCAGGAGTGTCGCTTCTGCATCACGGGGAACTCCGTAGGTCTGTGCCGGACGGAAGATGGCTCGCTCATCGTCCCACAAGAATATGATGCAACGCTGCACGCCGACCAGGATGGGTGTGATGCGGACGATGGTGCCCAGGATGTCATCCAGATTGTTCAAGCTGGCCACTGCCTGCGCCACCTGGAGCAACGCAGCCGACACGTAGGCTTCTTCTTGCTGTGCTTCCCGCAGCCCGGTATTTTCGATGGCGGCGGCCGTCTGGAGGGCGATTCCCTGGATGATCACCAGTCGTTCATCGTGGAGACGCTCCACGTTGTCGAATTCGAACCAATCGCTCGGATAATCAAGCAGCATCGCCCCCACCACCTCACCCTGGGCGAGAAGGGGCAGTAACAGCAGCGACTCGAAGTCAAGCTCCCAGACGACCGGGCCCAGCAATCTGGAGTCGGTTTCCACGTCGTAGATGAAGATGGGGGCTTTATTTCGGCGCAGCTCGTCGAAAGCCGGCTCGTCGCCCGGCGCGACGCGCCATTGATCAAAGGTGGTCTGCTGCGCTGGGGTGAGCCCGAAAGCCGCGGCCGGAACAAAGACTGCGGCGGGTTCATCCCACAGGATGATGGCGCATCGGTCTACACCGACCAGCATCGGCACCAGGTGGACGATGGTCTCAAGTACCTCGTCGAGGGTGGCCAGCGATTGGGTCGCTTCGGTCACCCGAAGCATCGCCGTCGAGATGCGAGCCAGCTCCTGGGCTTCCTGGTAGAGGCGGGTGTTTTCGATGGCGACGGCGGCGTAGCTGGCAAAGGCGGCCGTCATGGCCCGGGACTCGGTCCCGTAGCGTCCGGGGGTGTGATGGGTCAGAGTCAGCACGCCTAGCCGCCGGTCGCCCGCGCGCAGCGGCGCAGCGATCGCGGAGTAATCGGACGGAAACCCCAGGGTGGCTCCCAGCGGCTCGGGGGGGGACTGGGGGGTGTGGATGACGGGCTGATCGGCGCTCAGCACCTGGCTGAGCCAGGAGCCGGCCTCGAGCGGAAGGTCGCTGATGCACATCTCTGCCTCGTAGCCGTGAACGGCGGACAGGCACAGGTCGTCGTCGCGCAAGAGCCAGATGGCAGCCACGTCGCAGGGAAGCGTGCGCTCCAGTTCGGTCAGGATGGCTTCGAGCACCTGGTCGAGGGCCACGTCGGCGGAGAGGAGGCCAGCCACCTCCCGCAGGCTGTCGGCGACCTGACGCCGCCAGCGTTCGGAGCGGTAGAGATTGGCGTTGCGAATCGCGATGGCCACGCTGTCGGCCAGAGCTTCGAGCAGGAAGCGGTCGTCGTTGTCAAAGGCATCCGGGCGGTCGCTCTGCACATCGAGCACGCCCAGCACCTTGTCGCCGAAGACGAGGGGCACGGCCAGTTCAGAGAGGGCCTCAGCCTCGGAAAACTCCGACGGGCGATAATGGGACTCGCGGCTCAAGTCGTTGACCAGCACCGTCTCCCCATGGCAGGCCACCCAGGGGACGATGGCCTCGGGATCTTCCAGCCTGCAGACCAGCCCCTCCTCCTGCAACACTTTGCCACGAGGGCCGCTGCCTGCCCGGTAGACAATTTGCCCTCGAGCAGGGTCTACGGTGAGAAGATGAACGAAAGGGTAACCAAACTGTTCGCGAATGAGCCTCACTACCCGGTCCAGGAGGGTATCCAGGTCGAGTATGGAGGCGACGGCGCGACTGACCTCGGCCACGGCCGAGAGTTGCTCGCTGCGATCACGGAGGTAGCCATAGAGTCGGGCGTGTTCCACGGCCATAGCGATGTTGTCTGCCAGGGCGCGCAGGACGAGCACGTCGGTCTCGTCGAAGCCATCCCGCTGGTCGCTCTGCACATCGAGCACGCCCAGCACGCGCTCCTCGATTTTCAGTGGCAGGGCTACCTCGGATCGAGTTTCGGGCAGTACGTCTATGTGGCGATAATGGGGCTCGCGACTCACGTCTCTGGCTATGATCTCTACGCCGGTCTGAGCCACGTGGCCGATGATTCCCTCGCCTAGCAGGACCTGCAAGACAGAAGGTTCCTCGCCCGCACCGGACTGGGGGCGCGTGGGGCCAGCACTGGCCCAGCAGTGCAGGGTCTCCTGGCCTGGTTCCAGGATAAAGAGAGCCACGTGGTAATACTTGAAGGTATCGAGGATCAGGCTCGTCGCGCGACGGGCGAGTTCTTCCAGGTCGAGAACCTGGGCGACCTGGGCGCTGACTGTGCGCACCAGCGAGAGCTGTGGCTGGTTGCTCAAGATGGGGCCTTCCTGCGCTTCATCATCGTCAAGACGTTGCCCGAATCCGGTGTGAACTCGAAACGGACTTCATCCATCAGTTGGCGTATGAAGTAGAGCCCTAAGCCACCCGTTTCGCGGTTCTCAAGGCTGGCGTGAAGGTCCGGTTCGGGTACACAGGTGGGGTCGAAGGGACAGCCGTGGTCGCGGAGGATCACGGTCAATCCGTCGTCATTGATGCAATAGGTGCACTCGATGTCACCACGGTCTTCGCCGCCGTAGGCATGTTCGATGATGTTGCTGCAGGCCTCGTCTACTGCCATCTGGACCGCGTAGGCGGCGCGAGCGTCAAGGCCAGCAGCCTCAGCAGCGCGGGTGGTGAATTCGCCGATGGCGGCTAAACTGTCGAACCGACCAGGAAACGTACGGGTCTGCGAGGTGTCCATGTTAAAACGTAAAACGTGAAGCGTAATCTGGCCTCAAGGCAGAGGCGTCCTTGCCTTACGCTTCACGTTTTGTGCCGGAAAGGCAGTTGAGGCTAGAAACTCCCGACCGCCTCGGTAACATCACCGCAGAGCTTGAACAGCGGCAAGAATCCCGCCAGATCCATAGCTTCGTAGATCCGCTGCGGCACACTAGCCAGGACCAGTTCCCCTCGATTCCAGCGCTTGCATATCTTCTGCGTGCTGATCAGCACCCGCAAACCGGCACTGGAGATAAAATCCACTCCGCTCATATCAAGCACGATTCTGAATCGATTTGCTCCGTTGATTGCATCAAAGGCCTCTGCCAGTTGTGGCGCGGTGTTGCTATCAATGCGACCGGTTGCTGCGACCAGATCGCAGCGCTTGAATTGCCTGCTGGTGATTTCCACTGCTGACCTCCTTTACTTGCTCTGATGTCAAACCTTGCCTGAGATTTACAGGGCGATTATATCATATCTCTGCTATAGAACAAATGGGAGGGGATGGGAGCGTCACGCATTTGGGACAAGCTCCTGGAAGGCTGGAGTGGGCCATTGGAAGGCCCAGCCCCGGCAAATCTGCGCCGTTGGCCACTTGGCGACCTCGTAGCCAGCTAATTCCAAGGGACACTTGCCCCGCAACTCCGGGCGGCCATCCTGGGTCAAGGGAGTGAAACGGTAAACCTTCTCGAAGACGGCAACGTAGATGCGAGCCGTTTCGAGGTTCTCGAAGCCACAAAAGTTCTGATAGTGCTGGTCAAAGTGGCGGATGACCTGCTCGGTAGCGTTGTTGGTGCGGGGGATCAGATTTATCGCCTGATCGCCTACGAGTTTGGCAGCGACTGTGCCCGCCAGCACATTCGCTACGCCGAGGTGACCTTTGCCATCGCCTCCAATCAAAGAGACACCGGCCTACCCTGGCAGGTCATCCTGGAAGGGCTGAACGCGGGGTGGGCCCAGGCGCACCCCGCGTTTGGCGTAGACTGGGGTTGGGTTTTCGACATCAGCCGCGACCACCCCGAGACGCAGGGTGAGGTAGTAGAAATCGCGCTGGCCGCCAGGGACCGGGGCGTCGTGGCGCTGGGGCTGGGCGGCAGCGAAGCAGAGTTCCCCCCCGCAGCTCTTCGAGCGAGCGCGGCAGGCTGGTTTGCCTCGCGTCCCTCACGCGGGCGAGATGCTGGGACCCGAGAGTATGTGGGCGGCGTTGCACAGCTTGCATGCCGACCGGTTGGGGCACGGCGTGCGTTGCGGGGAGGATTCCGCGCTGGTGGAGTACCTACGCGAACGCCAGTGGTGCTGGAGGTGTGCCCCACCAACAATATCTGTCTCGGCGTGGATAGCTCAGTACCCCAGTTGCACTCTAAGAGGGTGTCTGAAAACTGTTGATGAGGCCGCACGGTCGCGAACAGAGTGCTTGCGCCAGCGCTACCATTGGGCTATAATCGAGGTGGGCCGCCACCCAGCGTGATAGTGACGTGCGCCTGGACAGCCACCAGTCCCCCGAACTGGACTCAGCGGTGCTGAAGCGGCTGCAAGGGTAGTTCGCAGGAATCGAAGGGGGTGAAAGTGGCGAGCGGAAACAGCTTCATCTTCGCCGGATGGCATCTTGAGGAGGTACACGGGCGTGAATAGGATATTGCGAGAAGCGCGTCGAATGTTCTCCATACCGCTGGATGCCACTGATGAAGAGCGCAGGCGGCGACTGGTCAACATTCTGTTGGTGGTCACGACGGTGACAGCATTGCTGGGACTGATGGTGGGCAGCGTGGCTGATGCCTTCAGTGGAACTGACAACAGAGACGATATCACTATGCTGCATACCGCCGTCGCGGCTATGCTGTTGAGCAATGCGCTCGTCTTTGTGGTGAATCGCTTCTCGTCGCGGTTGGCCGGATGGCTCTTCGCGCTACTCATACTTGTTGCGGCTCTGTTCAGCAACACGCCACAGCAGATAGTCAGTGGGCGCGGCCTGACCATTTTCGCTCTTCCGGTTGTCGTGGCGAGCATTCTCTTACACCCCTACACGAGTCTCGTCGTGGCCAGCCTTGGCAGTCTGGCAGTTGCTGTGGTTGCGCTTCGCCTGAGTGTGGCGGTGCCCACTCCAGCGATAGTTGGACTCTTCCTGGTAGCTCTGATATCAGCACTCTTGGCTCAGACTTGGCAACGAACCATGACTGACTTGCGCATCGCCAATAGAAATCTGGCACTGCTCAATCAGGCAAGTCGGGCTCTTAGCTCGACGCTCGATCTGGATCAAGTGCTCATCAACGTCTTGGACGAGGTGCGTCATCTGCTGAATGTGGTCGCCTGCTCAGTCTGGTTGATCGACCCGGAGACGGACGAACTGGTCTGCCGGCAGGCCACTGGCCCCCAAAGCGAGAGCGTGCGCGGCTGGCGTCTGACGCTGGACGAGGGAGTGGTCGGCTGGGTGGCTCGCACCAGGGAAAGCCAGATTGTGCCGGATACAAGAACCGACGAGCACTATTTCGAAGGTGTGGATGAGTCGACCAGCCTGGGGCTACGCTCCATCCTCAGCGTGCCGTTGCGGGTTAGACAGGATGTGATCGGCGTGCTCCAGGTGGTGGATAGAGAGGTAGATCGGTTCAAGCTGGCGGACCTGGAGTTGCTGGAGCCGTTGGCTGCGACTGCGGCCATCGCTATCGAGAATGCCCGCTTGTATGCCGAGGAGCAGCAACGCGCCGCCGCTCTGACCCGCACCCTGGAGCAACAGCGGGAACTAGACCGCCTCAAAGACCAGTTCATCCAGAACGTCTCCCACGAACTGCGCACCCCCGTGGCGATCATCCAGGGATATGCCGAGCTGCTGGACAGCAGTGTGTTGGGCGAGCTACAACCCGACCAGCGAGAACCAGTGACCGCCATCGTCCGCCGCGTGCGTATGCTGAGCGAGCTAGTGGACGACCTCACCGCCATCCTGGCGATAGAGGCGCAAGAGTTGAAGCGAGAGCCAGTTGATCTGGCCGATCTGATTCGCCCACTGTTGACCGATTTTCAGGTCGCCGCGGAACAGGCCGGGCTGTGCTTGACAGCAGAAATCGCGTCCGACCTGCCCCAGGTGTCTGGTGAGCCCGATTATCTGTATCGGATGTTGAACAACCTGCTCGGCAATGCCTTCAAGTTCACCCCGGCCGGGGGCAGCGTAACCGTGCGCCTGTGGCAAGATGAGGCGAACGTGATGTTGGAAGTGGCTGACACCGGCATCGGTATCCCACGGGAACAGTTGAAGCGCATCTTTGATCGTTTCTACCAGGTGGACGGCAGCACGACCCGGCGCTACGGTGGTACTGGCCTGGGACTGGCACTGGTCAAAGAAATCGTCGAGGCGCACGGAGGACAGGTGACTGTGCGGAGCAGCGTAGGGGAGGGGAGCATTTTCCAGGTCAGGCTGCCGCTCGGCTGAGCGTTCGACCGAAAAGCCCGGAGCGCGTGGTTGAGAATGACTTCGGAATTGTACCAGGGGCTGAACCTTTGATGCCCAAGATCCTCCGCAGATGAGCAAGATTTCGGACACGTACGAACACGGAAAACACGGATGGAGAAGTAATCCGTGTGCGCAGCTCGTGTTAATCCGTGTCCCATATCTCTTCTCTCGTTGGTTTGAGGCGAAGCTTCGTTAGACGGTCACGGACCCAGAGAAGGATGCAAGACCTGAGCGAACGTATTTCTGGAGCCTACGCCCTGGCCAGGGGTGCTATCGAGGCCGGCGTCCCGCTGGTGACCGGCTATCCCGGTGCACCGGCTACCTCCGTCGTCAACAGCATCCTGGAGCTGACCTCGCCTGACGAGGTGCGGGTCGAGTGGACCAGCAACGAGAAAGTCGCCACCGAGATGGCCTTTGGCGCTTCCCTGGGTGGGACGCGCTCGCTCCTGTGCGTCAAGAGCGTGGGGCTCAATATCGCGCTCGACCCGCTGATGGCGATCAACCTCTCCGGCTGCAACGCCGGATTCGTCATCCTCGTCGGCGACGACCCCGGCAGTTGGGGCTCGCAGAACGAGCAGGACAGCCGGAGCGTGGCGCTGGCGGCTGAACTCCCCCTGCTCGAACCGACCACCGTCTCCGACGCACGCGCCGCGATGCGGTGGGCGTTTCAGCTTTCGGAGGGGGTGGGATTGCCGGTCATCGTGCGCATCACCCGCGCGCTCGTCCTGGCCGAAGAGGCCGGGCTTGTCGAGGAGGGGATTCAAAGCGCGCCGCCTCCCTCCTTCCGGCGCGAGTTCATGCGCTGGGTGGTGCTGCCCATCAACGTCGTGGACCGCCACCGCCAAATGCTCCAACGGCTGGGCGAGGTTCGCAGCCACTTCGAGGGCTCGCCGTTCAACGAGGTGGAGGGGGAGGGGACACAGGGTGTGGTCGCGGCCGGGTTCGCCTACCAAAAGCTCCTAGACCTGCTCGGCGGTGGTGTTCCCCCTGAGCTGCGCATCCTGCGGTTGGGAACCTTTCACCCGTTGCCCGTGCGGCGGGTGACGGGCTTTTTACGGTCGCTGGAGTCGGTCCTCGTCCTGGAGGAAACCGCCCCCTTGGTGGAACGGGCCGTGCGGGCGACCGCGCAAGGGCTTGCCCTGCCCATCTATGGCCGCGACACCGGCCACGTCCCCCGCGCTGGCGAGCTGTTTGCCCCCCACATCGCAGCCGCGCTGAACCGGTTCGCGCCTCGACTGGCGCTGCCCACCGAGGGGAAGACAGAGCGGGCCAGGCCCAGCCGGCAGCCGCTCTGCGAAGGTTGCCCCTACATCCCCACCTTCGATGCCCTGCTGGAGGTCGTCGAGCAATTGGGGGGACGCGATGAGGTCATCGTCGTCGGCGATCCGGGCTGTATGGTCCGCGCCCAGTTGCCGCCCTACGAACTGTTAGATGTCAAGCACAGCCTGGGCTCGAGCATCGGGGTGGCGGCCGGGATCGCCCTGAGCCAGACGAAGGGCAACACAGGGAAGCGGGTCATCGCGTTGTGCGGCGACTCAAGCTTCCTGCACTCCGGCTTCAACGGGCTGGTGGACGCGGCGCGGGTGGGGGTCAGGATGCTGGTGCTGCTGCTCGACAACGGCACGACCGCGCTTTCGGGCGGGCAGCCCCACCCGGCCAGCCGCGTGGACGCCCGGGGAAAACCTCGGCGCGCAGTGGACCTGGCCGCTCTGGCCCGCGAGGCCGGGGCCGGGGAGGTGCGCGTAGTTGACCTGGACCGTGGTAAGGACGTTCGAGCCGCCATCGAAGCGGGAATGCATTTTGACGGCCTGGCCGTGGTCATTGCGCGTGGGCGGTGCATCAGGTGGTAGACAGTGCGCCGCATTCCACGAGGTAGCACAAATACAAACGGAGGTACAATCTGACGGTGAAAATCTTGGTTCTAGGTAGCGGCCTGATGGGCCCGGCGGCAGCCTTCAATGGGCTGTCCGATCCCGACGTGTCGCAGGTCGTCGTCTGCGACAGAAGCCGGCAGCAATTGGATGCCTGTATGGACAAGCTCGCCGGCTTGCCAGGCAACGAGAAGCTTGCCTCCACCCGCCTTGATCTGAGCGATCAACCGGCGACGGTTGAACTGATGGCCGGTTTCGACGTTGCCGTCGGCGCTCTCCCCAGAGCGGCAAGCATTCTGGCGATTCAGGCGGCGGCGCGGGCCGGGACGCCGCTCGTGGACCTGACCTGGCTCGACCGCAACCAGTTGCCCGAACTCCGGAGGCAGGTCGAGGCCGCAAAGAGCCTCGTCGTCCTGGGGTGCGGGCTGGAGCCGGGCCTCACCGAGATCATGGCCCGCTACCTGGCCGAAAAGCTGGATCGAGTGGACGAACTGCACATCAAGTGCGGCGGGATTCCAGAGCAGCCTGCCCCGCCGTTGGGGTACAAGATCGTCTTTGGCGGGCGGCAGTTGCCGCTGAGGGAGAGCGATGCCCTCGTCATCGAGAATGGGCAGCTAAAGCCGGTGCCTCGCTATTCCGGCGTGGAGCCGGTCGTCTTCCCCGCCGTGGGCGAGTGTGAGGCCTGGCACGAGGGGTTCATGCCCTGGCTGCTGGAACTGCCCGCGCTAAAAGACCTGCGGGTCGGCACTCAGAAGACCGTCCGCTGGCCCGGCTATGCGGCCAAAGTGACGGTGCTCAAAGAGATGGGGCTACTGAGCCAGGAGCCGGTGGAGGTGGACGGCGTCCAGGTGACGCCCAAGAAACTGCTCGACACGCTGCTATACCCCCGCGTCCGGCTGGAGGAGGGCGAGAGGGACATCACGGTTTTTCGTGTGGAGGCAGTGGGCGAAAAAGAAGGGCGACCGCGACAGTACAAGGTCGAGATGGTGGACCGGTACGACGAAGAACTGGGCTTCACCTCCATGGCCCGCACGACGGCCTTCACCGGGGCCATCGTGGCCCGCATGATCGCGCGCGGCGACCTAAAAGCCGTCGGTATGCTGCCGCCGGAACAGGTCGTCACCGGTCCACTGTTTGACCGGCTGGTGGGCGAATTAGCAGCCGTCAACATTCGATTTGACATCACGGAAGAAAAGGTGCAGACGCTCGGTGTCGAGGAGAAATCTTGAAACGGATTCTGGTTCGTGAGGACGTCTGCAGCGGCTGCCGAGCCTGTGAGGTAGCTTGCGTGGCCCAGCACGAGGGACGGTTTGGCACTGTGACGGCCCGCATCCGGGTGACCAAGATCGAACCTTTGGGGATAGATCATCCCCACGTCTGTCGGTTGTGCCGGCGCGCGCCTTGCGTGGCGGCCTGTCCCGCCGGGGCGCTGTACAGAGATGGGGTCACGGGGGCTACCCTTCCGCACCCCGACGATTGCATCGGCTGCTCGGCCTGCGTGGATGCGTGCCCCTTCGGCATGGTGGCCCTGCACCCGGAGACCGGTTTGCCGCTCATCTGCGACCTGTGCGGGGGTGATCCTGCCTGCGTGAAGCGTTGCGTCACGGGCGCGATTGTGTACGAGGAGACGAGAGCAGGGGCGCGAGCGAGGCAGGAGAGATTGGCCGTTGAAGGAGCGAATCACTATGCATAGCTACGGCGGCACCATCCTACGGGTCAGCCTGACCGACGGTACCATCCACCGCCACCCCACCGAGGAACACCTGGCGCGGGCCTTCCTGGGCGGGCGGGGGCTGAACGTGAAGCGGCTGTGGGACGAACTGCCGGCCCACACCGACGGCCTCTCGCCAGAGAACATACTCGTCTTTGGCACAGGCCCGCTGGTGGGGACGCTCTTCCCTGGCGGCGCACGGTTCAACATCACCGCTATGTCCCCCCAGACCTCCATCCTGGGCGACTCCAACGCCGGGGGGTTCTTCGGCCCCGAACTCAAGTTCGCCGGGTACGACCAGGTCATCATCCAGGGACGGGCGGTCCACCCGGTCTACCTGTGGATCAAGGACGACGTGGTGGAGCTGCGGGACGCCCGCGAGTTGTGGGGCCAGGACGTGTGGGAGACCACTGCGGCCATCCGGCAGGAACTCGGCGACGCGCGCGTCCAGGTCGCTGCCATCGGCCAGGGGGCGGAGAACGGGGTGCGCTTTGCCGGAGTGTTTACCAACCTCAACCGCTCGGCGGCGCGCACGGGTATGGGCGCGGTGATGGGTTCCAAGAACCTCAAGGGGGTGGCCGTGCGCGGCGCCGGGTCCTTCCCCGTGGCCGACATGACCCGCTTCAACGAACTCATCGAGCGGCTGGACGAGACTATCTACAACCACGCCGAATACGAGATTCGCTGTCGCCTGGGCACCACCAAACTCATCAAGGCCCTGAATAGCATCGCCGGCCTGCCCACGCGCCACTTCCAGCAGGGCTGCTTTGAAGGGGCCGACGCGGTAAGCGGCGAGGCCATCGAGGCGCTGTACAAGGTCAAGAGCAAGGCCTGCTTTGCCTGCACCATCCCCTGCAGCCGCTTCCTGGTGGTAGACGACCAGCGCTTCCCTGACCTACGGTTCGAGGGACCAGAGTACGAACCGCTGGCCGGCTTCACCGCCCGGGTGGGCAACTCCGATCTGGCGCTGGCACTGAAGTGTATTGACCTGACCAACCGCTACAGCCTGGACGCCATCGCCCTCAGCGAGGTCATTTCCTGGGCGATGGAGTGTTACGAGCGGGGGATACTCTCCCGCGAGGAGGCGGACGGGCTTGACCTCACCTGGGGCAACGGCGAGGCCATCATGGCCCTGATTCACAAAGTGGCCCGCCGGGAAGGTTTCGGCGATTTCCTGGCCGATGGGGTCAAGGAGGCAGCCGAGCGGTTGGGACGTGGCTCGGAAGAGATCGCCATGCACGGCAAGGGACTGGAGGTGTTCCAGGCGGACGTGCGGACGATCAAGGCCTACGGTCTGGGCAACGCCGTCGCCAGCCGCGGCGCCGATCATCTGCGCTCGGAGCCCTGGTTTGAGTTCTCCAACGACCCGGAGGAAGGCATTCGGCGCTACGGTATCCCGGAGACAGCCTTCCGCCTGGAGCACAAGGGCAAGGGATTGGTGGTCAAGCATTTTGAAGAGATGGCGGCCATCGCTGATTCGACGGGGGTGTGCAAGAACACCTACAACAACATGGAAGTGCTGGACTGGGAGGGAACGGCGGAACTGCTTCGGGCTGCCACCGGCTGGGACGTCACCGGTGAAGAGGTGCGGCGGATCGGCGAGCGCATCGTGAACCTGGAGCGGTTGTTCATCGCTCGCGAGGGCATCACCCGCAAAGATGACACGCTGCCCCGGCGTTTCCTGGAAGAGCCGCTGCCCGAGGGAAGTGGCCCCAGCACCGGGTCAGTATTGGAGCTGGAACCTATGCTGGACGAATACTACCGCGCCCGGGGCTGGGACGTGGAGACCGGGTTGCCGACGGAGGAGAAACTGGAGGAGTTGGGACTGGAGGCTGGTAAATTGGTGTGCCGGACCAGCCTACCAATCTACCAACTTACCGACGCGGGGAGGGAAGATGGTAAATAGAAGCGAAGAAAGGCCAGTTCTTCTGATTGTAGATATGGTCAGGGACAATCTCGACGAAAGTAAAGGCTATCCTATCACATCTCTCGCCGGGCGAATCGTTGGTCCTATTAACAAGTTGATCGGCGTATTTAGAGAGCAGGGATGGCCGGTCATTTTTTCCACGGATGCCTATCATCGCCAGGATTTCATATTCACAGGTCGTCTGGAGCCTTTCTCACTGGCGGGAACGGAAGGAGCGGAAGTGGCAGACGCGCTAGATTATAGGCCGGAGGAAGACTTATGGCTACCCAAGCCGAGGTTTTCGGCCTTCTTCGGGACCAAGCTCGACCGATGGCTGCGGGAACGGGGAGTGACCCTCTGCGCTGTCGGCGGGGTGGCGACGCATTATTGTGTCCTGACGACCGTTATGGATGCCCTGTGCCACGATTTCAAGGCGGTCTTTGTGGAGGATTGCTCGACCTCTTACTCTGAGAGCATTCACGAGCAGACGTTGAATCTTTACCGTCGCAACCCGCTTTATCCGCTGCTGAGAGTTGTCTCGTCGTCAGAGTTAGTGGCCGAATTGCTAGGGGAGTCTACCGATGTATGAATTAAAGATCACCGTTGCCAAAGTGCTAGGAGCGTGCACGGCTGATCCGCCGATGAAGCCGGGCGACTACTTCACCGTGCGCGACGGAGACATCCGCATTCCCGGCAGTGGCCACGTGTGCCTGTATGCGCTGCAGAGTCTGCTGCCGGTCATCACGCCCAAGGAGAGGGAAATCACTGAGGAGAGGAACGAGGATTGGATGTGGCGGGTACATCACGTCCAGTGCCCTGACCCGGACGGGCGAGTAGTTTTCAAGATCGAGCGGGTGGGAAAGGTGGAGAAGGAAGCAGGGGGGCGGGGGAGCAGGGGAGCGGAGGAGCAGGGGGGCGGGGAGGGGTTTGAGGGGAGGTTGCGGAGCCTGCGCGTGGTGGTGGAGGAGGTCAGGGGGAAGTGCACTTCCGGGATGAGGCCGGGGGATCATTTCATCCTGCGCAGCGGGCGGCTGTACATCCCGGCCGAGCGTCACTTTTGTCTCTACGCTCTACACGCCGCCCTGCCGTTACTTCCGGCCAAGCAGCGCCCTCTTGAGGATGGGGACTGGCTAAAGCAAGATTGCCACGTCATCTGTCCCGACCCGGCGGGCAATGTCATCATGCGTATCGAGCAGGCTGCGTGATGGATCACAGAGCGCCTGGACGAGGAGGCCGCACTATGCTATCTATGGAAGCGAAGCCGAAACTCCGGCTACTCATGCCGCGACTGGGCCTTGCCCTGCTGCCTCCGCTCCTGGAAGATGCGACGCGCTCCTTTGAGGTTGAACTCCGGCCTCGTCCGCGCACAAGGAGAGCGTTTCTCTGGCACGATGCTGAGATACGTTCGCCCCTTTCCGCCAACCGTGCTATAATTGTAAAATATACATGAACACAGAAAGCAGCGCTGCCGCTGCCTATGCTGATTGGTAAAGGTGGAAACGTTGGGTCTGAACATATTTGATCCGAGTAGACTAATCACGCTGGCGATTTTGTTCCTGACAAGTATGCCCGTCCACGAATGGGCACATGCCTGGGCAGCCTACCAACTGGGGGACGATACGGCTGCCATGCGCGGTCGCCTGACTCTCAACCCGTTGGCCCATCTCGATCCGATTGGGGCACTGTCTTTGGTGCTTTTCGGCTTTGGATGGGGGAAGCCGGTGCCTGTGAGCCCTTATCGCCTGCGCGGGAATATGCGTGCCAGTTGGGCGCTGGTGAGTGTGGCTGGGCCATTCTCCAATCTGGTTCTGGCCATGCTGGCCGCGATTCCATTTCGGATGGGGTGGTTGAGCCTCTATGCGAGTGGCGCTTCCATAATCAGTCTGCAGAGTGTCCTGATCAACTTCATACTGATCAACCTGATCCTGATGCTCTTCAATCTGATCCCCATCCCACCGCTCGATGGCTCGCGTGTCTTAGCCTGGTTGCTGCCACCGGCGTGGGCCAGTGCAATGGATCGCATGGAACAGTTCGGAGGAGCAGGGCTGATGCTGATCCTGTACCTTCTATCAAGAGTGGGCGTACTCAGCCTGATCATCAATCCGCTCTTCGACTTCATGATCCGCGCACTGGTGGTGTACTGAGACACGAGATGGTAGAGACGATCCGCTACCGTGTGGGACAGTCTCTCCGGGCGCTGATCGCCCGGGTCCCAGAGGAGGAGGTGGAGCAGGCGACACGCACTCTGACGCCGGGAGCACGAGCCCTTTTCCGCCGTCAGGCCATCCAGGATCAGCGCCACGCCCTGGAAGTGTACCACACGCTCCGCCAGGCAGGCCACACGAATCCACAACTTCTGGCGGCGGCACTCCTGCACGACGTGGGCAAGGCCGCCGCCCAGCTATCTCTGTGGCAGCGGGCGAGCATCGTGCTTCTGAACCGCTTTGCGCCGCGTCTGCTGGCCCGCCTGAGCTGGGGAGAGCCGCGGGGCTGGCGCCGCCCTTTCGTCGTTCACGCCCAGCATCCAAGAACGGGGGCACGCTGGGCCCAGGAGGCTGGCTGCTCACCTCTGACCGTCGCTCTTATCTGGCGACACCAGGACAGGCTGGCGAGTTATGAAACTGAGGAGGATCAGTTGCTGGCTGCGTTGCAAGCAGCCGATAACCTGAATTGAGAGGGGAATATCAGGATGAATATCAGACGAGTCGCCATCATCGGCGTTGACTGTATCACCGCCTCCATCGCTCTGGGTTTGAAGGCGCAGGAAGAGCCACCCAGGATCATCGGCTACGACGCCGAGGCTGTGGCGGCCAAACTGGCGCAGGCCCAGGGGGCTTTTGATCGGGTGGAACGCAAGCTGGATCGGGTATGCAAAGATGCTGATCTGGTTATCGTCGCCGTGCCGCTCACTCGCTTGCGCGAAACTTTCACTGCCATCGCGCCGCACCTTCAGCCTGGCTGCCTCGTCACCGACACCGCGCGCCTCAAGGCCCCGGTGATGCACTGGGCCGAGGAGTTGCTGCCGGAGAACGTCTTCTTCGTCGGTGGTCACCCCATTCTCAACCCGGCCGTCGTCGGCCTCGGTTCCTCGGAAGAGGTGGAGGTGGCCAGAGCCGATCTGCTGACGGACGCGCTTTATTGCTTCACCACCCCGAGCGGAAGCTCTGGCGCAGCGATTGAAGTCTTCGCCGGACTGGCTAAGATGCTTGGGGCCCATCCCTTCTTCATTGACGCCATCGAGCACGACGGACTGCAGGCTGGCATCGAGGGACTCCCCGATTTACTGGCCATCGCACTGCTGCGAGCCACCGTGGATACCCCCGGTTGGCAGGAGATGCGCAAGTTCGCTGGTCATCGTTTCGCTGCCACCACCAAGGCTGCCGATGACGTCCACGAGCGTCACGCCGCCGCCTTCCTCAACCGCGAGAACATTCTAGGTCGGCTCAATGTCCTCTTGAACGAATTGGTGCACCTGCGCGACCTGCTGGCTCAGGATGACGCTGAACCGCTGGAGGAGGTTTTCGCAACAGCCACCGAGTCACGAGCACGCTGGATCCAGGAGCGGGAACAAGGGTTGTGGGGCCAAGAAAGCATCGTCAGAATGGACCACGTACCTACCGCGGGCGAGCATTTTAAGCACATGCTCTTCGGCGAAAGGCCCGCCCGGCGGAGTGAGGGAGCAGACCACCCCCGCAAGGGGTAGCTCACACCTTAACATTACCCACCAGGTTAAGAGCGTTGAACGAGAACCTTCGTATCTTGATGATCGCCCCTGGGTCGTTCTTCTCCGATTACGGCGCTCACGTGCGCATTGTGGAGGAGGTAAGGGCGCTTCAAAAACTGGGCCACAAGGTCACCATCATCACCTATTACCTGGGGCGAGACCTGCCAGATCTGGAGATCGTACGCACCCGGCCCACGCCCTGGCGTGCAGACTATGAGGTAGGTTCTTCACTGCACAGAATCGCCTTTGACATATTCCTGGGCTGGACTGGACTGAAAACTGTGTTGCGCCGTCGCTTCGACATCGTCCATGGTCACCTGCACGAGGGAGCCCTCATCGGCTACTTCCTGAGCCGACTTCTGCACGTGCCGCTCGTGGCCGACCTCCAGGGCAGTATGACCAGTGAGATGGTGGACCAACACTTCCTCAACCCTGAAGGGCCGTTGTACCGCTGGGTGCGACTGTTGGAAATGCGTATAGACCAACTCCCCGACATCATCCTCACGAGCACCAACGAGGCAGCAGTGTTGTTGGAGCAGTACTTCAACTGTGACTCTTACCGTGTCCAACCGCTGCCTGATAGCGTCAACATGAGCTTTTTCCGTCCCGATGTGCTGACCCCCGATGAAGTCGCGGCCCGGCGGGCGCATCTGGGCCTGCCGACCGGCTGGCCGGTCGCCGTCTACCTGGGACTCCTGGCCGATCACCAGGGCATCCCTCAGTTGCTGCAAGCCGCCCGCATCCTCAAGGAACGTGAGGTCGAAATCTGCTTCTTGATCGGTGGTTTCCCTGGCGAGCCACACTACCGGCAAATGGCGGCAGATCTTGGCGTAGGCGACCGGGTGATCTTCAGGGGAAAGGTCCCCCGCGAGGAAACCCCCGCCCACCTGGCGTTGGGCGATATCGCCGTGGCGCCCAAGCTCTCCGCTACCGAGGGCTGCGGCAAGATACTGGAATACATGGCGATGGAACTGCCCACCGTAGCCTTCGACGCACCGCAGAACCGAGAGTACCTGGGGTCTCTCGGCGTGTATGCTGGCCGGACCGGCGATCCAGCCGCCCTGGCCGATGCCATCGCCGGCTTCCTGAACGACCGCCAACTGCACGCTGAGTTGGGATGTAAACTGAGGGCGCGGGCCGCCCGCCACTTTTCCTGGGACCGCGCCGGGCGGCATCTGCTGGCCGTCTATCGCACTGTCCTTCAGCCCGAGACCCGAAACACAGACGGGAAAACCAACTCCCTATGATAATCCTCCACCAGCTACGGGAACTGTGGAACCACCGCGAGTTGATCCATAACCTGGGTGGGCTACCTGGTGTTCCTGCACTACAGCCCCTGCTTCGGCGAGGAGGTGTAATGGGGTAGGGGCAGGTCTTGCACCTGCCCACCGTGGCAGGTCTTGCACCTGCCCGCTAGCGGTTGAATCGGCATGGAAGCTGGTCCATTTGTTGAGGTAGCCGTTCTTTCAGCGGTTAAGATGCCCGTACCGGGTGCAGCCGCGCCTGCCTTCACCTATCACCTGCCGGACGAACTGCAAGGTCGCCTGATGGTGGGCTCTCTTGTCGTCGTCCCCTTCGGCCCCCGCCGGCTCTACGGCATCATCGTCGCCCTCAGCGACGAGTCCCCTGTCCCCAAGACCCGTTCCGTCGAATCGTTGGTGGACCCCGATCCTGTCCTCACGCCGGTCCAGATTCTGCTGGCTCGCTGGATCAGCCGCGAGTACCTGACCCCATTCCACGAGTGCCTGAAGCTGATGCTCCCGCCTGGGGTGGTCGGTTACGCCGACGTTTTGATTATCCCCAACTCCGAGATTCCTGCCGACGCCGCCAGGACTAATGTCCAAGCCGCGCTGCTGGCACTGCTCCGCCGTCGTGGCCCGCTGCGTACCGTCCAGTTGAACGCTGCCCTGCGCGGCATTGACTGGCGCACAGCCGTCGAGCAACTCGCTCGCCGGGGCATCGTCACTCGCCAGTCCTTCCTGGCCCCGCCCCGTGCCCGTCCCAAGCGGGTGCGCACTGCCCGGTTTGTTCCCACCGCCGATGCGAATGCGGCGCTAGCCGGTCTGCGCAGCGAGGTCTACCCGGTTATCGTCGAATTCCTGCGCACGGAAGGCAGCCCGGTGGACGTTAGCTGGGTCTACGCCGAGACTGGCTGCACTCGCTACCACCTTAACAAACTAGCCGAGCGCGGACTGGTCGCCCTCGACTACGAAGAGGTCTGGCGTGACCCCCTGGCCGGTCAGGTCTTCACCCCCACCACACCCCCGCCCCTCACGCCCGACCAGCAAGCCGTGTGGGACATTGTGCAGTCTGCGATCTCCAATCCGCAACCCCCAACCTTCCTCCTCCACGGCGTGACTGGCTCCGGCAAGACCGAAATCTACCTACGGGCCGTCGCCAAGGTGCTGGCACAAGGTCACCGTGCCATCGTCCTCGTCCCCGAAATCTCCCTCACGCCCCAGACGGTGGCCCGCTTCGCGGCGCGCTTCCCCGGCCGCGTCGCCGTCCTCCACAGCGCACTCACCGAGGGTGAGCGATACGACACCTGGCGTCGTGCTCGCGCTGGCCTGGTGGACATCGTCATCGGCCCGCGTTCGGCCCTTTTCTCGCCACTTTCGCCGCTGGGGCTGATCGTGCTGGATGAGGAGCACGACGACAGTTACAAGCAGGACGGGCCACGACCCCGCTACCACGCCCGCGACGTGGCGCTCGAACTGGCCCGCCTGACCGGCGCGATGGTCATCCTTGGCTCCGCCACGCCCAGCCTGGAATCCTACCATCATACACAGCGTGGCGAGTTTACCCTGCTGGAGATGCCGCGCCGCATCATGGGCCACACCCGCCGCCTGCACGACCTCCAGGCCCATTACCACATCCCCCACATCCGCTACCACATCATGCGCGATGGCCCTGCCGAGGCTCGCTACTTACCCTTGCCACCGGTGCAGATCGTGGACCTGCGCGCCGAACTGCGCGCTGGCAACCGCTCTATCTTCAGCCGCGCTCTCCAGCGGGCGATGGACGAGGCTTTGAGCCGGGGCGAGCAGGTCATTCTCTTCCTCAATCGGCGGGGGACCGCCACCTTCGTCCTCTGCCGCGACTGCGGCCACGTCCTGCGCTGCCCCCACTGCGACACTCCTCTGACCTACCACGGCCCCCGTGCCCATCTAGTCTGCCACCATTGCAACCATCGCGAGCCCCAACCCGACCGCTGCCCTCAGTGTGGAGGCAAGCGCATCCGCTACTTCGGCCTGGGCACCGAGCGGGTGGAGGCAACCGTGCGGGAGCGCTGGCCCGGCGCGCGTCTGATGCGCTGGGACCGTGACACCGCCCGCACCCACGCTGCTCACGCCAGCATCCTCCAGCGCTTCGTAGACGGCGCGGCCGACGTTCTCATCGGCACGCAGATGATCGCGAAGGGGCTCGATTTGCCGCTGGTGACCGTCGTCGGCGTCATCTCGGCCGACACCGCGCTTAACCTGCCTGACTTCCGCTCCGGCGAGCGCGCATTCCAGTTGCTAACCCAGGTGGCCGGGCGAGCCGGGCGAGGCCTGTTAGGTGGGCGAGTCATCCTCCAGACCTATCATCCCGATCACTACGCTATCATCGCCGCCGCCGCCCACGATTACGCCGGATTCGCCGTTCGGGAACTGGCCTTCCGCCGCGAACAGGGCTACCCACCGTACCGCCGTTTGGCGAAACTACTCTACGAGGACGCTAACCCCTCCCGCGCCCAGGCCGAGGCCGAAGCATTGGCCAAGGTCCTACGCGACGCATTGGCCCGGCGGGGGCCCCCCGCGACCGACCTGATCGGCCCCGCTCCTCCCTTCTTCGCTCGCTTGCGGGGCCGCTACCGCTGGCAGGTGCTCCTGCGCCACTCCGACCCCGCTGAGTTCCTCCGCGCCGTCCAAATCCCCCCTGGCTGGCACATAGACGTAGATCCGATCAGCGTGCTGTAGTGCCTGCGGGTTTCCATTCGCCACCTGCGTTCTCATCTCCGGCACTCGATTGATCGTCGAGTGAAATCGAGATCCTCGGAGAAGCGATACTCCGGGTAGTAGCACCTCGTGACAGCATTTTATGTGAACCAATGCGAAGTTTTGACTTCCGCGCAGGGTTGCGCTATACTAGTGCATCTGGGCGTAAATGATAGTTTGGTTTGACAAGGCGAACAGAATATGGCATGATACTGCAATCCTATGAAGCAGAGGTGAGCAAAATGCCAGGCCCAAAGCCTGCCGAGATTCATCTGACGGACGAAGAACGTCAAGGACTAGAGGAACTGGTCAATCGACACACTGCACCTCAACAAGTAGCCCTACGAGCACGAATCGTGTTGGCAGCCGCTGACGGCAAGAACAATGCCCAGATTGCCAGAGAGCTTAAGATCGGCGTCATTACTGCCCGGAGGTGGCGCAACCGCTGGCTGGCCTTGCAACCAATTCCTCTGGCCGATTTGAGCGTT
>JBHIET010000013.1:0-56112 GCA_046760785.1 Anaerolineae bacterium | reverse complement strand
GCCGATGCCGTCTACGGTCACGCGGTCATCGAGTACAAGCGACCGGGCCGCCTGGCTGAAAAGGATTACCCTTCCACGTTGGCCGGGCAAATCGCCCGCTACCTGACCAACCTGGCCCGCCGCGCCGGTGGCAAGGCCAAACAGGTCGAGGCGCTGGAGAGGATGGTCGGCGTCGGGCTGGACGGGGAGCAAATTCTCTTTCTGCGCTACTCCGCCACCGGGCGCAAGCGCGAGTCTCCCCTGCCGCCGCTGCCCGGGACTCAGATTGCCTTCCTGGATTCCCCTCTCCTGCTCGCGGGAGAGGGGCCGGAGGTGAGGGTACCCGGCGGCTTCCAGATGGTGGGACCGGTGCCGGTGGGGCGGGAGAGCGTCGAACTGCTATTGCTCTACCTGCGTTCGCTCTCGCGCAAGCCGCTCACGCCCGAAGCCTTGGCCGCCGACTTTGGCCCCCAGGGTGACGCCGCCCCTCGGCTGGTCAACGTCTTCTACACCGCTCTGCAAGCCCATCGCGACCACCCTCGCGTGGCGACCTTCTTCGCTGAGTGGGACCGCATCTTTGGCATCGTCTACGGCGAGGAGCTGGGCAAGGCGGAGAGAGACACGCCCGAACTGGCGGCGCTTTACCGCATGGTGGACAACCGCGGTAGGGGTAAGGCTCGCCCTTACCCCCAGGGCGACCGCAAGGGTGCGCCCCTGAAGGGCGACCGCAAGGGTGCGCCCCTACTGAAGCCGCTCTTCTTTGCTGTCCACACCTACTACGCGCTGCTGATGAAGTTCCTGGCGGTGGAATTGGCCTCGCTGCAGGGCGGCGCGCTGGTGGGCTCTTTCGTGGCGGCGCTGCCTGCGGCGACAGAGAAGCAACTGCGCCGCGAGTTGACCAACCTGGAAAACGGCGGCACTTTTGCCCTGCTGGGCATCAACAACTTTCTCGAAGGCGACTTCTTCGGTTGGTATCTCGACGCCTGGGACACTCAGCCTCCCGCAGGTTCAGAACCTGCGGGAGGCTTGCTGGCCGACGGCATCCGGGCGCTGGCCCGCACACTGGCCGATTTCGAGCCTGCTACCACCACGCTGGAGCCGGAGCACACCCGCGACCTGCTCAAGAAGCTCTACCAATACCTGGTGCCGCGCAAACTGCGCCACGACCTGGGCGAGTATTACACCCCCGACTGGCTGGCCGAGCGGCTGCTGAACCAGGTGGGCTACAAGGGCGAGCCGGACAAGCGGCTGATTGACCCCGGCTGTGGTAGCGGCACCTTCCTCATCCTGGCATTGCGGCGGTTGCGCCAGTACGGAGCCGACCACCTCATCCCCCCTGCCGACGTGCTCGACGCGGCGCTGCGCAACATCGTCGGCTTTGACCTCAACCCCCTCAGCGTCATCGCCGCCCGCACCAACTACCTGCTGGCCCTGGGCGACCTGCTGCGCTACCGGCGCGGCCCGGTTGATCTGCCGGTCTACATGTGCGACTCCATCCTCACTCCCACCGAGCGGGCCGACATCTTCGGCAAGAGTTACCGGCTGCACACCGTCGTCGGCGATTTCGAGATTCCCAGCGAGACGGTGGCAGCCAACGAAATGGGTGACCTCTCATCGCTGCTGGAGGCTTGCGTGCGCGACGAGTACGAACCGGAGGAGTTCCTGGCCCGCGCCCGCCGCGAGCTGACTCTGAGCCAGCCGATGACCGAGACGGCGTTGGAGGCCCTCTACCGCCGCTTCCTTACCCTGCAACAGGAGGGGCGGAACGGCTTATGGGCACGGCTGATCAAGAACGCTTTCGCCCCGGTGCTGGTGGGGGAGTTTGACTTTGTGGTGGGCAATCCGCCGTGGGTGAATTGGGAGAGCCTGAGCGGTGAGTATCGGGAGGCGACCAATGGGGTGTGGGAAAAGTATGAGATGCAAGCGCGAGCAGACGGTGAGCAATTTGCACTGGGGAAAGTCAAACGGGACATCTCAATGCTGTTCACTTTCGTCTGCATTGATAAGTACCTGCGCCCAAAGGGACGGCTTGGCTTCGTCATCACGCAGACAGTCTTCAAGACCAGGAGTGGAGAAGTCTTTCGAGCGTTTCGAGTGGGACCAGATGTACCGTTCCGCGTCACTCACGTGGATGACATGGTGGCTCTGCAACCCTTCCAAGTTGCTACATCCTGCTACCACACACCCCCGAATCAGGCTGGAAGGCGATTGATGAGAGTGATATGAAGGTCAAGTATCCGCTCACCTACAGTTACCTGAAGCGGTTCGAGCCTGTTCTCTTGCGTCGTTCGGGGTACGTACAGCTCCGAAAAGGCCAGCCGTTCTACATTCTGTCCAACACCGGTAGTTGGATATACAGCCCGTGGAAGGTGGCCTGGAAAAGCATGGGAACCAACATCGAAGCCGCAGTCCTTGCACAAGTCGCCGATTTGCTTGTTGGCAAGAAGCCGGTGCTGCACAAGAACACGGTTGTCTTTGTGGCCTGCGAGTCAGAACAAGAAACACACTATTTGTGCGCTATGCTCAACTCGACCATCACCAACTTTACAGCCAAGTCCTACTCGGTCGGTAAGAGCTTCGGTTCGCCACATCTGTTGAAGCAGGTTAGCATTCCTCACTTCGACCCAAACGTCTCCCTCCACACCCGCCTGGCAGCGCTATCGCAGCAGGCGCACCGGTTGGCAGCAGGTCAGCCTCCCGCAGGCTCGGAGCCTGCGGGAGGTTTGGCAGCCATTGAGGCGCAGGTGGACGAGGCGGCGGCGGAGTTGTGGGGCATCACGGACAGGGAGTTGAAGGAGATACAGCGGTCGTTGGAGGAGTTGGGATGAGGAAGGCGTTTGGACCACGAAGCACACGAAATGGCGCGAAAAGCACGAAACGCGAAGGAGAAAGGAGAAACCGATGATCCGCAAAGCGATGATCAAACTCTGGCTGATCGTCGTATTGACAAGCGTCAGCTTCCTGCCAACAGCCCTACACGCTCAGGCCCCCGGTGAAGTCATCCTCTACCAGGAGGATTTTGAGGACGGCCAAGCCCCCGGCTGGGACCTGGAACCCGGCTGGCAGGTCGTCCAGGATGGAGAGGACTGGGTGCTGGCTGGCGAGGGACACCACTGGGCGCGCCCGGACGTCACCTTTGGCAGCGATTTCCGCCTCCAGTTCCGGCTCAAACTCCTGCGAGGCGGCATCCACCTGGTCTATCGCCTCAACGACAGCGGGCGCTACTTTGTCGGCTTTCACGAGGGCGGCTCCCACCTATCCAAGCAATACTGGCCCGATACCTTCGTGGATGGCCTGGCGGCCAGCGACACCCCCCACAATCCGGGGGCCTGGCACCAGGTCGAGATCGCCGGGCAGGGGGCCAGCCTCCGCCTTCTGGTAGATGGCACGGTCGAGTGGGAGTACACCGACCCCGACCCGCTGCTGAACGGCTCCTTTGCCTTTGAGACGCTCGACGACTCGCTGGCCTACGTGGACGACATCCTGGTCTACGGCCCGGCCCCCACCCCCACGCCCACGCCCGATCCACGCCTTACCTGGGCGCGCACCGGGGGGCCCTTGGGCGGCCTGGGCTACGATGTGCGCATGCGGCCCGACGATCCCGACGTGATGTACGTCACCGACGCCTGGGCCGGCGTCTTTATGAGCACCGACGGCGGCGCGACCTGGTTCCCTTCCAACGAGGGCATCACCACCCGCGCCGGTGAATCGGGCGACGCCATCCCCGTCTTTTGCCTCACCATTGACCCCCACGATTACGACACCATCTGGGTCGGCACGCAGAACGTGCGCGGCATCTTCAAATCCACCGACGGCGGCCACACCTGGGTCGAGATGGACGAAGGGGTCATCGAGCGAGAAGGCATCACCTTCCGAGGCTTTACCGTTGACCCACGCTCCTCGGACATCGTCTACGCCGCCGCCGAGCTTTCCAGTTGGGTCTGGGCCGGAGAGCCGCGCGACGGGCGCGAGTTCGACATGACCGGCGGCGTGGTCTACAAGACGACCGACGGCGGTGAGCACTGGGAGGCCATCTGGCGCGGCGACAACCTGACCCGCTACGTGTGGATCAACCCCCACGACCCGGACGTGATCTACGTCTCCACCGGCATTTTCGACCGCGAGGCGGCCAACTCCGACCCGGCCACGGGCCTCCCCGGCGGCGAGGGCGTGCTCAAGTCCACCGACGGCGGCAAGACCTGGGCCCACACCAACGACGGCCTGGGCAACCTGTATGTGGGCACGCTGTTTATGCACCCCGAAAATCCCGACATCTTGCTGGCCGGGACGGGCAACAACCAGTACTACCAGGGTAACGGCATCTACCTCACCACCGATGGCGGCACGTCGTGGGAGGCCGTCCTGCCCGGCGACAACATCAACGCGGTAGAGTTCGCGCTTTCGGACCCGAACGTCGCTTACGCGGGTAGCGCGGGCGCGGTCTACCGCAGCGAAGATGGCGGCCATACCTGGCAGCGGGTGTCCGGTGGCGAGGATGGTTGGGGACCGCCGGGGGTGCGCGCCGGGTTCCCCATTGATTTTCAGGTGGACCCGCGCGACCCGAACCGGATTTTCGCCAACGAGTACGGCGGCGGCAATTTCGTCAGCAGCGACGGCGGCCGCACGTGGGCCGTCGCCAGCCGGGGCTATACCGGCGCCCAGGTGCGCGACATTGCCGTTGAACCGGCTACCGGTGGGCGCGTCTACGCTGCCGCTCGCAGCGGCCTGTTCGCCAGCGAGGACAGCGGGCGCACCTGGGTCGGACTCAACACGCCGCCCGCCTTTTCGATGGAATGGTACGTCGTGGCCATTGACCCCACAGATTCCCGGCACCTGCTGGCGGCCAACAACTGGAACGGCGTCCTGCTGCAGAGCCACGACCGGGGCCAGGAATGGCGCCCCGTGAGCCTGCGCCCCGATGAATCCATGAGTTGGCGGGCCATCGCCTTTGCCCCCTCGGAGCCGGAAACAGTCTACGCCGGCACGTCGGCCTTTCACTCCGCCGGCACCTTTGACGACCGTATGCCCGCCGGCGGGGTCTACGTCTCGCGCGACGGCGGCCACACCTGGCGCGCCGCCAACGACGCGACCTCTCAGGACGCCAACGTGACGGCCCTGGCCGTTGACCCCGGCGATCCGCAGACCGTCTACGCCGCCACCGGCAACCGCGGCCTGCTCAAAACCACCGACGGGGGACAAACCTGGTCGCTCATCAACCAGGGCCTGCCGGGCGAGCCGTCGGCCCTCGCCGTGGCGGTGCATCCCACAGAACCGGGCGTCGTCCTTACCGGGCTGGCGCACGCCGGGCTGTACCGCTCCACCGACGGCGGCGCGACCTGGCAGCCTTCGTCGGCAGGCATGAACCCGGAGGCCATGCTATCCGACGTGATCTTTAACCCCACCGACCCCCAGGTCATGTTCGCCGCCGACCGCTTCAGCGGCGTGTATCGCAGCGCCGATGGCGGCGCGACCTGGACGCCCGTCAACACCGGCCTGCGCACCCGCGCCGTCAACGCACTGGGCATCTCCCCAGACGGCCAACACCTCTACGCCGCCACCGAGGGAGAGGGCGTCTACCGGCTTGATCTGAGCGGCGAGCCTCCCGAATCAGGGCCTGCCCCAACCCCCGAGCCACCTGCAGAAGCAACCCCGGTGACTCCACAGGAGGAACCGGTCGAGCCTACGCCGCTCCCAGGGCCTCCGCAGGAAGGAGACAAGCCAGGGCTATGCGGCGGGGCTGCCGCCCTACCCCTGGTGCTGCTGGGTCTGGCCTGGACCAATCGCCACAGGAGGTAAAAGTGCCACGCTTGACGTTTCACGCTTCACGCTTTGCGTTTTGCGCCGTAGCGTTGCTCCTCGCCTCCTGCCGCACCGCGCCAGCCACCACCATCACGGGCACCGTCCTCGACGTAAACGGCCCGGTAGCCAGGGCGACCGTCCGCGTGAAGGCCACCGCCAACAAAACGACCACCGCTGCCGACGGTTCTTTCACCCTGAGCCTGACGGCCACCACCCCCGTTTCGGTGACCGCCTGGGCACCGGGTTACTTTGTCGGCTGGACCAGCGCCGCGCCCTCCACCGAACCGGTCACCATCACCATCAAGCCCTACTACACCACCGACAACCCCGATTATACCTGGTTCTCTATGGAGGGGGCCGAGGGATCGCTCAGTTGCTCACACTGCATGCCCGCCTACGACGAGTGGCAGGCCGACGCCCACTCCCAATCGGCCGTCAACCCGCGCTTCCTGACCATGTACAACGGCACCGACATACACGGCAACCAGAGCCCGCCCACCCGCTACGGCCACAGCCGCGACTATGGCCGCTTCCCCCTCCGTCCCAACCTTTCACAGCCCTACTATGGCCCCGGCTACAAGCTCGACTTCCCCGACACGGCGGGCAACTGCGCCGCCTGCCACGTCCCGGCCGCGGCGGCCAAACCGGGGATGGCCTATACTGCCGATCCCAACCGGCTCTCCGGAATCGAGACCGAGGGGGTATTCTGCGAGTTCTGCCACAAAATCGGGGACGTGACCCTGGACCCGGCCACCGGCCTGCCCTACCCCAACATGCCGGGCGTGCTCTCGATACGACTCTACCGCCCGGAGGAAGGACAGCAACTCTTTTTCGGCAGCTTTGACGACGTGACCCGCCGCGTGAGTTACCTGCCGCTGGAGGAGGAGAGCGCCTTCTGCGCGCCGTGTCACTTTGGCGTGTTCTGGGACACGGTTGTCTACAACTCTTTCGGGGAATGGCTGGACAGCCCCTATAGCAATCCTGAGACGGGCCAGACCTGCCAGGATTGCCATATGCCTGTGGCCGGCTACGACTACTTTGTCTTCCCCGAAAAAGGAGGGCTGCACCGCGATCCTAATCGCATCTTCAGCCACCGTATGCCCGGCGCGAGCGACGAGGAACTCTTGCAAAACGCAGTCACAATGACAGCCACGGCACGGCCGGAGGGGGATACCGTCGTCGTGCGAGTCAGCATCACCAACGACCAAACCGGCCACCACATCCCCACCGATTCGCCCCTGCGCCACCTGATCCTGCTGGTGTGGGCCACCGGCGGGCAAGGGCGAGCCTTGCCCCTACGAGATGGGCCGACGGTGCCAGAGTGGGGCGGGGCGCAGGCGGGGCTGCCGGGCAAAGCCTTTGCCAAAGTGTTGGAGGAGGTCTGGACCGAAATCTCGCCCACGGGGGCCTACTGGAACCCCACCCGCATACTGGAGGACACCCGGCTGGCCGCCTTCCAGACCGACACCTCCACCTATACCTTTGCCGCACCGCAGGAGGGAGAAGTGACTGTCGAGGTCACGCTACTCTTCCGCCGCGCCTTCCAAACGCTGATGGAGCAAAAAGGCTGGGACGTGCCAGACGTGGTGATGGAGCAAGAGACCCTCGTTTTGGAAAGCGAATAACCAGTTCTGCTTTGGCCCTGACCCCGGCAACACCCAAGACGTTTCGTCGAGCGACTTGATGAGCGTAATCGAGAAATACTGGGGGCGGAACACGTCGAGCGCGTTCTTGTCTCCGTGAGGGGAAACTCACAATGACTGGAGAGAGAATGTGGTGGACGTCCGTGATACCAATCGTAATTGCCATTGGCTTGTTCGCCCTGCTGGCTTGCTCTTGGTCGAACGCCGCCTTGCCCGAACCGCTAACCCCGTCAATCCGCGTCCCCGCCCGCTCCGACGGCGCAACCCGCCTGACCACGCCACCATCGGACGCCAGCGATCAGAACCCGGCCTTCTCCCCCAATGGGACGCGCCTGCTCTTTACCCGCTTCGAGAACGGCTACAACGTCGGCCCGGCCGGCCTGTTCCTGCTCGATCTGAGCACCCCCTCCGTCATCACCCGCCTCACCCCCGTCGAGGACCAGGACAACGTCAACCTGCCCGGTGCAGCCTGGAGCGGGGTCAACGACCGCATCGTCTTTGCCTCCGACCGGGCCGAGGCCGACGATCTGTGGCTTGCCGCACCCGATGGCAGCGATTTCCGCCGCATCACCACCCACCCCGGCCCGCCGTGCTACATCGAACCCTCCTGGTCGCCCGACGGTCAGTGGATCGTCTTTGAGGCCAGCCAGCCCGGCATTGGCGAGGATGGTCGGAGCGGGCAAATCTGGAAGGTGCGCCTCGACGGCAGTGGCCTGACCCAACTCACCGGTTCCTCCTCCCCGCAAGCAGGGGGGATAGAAGGGGGGCACGATGACCGCCAGCCCAACTGGTCACCCGCCGGCGACCGCATCCTCTTTCAACGCCACGTACCCGGCGACGACGATTGGAATCTGTATACCATCGCCCCCGATGGCAGCGACCTGCACCAGGTGACCACTGCCCCTTCCAGCGACACTGACGCCAGTTGGTCACCCGACGGGAGCCGGATCGTCTACTCCTCCGACTATGGCGGGCTGCCTGTGCCCAACATCTTTATCATCTCAGCATGGGGTGGCACACCCATCCGCGTCACCCGCGACGAAACGCACGCGGACGGCGCACCCTCCTGGTCGCCCGACGGGGAGTGGATCGCCTTTGAATCTCACCAAGGCGAGGACTTGCCGGCCAGCCTGTGGCGCATCGCGGTTCCGGCGCTAAACTACCTACCCGTCATTTCTAACTTCCAGCCCACTACGCCCTACGTCGTAAAGCCCACATCCGCGCCCACGACCCCGATTTCCCCATCTTTCTGCAGAACGCCCGGAACTGGCGGACATGAATACCCGCCTACCTGGACAGCGTGGACGGCATCGGCCATAGGCAACAGCGAGAAAGAGCGGCGGCCGTGGCGGAGACGTTGACACCGACGTAGGCGCTGGCTGTGCTGGAGTAGGGTGATGATCACAGTGGCGTGGAAATCCGGTTCGGGGTAGAATTAGGGGCGAAGGGGGTGATAGCAGTGAGCGCAAGTACCGACCGCGCCGAGCAGAAGGCCAAGGGCCGTCCCATCCCCGGTGTAGACGCACAGATTGCCGTCGTCGCACGGCGGCACGGGCTGACGGTGCTCACTGCCGATCGCCACTTCAGTTTCGTCAGTGGGCTTGCTATGGCCAACTGGTTGGAGGCAGAAAACAGCGATGTGGGCGGGGCAAGGGCAAAAGCGGGCTGACGCCTGCGACGTGGTCGTCGTCGGGGCAGGGCTGGTAGGGGCAGCAGTGGCCGCACGCCTGACCCGCGAGAGGTTCGACACGGCAGTTCTGGAGGCTCAGAGCGTGGCGGGCAGCGCGACCGGGCGCAGCGCCGGAATGGTGCTCACCGGCTTGGCCGGCCACTACAACTGGGCCGTCTCCGCCTATGGCCGCCAGAGGGCGCGGGATGTCTGGGCGCTCACCGTCGAGGGGCGAGAGCGGCTGGTCGAGACGGCCAAGCGGCTGGGAGTGGATGTTGGAAAGACCGGCAGCCTGGCACTGGCCGTCGAGGATGCCGAGGCGGAGGCGCTGGAGGAATCGGCGGCGCTGCTGCAAGAGGATGGCTTCGACGTCCGTTTCAACCCCGACGATCCCCTGGACCGTGGTTTCCGCGTTGCCCTGCATCAGCCCGATGATGTGACAGTGGATGCCGCCGCATTGACCCAGGCCCTGCTGACTGCCAACAACGTGACCGTCCACGAGGGAACCGAGGTCTACGATCTGGAGCCGAAAAAAGACGGCCTGCGCGTCTGGGCACGGGGCCGCACCGTGCGCTGCAACGCTGTCGTGTTGGCGATAAATGGTTACGCCCCCTTGCTCGATTCCTACTTCGCCGACAAAATTGCCCCTAGCCGCAGCCTCATTTTCGCCACCGAGCCACTGGACGCGATGGTGCTGAAGCAGCCCTGCTGCGCCGACTACGGCTACGAGTATTGCCGCCAGTTACCCGACCGCCGGCTGCTGCTGGGTGGTTGGCGGCGACCGCATTCTTCAGGCCAAGAGGAGAAGCAGGCAGCCGAACTGGGCGATGTGGTGCAGGATGGCTTGACTCGCTTTGCCTCGCGCCACTTCCCTGAGATCGAGACGCACGACGCCGACCGCTGGTCGGGGACGATGGGCTTCACCCCCGACGGCCTGCCGCTGCTGGGCAGCTTGCCCGACCTGCCGCAGGTCTACTTCGCGGTGGGGCTCGGAGGCCGGGGGCTGGCCTGGGCCTTCGTCGTCGCCGGGAGGCTGGTGGAGTTGATGCTGCACGACGCCGACCCAGGGATCCTCTCGGCGGTGCGGTTAACTTGAAACCTGGAACCTGTAACAGCGGCTTCAGGTTTCAAAGTTCCAGGTCTCAGGTTATCACGGGTCAGTGTTGATGACCGATTTGGAAACGATCATTGGCATCACCGGCGTGGGCCGCAAGCACTGGCAGGACTTCAGCGCCATCTCGCCGGGTGGGATGAACTTCGCCGGCTATCTCTGCCGACAGGAGAGCGAATGGCTGGGGACACTGGCCCTCACCCAGGTCGAGGGTCAGGAGCGGCTGGAGTTCATCGCCGGCATGCCCAAGATTCCCTATCCCTACCAGCGCGACCGCCACGACCAGGTGCAACTGGTCATCCCTATTCCTCCGAGGGCCACCGACGCCCGTTTCACAGTCAAACTGGATGGCACGTGCATCCTGTTCTACGGTCTGCGCGACGAGGAGGGGCACGTGCTGGAGGTCATCCCCCGCACCCGCTTGCAGCCGGTGCTCAAGCCAAGCCGCTGGGGAGATTGGAACGCGCTCCTCAGCGAGGCGCTGCCCGACCGTGCGCCGGTCGAGCGGGCAGTACGAGAACAAGAGGTGTCGCTGGCCTTCGAGTTGTGGGGCTATCGCAACCCCCACCTGGTCTCCTACGACACGTCTCTGGCGCTGACCCTGCACACGGGCATTCGCCACCGGCGCTTGCTGGCCTTCCCCCATCTGGCGCAGATCGCCCGCCACTACGACCTGCCGCTGGTTGAGTCTATCCAGGTGGCAACGCCCGACGCGGAGGGGCTGGCAGCGGCCTACCGGGCCTGGCAGGAGAAAATGGAGGCGGCGAACGCAGCCGCTGGTGCTGACCGCTACGTGCAGGAGGGCGCGGTGCTCGTCATCTCCACCGCCCGCAGCGCCCGCTATTATAAGTGCAAGCCGCCCTCTATCGAAGAGATTCACTGGCGTGCCGATCAGAGCATCGGACGGGAGGTAATCCGGCAGGCTTTGCACAAGATGCGGGAGAACGGCTACGATTTCGCCGACGGGCAGGTGGAGGACCTGATCGCGGAGCTGGAGAAGGACTTCCAGCGACCTCACGTGGAGCAGCAGGAGGAGCTGATCCGCCGCGTGTGGGTCGAGTACGTGGTCGAGTTGCAGAAAAAGGAGTGGCTACGCGGCCTGGTGGAGCAGTCGGACCTCGACCCGCACGACACGCCTAACCTGATGCGCTACCTTGCGCAGCACTATCCGCGCAAGGACATGCGCTGGGTTTACAGTGTGGTGGTGGAGTTGTATGGGTTGGGCTAAGCTCAACACTGTTCGATTAGGCACCGCCAGTTGAGTAAGGAAGATATGATGAGGCGCAAGTTGGTGCTGGTAAATCCGGTCAATCCGGTGCGCACGGGGCTGACGGTGAACCGCAGTTCGCGCTTTCCTCCGATTGGCCTGGGCATCATCGCCGCCCTGACGCCCCCACACTGGGAAGTGGAACTCGTGGACGAGAACTGGGAGCCTTTCACCTACCGGGAAGCGGACATGGTGGGAATCACGGCCTTCACGGCCTCGGCGCGGCGCGCTTACGAGATCGCCGCTCTCTATCGGGAGCGAGGTGTTCCCGTAGTAATGGGCGGCATCCACGCCTCGATGTGCCCCGAAGAGGCGCTCCGGTTCGTGGACGGTGTGGTCATCGGCGAGGCGGAAACGGTCTGGCCGCGGGTGATGGCGGACGTAGAGGCAGGTCGGCTTCGGGAGGTCTATCGCGGGGAGTGGTCGGACCTGGCAGATTTGCCTCACCCCCGCCGTGACTTGTTCCATCCCGATTACATGTTCGCCTCTATCCAGACTTCCCGTGGCTGCCCGATGGACTGCGAGTTTTGCTCAGTCACGACCTTCAACGGGCGACGCTACCGCCGCCGCCCGCCGGAGGAGGTACTCGACGAGCTGGAGACCATCCCCCAGAAAATGCTCTTCTTCGTTGACGACAACATCATCGGCTACGGCAAAGAGTCGCGGGAGCAGGCGCTGGCGCTCTTCCGGGGAATGGTGGAACGCGGATTGGATAAATGGTGGTTCTGCCAGGCATCGCTCAACTTCGCCGACCCTGGAAACGAGGAAGTGCTCCACTGGGCCAGCAGGGCCGGGTGTAAGATGGTCTTCCTGGGGCTGGAGGCGGAGGAGATGGATGTGCTGGCGGAGGTGAACAAGCGGCTCAATCTCCAGCGCGGTGTGGAGAGTTATGATGAGGCCTTCCGTCGCATCCACCAGGCGGGCATCGCCGTCCTGGGGGCGTTCATCTTCGGGATGGATGCCGACACAGCGGAGAAACTGCGCCGTCGCACCGACTACATGATTCGCAGCGGGGTGGACGTGATGCAGACAACCTACCTGACCCCTCTTCCGGGGACTCGTCTTTTCAGCCAACTCCAGAGTGAGGGCCGCCTGCTCTATACCGACTTTCCCCAGGACTGGGACCACTACGACATGACCGAAGTGACCCACCGGCCTCAGGGAATGACGCCCGAAACCCTCTCACAGACAATGCGCGAATGTAACCGCCGGATGTACGGTTGGCCTGTACTGGTGCACAAGGCGATGCGAACCCTCCGCGAGACCCGAGACCGGATAGCAGCGATGTTCGCCTGGCAGTCCAACATCAACTACCGTAATGTGGCCTTCGGCGGATAGTGGTCCGGTCTGGGAGTTCCGTGCATATTTCGTGATGCACACCGCCTGTGCCCAAGTTGCTTGACAACTCGAACATTTGTTCATATAATAACTACTGGAGAGCCGCGATGGACGCGCTGGAGAAACTCAAGCTACTGGGACCGGCGACCTGCTTCGAGCCGGCTGAAGAGGTAGGAGCCTGCCGACTGCCTGTCCGCAGGGACGACGGGCTCGCTGGCGCCATCCACAACGCCGTGATGCCCGGCGGGAAGCGCATCGCGCTGCTCAAGACGTTGCTCACCTCCGCCTGCGAGCGGGATTGCGCCTACTGTGCCTTCCGCCAGGGCCGCGACTTCCGCCGCGCCACCTTCACCCCCGACGAGCTGGCCTGCCTGTTTATGCAACTGCACCAGAAGGGCATTGCCGAGGGCATCTTTCTCAGTTCTGGCGTCGCCGGAGGTGGCCCCCGCACCCAAGACCGCCTCATCGCCACCGCGGAACTCCTGCGCAACTGCTACGACTTCCAGGGCTACGTCCACCTCAAGATCATGCCCGGCGCGGAGCGAGAGCAAGTGCTGGCGGCGATGCGGCTGGCCGACCGGGTCTCGGTCAACCTGGAAGCGCCCAACACCGAACGGTTGGCCCGTCTGGCCCCGCATAAAGCCTTTGCCGAGGAGTTGTTGCAGCGGCTACGCTGGATCGAGGAGATCCGACGGGAGATGCCCGGCCGGTGGCCCAGTTCCACTACCCAATTCGTCGTCGGTGCGGCAGACGAGAGTGACGTGGAACTCCTGACTACGACCGAGTTCTTGCACCGGCAGGTCGGCCTGGCGCGGGCCTACTTCAGCGGTTTCGCGCCGGTGCCCGATACGCCGCTGCAGCATCACTCCCCCACCCCTCCCCTGCGCGAGCACCGGCTCTACCAGTCCTCCTTCCTCCTGCGCGACTACGGCTTCACCGTCGAGGAACTCCCCTTCGAAGCCAGCGGAAACCTGCCGCTGGAAAGCGACCCCAAGCTGGCCTGGGCCTGCCGCCACCTGACCCACGCCCCTGTTGAAGTGAATACCGCCAGCAGGCAGAATCTGCTGCGCGTGCCAGGCATCGGCCCGAAGGGGGCCGATAAGCTAGTGCATGAGCGGCAGCGCGGCCGGCTGCGCGATCTGGCTGACTTGCGCAAACTGGGGATCATCGCGCAGCGGGCGGCCCCCTTCATCCTGCTCGACGGCCGCCGCCCAGCCTATCAACTGTCGCTGTGGCCAGCATAGCCGGTCTGGGATCGCACTGGTAGAGGCCACAGGTCTGTGGTAGAATAGCGGCAGAGCAGGAGGCGCAGAAATGCCATCCCCTTTCCCCGGTGCGGGTCTACGTAACCAGCGTCGTCGAAGTGACGCTGCGCTGATTTGTCATTTGTTCCACTGGTCATTGAATCCCCGTGCTTCGCTCAACCGAGTGGGGTCCCATCACCCGCGCCTGGAATTAGCTCACCAAGATCAACCTCACCCGCTTGCCACTGGAGGAAGACTGGTATGAAGGGCGAACTGCCTGCCCGTTTCATCGGCGTGGCTGTCCAGGTCACCCACGACCGGCCACCTGCATTGGAGAAGAAGCCGGGGCCACCGGACGGTTTCACCTGGGAGGGGCGGACCTATCGCGTCGTGGAGGTGCTCAGCGAGTGGCATGACTACCGCCAGCGCGGCAAGACGGCGGCGTTTTACCGTAAGGAGCGCGGTTCCTTCCGGGCGAAGGCAGCCGAGCGGCGCGGGTCCTGGGGAGTGGGACGGGACTACTATCGGGTGCGCACCGACACCGAGGAGGTGTTCGATCTGTACTACGACCGCACCTCCAAGGGTCCCGAACACCGTAAGGGGGGCTGGTTTCTGTACCGCCGATTCGCTACCGGCTACTTTTCGTCGTAAGCGTTCAGCCACTCTAACAGGCTCAACCTAAGTCGCTTCTACTCGACCGGCGCTGGATTCGCCCCTCCCGAACGGCTACTTTTCGCCAAGCGAGGCATCTGAACGGCCCCCGCATAGCAAGCGGCTACACTGGTGGCGCGTTAAGTTATCTGATGGTACAATAGGCTTGTGGAGTGATTCCACAAACATCTGTGGCTCCGCAACGGGGCAAACGGTTCTTGCACAAGGATGGCCCTTGGCGGGCAAAGGGAGGTGCTCTTGTGAGCGTTGAGGTATGGTACGGCGATAGGTCGCACCACGAGGCCGAGCAGAAAACGCTGCTCGAGCTGTTTCAGTATCTTCATCCCCAGCAGGAAGATTTCGTCCTCCTGCACAATTTCTTCGCCGGACAGAGTAACGAGATTGACCTGGTCGTGCTCAAGCGAGACGGCATCTTCCTGGCCGAACTCAAGCACGTCTGGGACCGCATCGTCGGCGGGCGTGAGGGCGACTGGAAGGCGATCCGTGAGGACGGCAGCGAGGTCATCCTGAACCCCGACCGGCCCAACCCCTTCAAGCAAGCCCAGCGCAACTATCACAGTTGGAAGAACTGGTGCCAGGATCATGCCGAGGAGATCATCTCTGGCCTGACGCAGTCCGGCCTGACGGACTGGACCGACGTGATGACCTACATCGTCCTCTACCCAGACCTGCCGGAGGGCAGCAACATAGGAATCGGCGATTGGCCCGTGCGGGCTGTAGGGCTGCCCGCCTTTCTGTTCGCGCTGGTATCACGCACATCGAATAAGGTGGAGCTGTCGCGTCAGGAGATGAGTCGCATTCCCCAACTGATTGGGCTGAAACGATGGCCACTGACGCACCCGACGGAGAAACTGTCGGACTGGCAGCCAGCGCCCTTCGCTGCGCTGGTGGCACGGGGGCACACGCTGTCGGAGCCGCTACTCCGTTTGGATCAGGCCAACAAGGAAGTCATATCTATTGGGCGGGAGCCGGAAAACGACCTGATCATCGCCGACCCCACCGTCTCACGACGCCACGCCGAGTTGTATCAATGCAACGGGCGCTGGGTCGTGCGCGATTTGGACAGCACCAGTGGCACCTTTGTGAATTACAGAGGCGATCCCGGCGAGGAGGTCCGGGTTCAGAAAAGGGAGTTCGCCCTGAAGGACAAATCCATCGTCCGCTTTGGCCCAGCCGCATACACCCTACTGTTGCACGAAAGTGAAGAGCAGTGAACGTCTGTCTGGGCGGTTACAATTGAGTGGTGGGAAGCTGAAGCGTGGGGTCGGCCTGCAGGCCCGCTTCCTTGTGCCGGCAGGACAGGGGGTCCACGCTCACGTAGAAACAAGGCTGAAAAGCAGAAAACGACAGCATGTTCCGGTCAGCGTCACCGTCGTGCCGCAGGCACGGCAAGTACACTTTGGCTGGATAAAGGCTGTCGGGGCTATGTCGCTGGAGGCCGCTGCAGTGGTCGTTGTGTTGGGGATACTCGCCTCGCGTTTCACGCTTTACTCAAGGAGGTGAACTATGCCGCTCGACATCAGTGAGATAGTAGGAGAACGTTACCGAGTCGTCAAACTGCTGGGACAGGGCGGAATGGGAGCCGTCTACCGTGCCTGGGACCTGCGTCTCAACCGGGCCGTCGCGCTCAAGGAGATGATCCCTCAATCTGACCTCGACGTCAGTATGCTGGCCCAGTTGCGCCAGCAGTTCAAGCAGGAGGCGCAGGTGCTGGCCACCCTCGTCCACCCCAGCCTGGTCCGGGTCACCGACTACTTCTCCTGGGAAAACAACGAGTACCTGGTGATGGACTTCGTCGAGGGGGAGAGCCTGGCGGCGCGGATCGAGCGGGAGGGGGCACAACCAGAAACACAGGTGCTGACGTGTACCGGGCAATTGCTCGATGCGCTGGCCTATTGCCACGAGCGGGGCGTGATCCACCGGGACATCAAGCCGCAGAACATTATCATCACGCCGGATGAACAGGCGGTGTTGGTTGACTTCGGGCTGGTGAAGCTGTGGGACCCCCGCGACCCGCGCACGCGGACGGTGATGCGAGGGGCTGGGACGCCGGAGTACGCCCCACCGGAGCAGTACGATATGGGCCTGGGTCACACCGACCCCCGTAGCGACATCTACGGCCTGGGCGCGACCATCTATCACGCTCTCACCGGCCAGGCGCCGCCCACGGCCACGCAGCGCATGGCCAGCCCGGCCTCCTTCGCGCCACCGCGCCGCGTCAACGCCGCCGTCAGCCCGGCCACCGAAGCGGTCGTGCTCAAGGCGCTGGAGATGGCAATGGAGCGGCGCTACCAGAGCGCAGGAGAGATGGCACAGGCGCTGGAGACTGCGCCACGACTTGCTCCTATCGCACCTCGCCGAGTCACACGGGAGGGCACACTGGTGTTACCCACCGCTGAGGCACGCCCTGCACCGAGAGGAAAACCAGGCCTGTGGATTGGTCTTGCAATTGCCGGAGCTCTCTGCCTGATACTGGTAGCAGGGGGAGGAGCCATCACATACTTCATGGGACGCCCACCGTCTACGCCCGTGCCTGCCGCCGTGCAGCCCTCGGCCACAGCAAGCCCCACTCCCACCCAACACCCCGTCTCCACATCCACACCTTACCCCACCAACACCCCTCGCCCCACCGACACCCCCCACCCCACCGACACCCCGACACCAGAGACAGGTGGCACTCTGTTTCAGGACGACTTCGGCGATTCGGGCTCCGGTTGGGAGGTAGAGGACTACGAGGGTGGCAGCATTGGCTACAAGGATGGCGTCTACTTCATACGAGGTGAGGATAAGGGCTACTATTACTTCGGCGTAGCTGGCCGCTCTTTCGCTGACACCGTCATCGAAGTGGATGCTACCCAAATCACGGCCCCAGCAAACGACAACAACCATTATGGCGTGGGGTGTCGTATCCAATCCAACAACCATGGCTACTTCTTCCGCCTCAGCGGAGATGGCTACTACGCTATCCTCAAAGAGATGGGAGAGGAGGACGAATGGCTGGTAGATTGGACGCAGTCTACAGCCATTCACCAGGGGAATGAGACGAATCACATTCGGGCCGTCTGCGACGGGGATTATCTGGCGCTATTCGTCAACGGGGAGCTGCTGGCGGAGGCGGAGGACAGCGCTTTCAATGAAGGAGACATCGGCCTGGCGGCAGGCACCTTTGAGGACGAGCCGACGGAGATCCATTTTGACAACTTGGTCGTCCGCCGGCCGATGGCCATCTTGTTCCAAGACGACTTCAGCGATCTGGGCTCTGGCTGGGAGGTGGGGGACTACACGGGCGGCAGCGTGGGTTACAAGGATGGCATCTACTTCGTGCGTGGTGAGGAAGACGGGAGCATGATGTGGGGTGTGCTCAATCGCTCCTTCGACGATCTCGTCATCGAGGTGGATGCAACCCAGGTCTCCGCTCCCGACAACGACAACAACGCCTACGGGGTGAAGTGCCGCGAGCAAGCGGATGGCGATGGGTATGGATTGATAATCAGTGGCGATGGGTACTACTCCATTCAGATCGTAGTGGATGGAGATTGGAACCCGCTGGTGGCGTGGACAACCTCCGACGTGATTCACCAGGGCAACGCCGCCAACCACATCCGCGCTGTCTGCGATGGCACCCACCTGGCACTGTCTGTCAACGGGGAATTGCTGGCAGAGATAGAAGACAGTACGTATACTGGAGGAGACATCGCCCTGGCGGCGACCACCTTCGAGGACACGCCAACAGAGGTGCACTTCGACGATCTGGTGGTGTCCGCTCCCTAGATACGACACACTTCTTCAAAGCGCGTCGCACCTCCTGTGGTTAGGGAGAGATTGCTATGATCACCTGCCTGAAATGCGGGGCACAGAACCGGCGTGAAGCCAAGTTCTGCTCCTCCTGCGGGGCTGACCTCTCGCCACCAGGGGCCACGCCGCCTGGGCAATCAGATGCAGGCACGGAGACAGGTCTGGCGCAGAAGATAAAACGCTGGGTGACAGGCGGGGGGCCATCGTCTCCGCCACCCCCAGCGGGGCAGTCGCTAGCCCGTACCCGCCCCCTGCAGACCAAACCACTGGAGCCTCCCCAGACGATCACCCGGCTGGCGCCGCTTCAGCGTGGCAGTCTCCTCTCCCATCCCCAGAATCATCAACACCGGTACAGCATCGTGACCGCGCGCGAACTGCCTCGCTCCACGTACTACGACGCGCTCGACCTCGCCTGCCCGACCTGCAGGTCGTCACAGCCAAACGTTCCCCACGATGGCCTGTGTCAGCAATGCCATGCTCCCTTGCTGCCTGTCCTGATCCACGAACGGCGCTCACACCCGGACAAGCATCTCTCTGAAGCCAATATCGAGCGACTGATTCGTCTCAGCGCTGGTCATGCCAACATTCTAGCACATCAGGCCATCATTCAGTACCGGGAAAGCATCTACACTGTGGTAGAACACCCCGGCCGTTGGGGGGTGTTGGTGCGCGGGCGGCAGCAACGGTCGCCCGACGAGGCGTTGGCTGGGACCGCCCAGATCGGTCAGGCCCTCTCCTACCTGTACGACCATGGCTTCGCCCACTGTGAGGTCGGCGGCGCGAGCATTGAGAGTCTCATTATCGTCGGTGGCGAGAGGAGTCTCAAACTGGCCGACCTGAGCGTCTGCACGCCCCTGCAGCCTCAGGATACCCAGGCCCTGCGAGCGCAGGTCAACAGTGACAGCGCCTTTCTGGCATGGCTCCTCTTCTACCTGGCTACCGGGAAGGAGCTTTCGCGCACAAGCATCGAATTCGTGCCACCACCGCTGCGCCCCCTCGTCGAGCGAGCGATGCGAGGCGAGTACCCATCAGTACAGGATATGCTGGTTGACTTTACGCTCCTGCCATCCATCCCGCCCTCGGCCCGCTCCCTCAAGCCCTCCCACGGGCAGGCGACTCATCCCGGCAAGAAACACACCCGCAACGAAGATGCGGTGGTCACCTTCACCTTCGATAAGGAGCAGGACGGACGCGCGGTGCCCATCGGCTTCTACCTGGTGGCCGACGGGATGGGGGGTCACGATGCCGGAGACCTCGCCAGTCGCACCGTCAATCAGATTGTGACCGACTGGATCATCAAGACCAAAGTGCTGCCCGACCTGCGCAAGACGACGCGCAAACTGACGACCGAGGACGTACCCGGTGAGCTGTTGGCCCAGGCTATCCAGCAAGCCAACGCGGCGCTCCTGCGCCACGCACGGACGAAGGGGAGCGATCTGGGGTCTACCGTGACGGCAGCTCTGATCATCGGGAACGTGGCGACCATCGCCAACGTCGGCGATAGCCGTACCTACCTGCTGCGCGAGGGACGGTTAGAACAGATCACGCAGGATCACTCGCTGGTGGCCAGGCTGGTGGATGCCGGCGTCATCGGGCCGGAGGAGGTGCGCACCCATCCCCAGCGCAACCGGATCTACCGCTGCCTGGGGCACGAACCGGACGTGGAGGTGAACACCTTCACGCGACAATTGCGGGCCGGCGACGTACTGGTGTTATGCTCGGATGGGCTGTGGGAGATGGTGCCGGACACCGAAATCCAGCGCATCATCGAACGCGCGCGCAGCCCGCAAAAGGCGTGCGATGAATTGATAGAGGCGGCCAACCGCGCGGGCGGGGAGGATAATATCGGCGTGGTCGTGGTCGAGATGGAGTGAAGGGAATGACAAATGATAAATTCCAAATCCCAAGCCCCAGAGTCCAAATCGTCCTGCGGGTCGGGGGGCTGCTCCTGCGATGGTCTACCCCTCAAAGATGCTGGTTGGGATTGTCAGTAGCCAACCCCTCGCCGTGAGCGGCATCGAGGAGGCCGTCGTCCGCTGCAACGAACGTGAGAGGGGAGAACTGCGCCTGGAATCCGAGGTGTGATATGCTGACATCCGAGACACTGCTTCAGAATCGCTACCGCATCCTCCGCCAGATCGGCGGCGGGGGGATGGGGATGGTCTACCTGGCGGAAGACACCCGCCTGCCGGGGCGCATGTGCGCCATCAAGGAGATGTCCCCCGCCCAACTGGAACCCGGTGACCGTACCTGGGCCAGCAACGGTTTCCGGCAGGAGGCCCAAATGCTGGCTACGCTCAGCCACCCCGGCCTTACCCCCGTCACCGACTTCTTCCCTGAAGGGGGTAATTTGTACCTGGTGATGGATTACGTGCGCGGCCGGACGTTGGAGGATATGTCGCAGGACGCACCTGACGGGCGCCTGCCCCAGGGACAGGCACTCAATATCGTGCGCCAGTTGTGCGACGTGCTGGAATACCTGCACGGGCAAGATCCACCGGTCATCTTCCGCGACCTCAAGCCTTCCAACGTGATGTTGACACCTGAGGGGCAGGTCAAGCTGATTGACTTCGGCATCGCGCGCTTCTTCAAGCCAGCCCAGTCGCAGGACACGGTGACATTGGGTACACCAGGGTACGCCGCGCCGGAGCAGTGGGGCACCGCCGGACAGAGCGACGCCCGCTCCGATATCTACGGGCTGGGTGTGTTGCTGCTGCGCCTGGTCACTGGCTACGACCCGGTCCCCAACCCGTTCCCACTGCCGCAGCCACGGGATGTGATGCCTGAGATCTCACCCAAGATCGAGTACCTGATCCTCCGCGCCACGCCGACAGACCCTGGCGCGCGCTACCAGAGCGTGGCCGAGTTCCGGCGCGACATAGATACGCCGTCGGCCCAGTTGCAGCCGCAAGAGAAGACCAAGCTGCTGCCCCAAAGGCAGCCGGTCACACCGGCCGAGGCTCCGCCTTACACCCCTACCGCCCGCATCTATCCCACCCCATACCCGCCACAGGTCACGCCCTACCCGCAGCCCGCCCCTGCGCGCAAACGCACCGGGCTGTGGATCGGGCTGGGGATCGGCGGGGTGCTGCTGATCGGACTGTGCGCTGCGGTGCTGGGCGGAGCACTGGCGCTGCCGACCCTTTTTGGCACGCCGACAGCTCAGCCGCCGACGGCCGCGCCCTTGACGGCGCATCCACCGCCTACTGACGTGCCCACCAGCCCGCCGCCCACGACGGTACCGGAATCACCAGGCCCCCCGCCATCCGAGCCGCCGCCCACCGCCCCCCCAACCGCAGAGCCGACCATAGACATATCGCTGCGCTGGGGCGTCATCGGGCAATCGGTCCGGGGACGTGACCTCGAAGTGGCCACCATCGGCGACAGGAGCGGGGCTGCCGTCGTCGTCGTGGGCAGCATCCAGGGCGACCAGCCCAACACCCGTGGCCTGATCGGATATCTGATACATGATTTCGACCGCGACCGGCACCGCATCCCGGTCAACGTGGCTTTCCACTTCATTCCCACGATCAATCCTGACGGCAACGCTGCCGGCACGCGCCGCAACGCCAACGACGTGGACCTGAACCGCAACTGGGACACGTTCGACTGGACGGCCAACCCGGAGCAACCGGGAGGAGTCGTGACGGGAGCTGGCGGATCACACCCCCACTCGGAACCGGAGACGCGGAGCCTGGCCGACTATCTACTCTCGCTCCAGCGCCTGAACCCCAACCTGCGGCTCGTGCTCTGGCACTCCAGCCGGCGGCTCACCAGCGGCGGTCACGTCTATCCGGGCTACACATCCAGCGGCCTCGATAGCGACGCACTTGACCTGGCGTACCGCTACGCCGACGCGACCGGCTATGCCGTGAAAGAGGATTGGGCTCCCTACGAAACGACGGGTGAACTGATCACCTGGTGCGCCGAGGAGGGGATCGAGGCCATTGATGTTGTCATCCCAGCGTCGAGCTCGGGGTCCGAGAGCAGCCTGCGCAGCCTGACGATGGAGGCGCTGTTGGAGATCGCACAGTTCCCATAGTCGCACATTCAGACTTCCGAAATCTGGCAAACTTCGGAATCTCGACGAGGAGGCAAATATATCTTGCCTGGCAACAGGGAAACACGCTGGCTCACGCCGATTCTCATCCTGATCGCGACGACTGCCACAGTAGTGGGGCTGATCTTCGGCTTCGTCACCGTGCGCTCCATCGGCGAGCGCGGCGCCCACGTCACCCCGACCACGGTCACCGTCCTCCCTCCAACGTCGGCACCGACTGTCCCCGCCACTGCCCCTGCCACGACCGTACCGGACGCACCCCCCACCATTCCACCAACGTCCACTCCCCTGTCTTCTACGCCGGCGGTCCAGCCGCCATTCTTCGAGGGGCCGTTCACCTACGGCACCTCCTTCGGCGGGCGACCGCTGGTCGCCTACCGGCTGGGCACTGGCCCCTCGGTGCACGCCGTCATCGGCGGCATCCACGGCGGCTACGAGTGGAACACCGTAGACCTGGTCAGCGAGACACTGGAGTATCTGCAGGAGAACTCCACCCAGGTGCCAGCCGAGGTCACGCTGTACGTCATCCCCTGCGCCAACCCAGATGGCTACGCCGCCGGCAGCGACCGCGAGCACGGGCGGGTCAACGGTAACGGCGTAGACTTGAACCGCAACTGGGATTACGAATGGCAACCGACGGCCACCCACGGCACCCGCCCTGTCAATGCCGGGGCATACCCCTTCTCTGAACCCGAAACGGCCGCGCTGCGCGATCTCATCCTGGGGCGGAACGTCGAGGCGGCGATCTTTTACCACAGCGCGCTGGCAAAAGTCTTTTACGGGGCCGAGCGGGAAAAGTCGGCCACCTACGAGCTGGCCGTGGTCGTATCGGAGGCGACAGGCTACCCCATCGCGGCGGGCGTGCCCGGCCAGATCAGCACCGGCGACGCGATAGATTGGATGTCCGCCCAGGGACTGGCAGGCGTCGAGGTGGAACTGACCACTCACGAGGGTATCGAATGGGAGCGCAACCTCCGGGGCCTGCTGGCGTTCCTCAATTGGAGGCCCCCGTCCCTGTCGGAACGGGTCGTCCACACGGCCCAGATCGGCACCTCGGCACAGGGCCGCCCCATCGAAGCGACCCGGGTCGGCGACGGCGACCAAGTCGCGTTGGTCATCATCGGCAGCATCCACGGCAACGAGGCGAATACAGAAGTCCTGGTGCGCGGCTTGATGGAGCGGTACGTCAATGCGCCGGACTTGGTCCCGCCTGGCTTCACCCTCTACTTCCTTCCGGCGATGAATCCCGATGGGCTGGCGGCTGGCACGCGCCAAAACGCAAACCAGGTGGACCTCAGCCGCAACTGGCCCACCGACGACTGGCAGGCCGACGCGGCCCGCACCAGCGGCATCATCCCCGGCTCCGGCGGAACAGCGCCAGGATCAGAACCTGAGGTGCAAGCGGTGGGGCAATGGCTGCTGGATACCGTCAAGCCGACCGCGCAGGAAGTGTGGCTGCTATCATACCACTCGGCCTATCCACCCGACGGTGGTGTGCAGCCGGGATACACCACCTACGGCATCCCCGGCCCCCAGGCCGATCAACTGGCGCAGCGCGTGGCCGACATCGCGGGCTACACCTACCTGCCCACCTGGCCCAGCGAGTACACGTTCACGGGCGAGCTGATCCATTGGTGCGACGTCAACACCATCTGGGCCGCCGACGTGGAGTTGCCCAACCATGACCCGCCAGATGAGGCCACGCTGGCGACACACCGGCGCGTTCTGAGCGCATTGTTGGCAGGATCCGAGGACGGCTACATTCACTACACTGTACAACCCGGCGACTCGCTGCTGGCAATCGCCATCCGATTCGACGTCGGAGTAGAGGAGATCATATATCTGAATGGAATAGATGACGAGGACTTCATTATGGAGGGCGACGTGCTCCTCATACCTGTGGCCGTGGGTGATCAACCTCGATGACCATACAACCTCTTTGGTGTTCCCCTAGTTTTGCGCAAATTGTGGGCAGAGGGTATAGTTGGTGGTAAGCGGTCAGCGGAGTCAGGAGTGTACAGCTATGCAAGAACGAACAGAACTAATTCATGTGGTACTACCTAGGCATCGTGCCCGATGGGACCAGGCTCCGAGATATAGCACAGATTTGACATGTTCTTGACGTAACTACCTCGACAATGTCACATTTGGCCAAAGGCTCTCAGCCCTTGTCCCCAAGGGCGTGTTCTGCGGGCAAATCTCGTTTGAGACGCCCCCGAGGCTTCGTCCTGAGGCTCAGCCCGAAGGGACGGGGGCTACGAGCACCGGCGAGCAAGTGCAGCCTGCTTGCTGAGGGCTTCGACCGAGTTCAGCCGAGGGCCTCACGGCGAAGCCCCGAGGGCGTCGCCAGCGAGAGCATCTTACCCTGAGCGGTTATTCTCCGCATGGGACGCCTCCGGGACGGAGGCTGGGAGCAGTGGCTGGTAGTTACGACCTGGTAATGCGAGATGCACTTAAACCCAGAATTGCTAAGCGTATCTTGAGCGAGGTTGTGCCGGTATGAAAGCTGAGCACACGTACGCCGACTGTCTGGAAGACATCCTCGCCGCAATATAGAAGGTCGCACAGTTTCTCGCGGGGCTGAGATTTTCCGTCATGCCTGGAGGTTCGAGATGCTAGAACAAAACGCCATGCTGCAGGATCGGTATCGCATCGTCAGAGTACTGGGCGGTGGCGGTATGGGACAGGTCTACCTGGCTCACGACACGCGGTTGGCCGATAAGCCTTGTGCCGTCAAGGAACTCATCCCCGATCCGCACGCCACGCCTGAGGAAGCGGAGCAGGCCGCCGCCCAGTTCCATCACGAGGCGGCCATCCTGGCCCACCTGAGCCACCCCAATCTCCCGGACGTCTCCGACTACTTCGAGGAGCGTGGGCACTTCTACCTGGTGATGGACTTCATCGAAGGGGAGACGCCCGCCGAGCAGTTGAGCCGGTCGCCAGGTGGGCTGCCCCAGGAGATGGTCGTGAAGTGGGCGATCCAGTTGTGCGACGTGCTGGAGTACCTCCACAGCCAGACGCCGCCGGTCATCTTCCGCGATATGAAGCCGGCCAACGTGATGATCACGCCGGAGGGGGAAGTCAAGTTGATTGACTTCGGTGTGGCGCGCCTCTTCGATCCCTCCAAGCGCACCGACACGCTCAAGATGGGCACGGCGGGCTACGCGCCGCCGGAGCAGTACGCCGGCCAGGGGCAGACCACCCCCCGCTCCGATGTCTACGCGCTGGGGGCCACGCTCTACGAACTGCTCACCGGCGACGACCCCACTGCCCACCCCTTCGTCTTCACCCCACCCCGGAAACTGAACCCCGGCATCTCCCCCTCCCTCTCCAACGCGATCATGCGCGCCGTGAGCCTGGACCCGGACGACCGCTTCCCGTCCGTCAGGGCGATGAAGGAAACACTGCAGAAGGTGACTCAGCCGCGCCGCCTGCGCCTCCCCTCTATCCAGCGCAGACGGGGCGCGGGCACAAAAGTTATGGCAGAGACGGCCGCCGTACCCGCCTGGCGCACCAGTCGCCCGGTCAGGTTTGCCCTGGGCACAGTGCGCTTGCTTGGGCGAGTGGCGCTCACCATCCTCCTCGCCGCCGCCGCAACCGCGCTCGTGCTCCTGCTGGTCGCCGCGTTCGTGCTCTCGGCCATCAGCGAGCGGACCATCGCGACGGCCGACTGGCAACTGGAAGCCTCCGGCACGGGCGAGTTCGTCCTCACCGAGGATGAAATAAGGGAAAGTATGAAGGTCGCCCTGGAGCCCTACGCCCTCGATGCCATCCGCGGTGTCGATTTTGACTTCCGCTCACCGGACAAGGCTGTCGTCTCGTTGAACCTATCCTGTGGTTCCATCTCCCTGCAGGCCCGCCTGGCAGAACAAGACGGCGTACCTACCGTGATCCTGGAGCGGATGAACAACGTGCCACTGTACGTCGTCGGCGGCATCGTCTCGGGAGGAATCAATCGAGGTTTCCGGAAAGCCTGGGAGGGCTCGCCCATACAGGTCACCTCACTCACCGTCCAGGAGAGACAGTTGACCATTCAGATGGAGGAGCATTAGGATGAGCAGTTGGAACGGGAAAACGATCGGCGGCTGTCAGATCGCCGAGGAGATCGGCCGCGGGGGAGTGGCGACCGTTTACCGCGCCCATCAGCCCCAACTGGAGCGCTGGGTGGCCATCAAGATATTGCGGGTCACGGAGGCTGGCGGCGAGGCGTTCCTCGCTCGTTTCCGCCGCGAGGCCAGGGCTATTGCCGCCCTTCGCCACCCCAACATCCTCACCATCTATGACTACGGCGAGGAGGGAGGGATCGCCTACATCGTGATGGAGTACGTGGCCGGCGGGACCCTCAAAGCCCGTCTGACTGGCCAGCCTATGGACTGGCCCGACGCGGCGACGCTGGTCATCCCGGTAGGCCGCGCTCTGGCTTATGCGCACTCGCAGGGGATCGTGCACCGCGACGTGAAGCCGGCCAACATCCTCCTGGCCCGCTCCGACTGGCCTTTGCTGGCCGACTTCGGCCTGGTGAAGTTGCTTGGACGGCAGCAGGGCATCACCCAACCTGGCATCAGCATCGGTACGCCGGCTTATTTCGCGCCCGAACAGGCGGCCGGCGGGGAGGTGGACCATCGCACCGATATTTACGGCCTGGGGATCGTGCTCTACGAGCTATTGACCGGCTCGATCCCTTTTGAGGCCGGCTCTCCTGTCGAGATGATGCTTCGCCGCATGCACGAGTCGCCCCAACCCCCTCGCCGCCTCAACCCGCGCATCACGCCTCAACTGGAGGCAGTTATCATGCGAGCGCTGGCTCGTGATCCGGCAGCACGCCACCCCACCATGGAAGCTTTCGTCAATGACCTTTCACGATTGCCAGGGGCCACAGGGCGGGCCGCCATGCCCACCCCACCGACCGCTGTCCCTCGCGGCGCCACGGCTCGCCTGGAAGAACCCGCCATCGCGATCGGTCCCCGCCTGGTCGTGATGGGCACGGGGGCGGCGATTCCTCTCCCCTGTCAGGGAGAAATATTGATTGGCCGGGCCGGGCCGCCCGTCACGCCACCCGACGTGGACCTGGGGCCTTATGGCGGCGGCCAGGCCGGTGTCTCGCGCCACCACGCCCGGCTGTCATACCGTCCCGAAGGCTGGCTGTTGGAGGATCTCCAAAGCACCAACGGCACCTTCATCAACAGCGTACCGGTGCCGCCCGGACAGCCGGTCCGCGTGCGCCACGGCGACGTTATCCTCTGCGGCCAGTTCTCGTTGGTGTTCTGTGAGGAGTGAACTGGACGCAGATTTAGAGGAAGTGAAGAACGAGCGATGACACAGTCCTGCCCCCATTGCGGTACACAGAACCGGGACACAGCGCGTTTCTGCGCCCAGTGCGCCCAACCGCTGCGCCAGACCTGTCCCCATTGCGGCGCGGATAATCCAGCTCGCTCCCACTTCTGCAGTAAGTGTGGCACAACGCTGGCACAGGGAATTCGCTGCCCCCAGTGCGGTCGTGTCAATCCTGCCGGGTCGCGCTTTTGCAACGATTGCGCTGCCGTACTGCAACCCACCCCTTCGACAAGCTCAGGACAGCGCGCTCCCCGGCCGCCCTCACCACCCACGTATCCGCCCACCGCGACCGGCACCGGGATGTTGCCACCGCAGTCTGTGCTGAGTGGACGCTACGTCATCGCCTGTCGTGTCGGTAAAGGCGGCATGGGTGCTGTCTACCAGGCTAGCGATACCCGCATTCCTGGCAAGACGTGGGCCGTCAAGGAGATGTCCGACGCCGCCATCACCGATCCACTGGAGAAGCAGCAAGCCCGCGCCGCTTTCCGCCAGGAGGCGCTGATGCTGGCCCGCCTGGACCATCGTAACCTGCCCAAGGTTACTGACCACTTCAGCGAGGGGGGCAAGCAATACCTGGTGATGGACTTCCTCGAGGGGGAGACACTGACCGAGCGGCTGGAGCGAGAGGACGATGGCCCGCTGCCGGTGGGCGAGGTATTGGGCTGGTCGGAGCAGTTGTGCGACGTGTTGGAATACCTGCACGGCCAAAGTCCACCCGTCATCTTCCGCGACCTGAAACCAGGCAACGTGATGGTAATGCCGGATGGCACGGTCAAATTGATAGATTTCGGTATCGCGCGTATTTTCAAACCGGGTAAGACGACGGATACCACCTACTTTGGCACGGCGGGCTATGCCCCCAAGGAGCAGTACGGCAAGGGGCAGACCGACGCCCGCTCCGACGTCTACGCCCTGGGCGCGATGCTGCACCACCTGTTGACGGGCGCAGACCCGGCCGATAACCCGTTTCACTTTGAGGACGTGCGGCGATTGAACAGCCAGGTGCCCGCTCACGTGGCGGACTGCGTTATGAAAGCCCTTGCCGACGACCCAGACGACCGCTGGCAGAGCGCGGCGGAGATGAAGGCAGCACTACTGGCGCAGGAAGCGACCCCCAAGCCGAAGCCAGCTCCCAAGCCAAGAGCACAGCTCAAGGTGAACGCGGTTCCACAGCCGGCGGCGGTGGCCGCATCTGCAGGGGCAGGAGCTGTCCCACAACCCGTAGCTACACCGGCCGTCTCCCGCCTCACCTTCTGGCGCGGGGTGGGGTTGATCCTGCTGGGGGCAGCGTTGTACGGCGGTGGGGGGTGGTTAAGTGCGGAAATGCTTTGGGACTACGCAGGCTTCCCGCTGGCTCCTCTCGCGTTTCTTCCCGCCCTGTTCGGAGTGCTGTTCGGGCCATGGGTGGGAGGTTTCGCTGGCGCATTGGGATCGCTCATCCTGGGCATTCTGATTGAAGACTTCGAGGTCGCCTACACCTTAACATTGGGCACCTTCGCACTGGGCATGCTGCCCGGCCTGATGGTGAAAGATGCGCGGAGCTGGAAAGCGGCGGTAGGAGCAGGCATCGCAGCCAGCGGAATCTGTGCCCTGCTCATCGCGGCGACCGTCAGCGTCGTGGAGGAGTACTGGTACGATTTCTGGGAGAGCACCGGTCAGGCGTTGATTGTGACACTGCCGCCCAACGTCCTGCTCCTGCCCCTTCTTGCCCGTTGGCTGGTCGAGCCGGTGCGCCGGCAGGGGCTGTACTGGCGGGACTTCCATTGAGCGGTGGCTGCAGCGAACGCGCACTTTCAGGCAGGGACTAGAACCGGCTGTTCGATGTAGGTCAGGTGGAACTGCTGCCTGGGAGAGGGGGCAAACGAGGATACTTTGAGAAAGCGGTTGACCGGCGGGGTGGTGATGAGCGTGATGACCGTCTCGCGCAGATCGTCAGGTAGGTTGTCCAATCCCGTCAGTGCGAAACTGCGCGGACCGACTTCGGTGGGCTGTACCAGTGCGGAAAAGTCCATCAGCGTCAGGCCGACCGCCTCCTGCGTCTCTGGGTGAAAACGGAGCAGGATGTGCTCGATCAGGCTCACGCCCATATTCTGCACTCGCCGCAACCGGGCCGCTGGCTATGCCTCTCCGCGCCCTGGTCAGGCACTGAAGAGTAGCACTTGCGCTAAGGAGATACCACTATGCTGACAATCGGCACTATGCTACAAAATCGTTACCGCATCGTCTCCCTGCTGGGCCAGGGCGGGATGGGCGCAGTCTACCGGGCCTGGGATACCCGCCTCAACATCCCTGCAGCCCTCAAAGAGATGGTTCCCCAACCGGGACTGGACTCCGCTACGCTGACCCAACTGCGCCAACAGTTCAGACAAGAGGCGACCGTCCTGGCCCGGATGAGCCACCCTCACCTGGTGCGCGTCACCGACTTCTTCGAAGAGAGGGGCAATGCCTACCTAGTGATGGATTTCGTGGAAGGGGAGAACCTGGCCGACCGCATCGCACGCCTTGGAGCGCTGCCGGAGGCGGAGGTGCTGGCCTGGGCCAGGCAACTGCTGGACTCGCTGGCCTACTGCCACAGCCAGGGCATCATCCACCGGGACGTGAAGCCGCAGAACGTGATCATTCGTCCCGATGGACAGGCGATGCTGGTGGACTTCGGGCTGGTGAAGTTGTGGGATCCGCGCGACCCGCGCACGAGGACAGCGATGCGCGGAATGGGCACGCCGGAGTATGCCCCACCGGAACAGTACGAGGCCGAAAAGGGACACACCGACCCCCGCTCCGACGTCTACAGCCTGGGGGCGACGCTGTACCACGCGCTGGCAGGCCAGGCTCCACCGACGGCGACGCTGCGTATGGCCTCCCCGGAACAATTCGTGCCGGTACGGAGGCTGAATCCCCGGGTGAGGCCGGAGACGGAGATGGCAGTGCTCCGGGCGATGGAACTAGCCCGTTCGCGGCGCTTCCAGAGCGCCGGTGAGATGGCAGCGGCGCTAGGGAGTTACGGCCTCCCGGCCTCACCTCAACCCACCACCCCAGCAATGCCCAGGCGCGAAAAGACCAAAGTGATGCCCGGTGTGCAGCCGGTCGCCCCGGCCCGCCGCCGCGTGCCCGTGTGGGTTTGGGTGGTGGGCGGCGCGGCTGTACTCTTGCTGTTGTTGTGTGTGGCGACGACGTGGATTGGCAGGGGATTGATCCGTCAGGGCGAGGCGATGATGACGGTCACGGCCCAAGCCGAGGCAACATTCATCGCTCAGGTGGCTCAGGCGACATCCACCGCCCAGGTCGTGCAAGCAACCGTCGCCGCACAGGCGGCTCAGGCGACCTCCACTGCACAGGTTGTGCAGGCAAGCGCCACCGCACAGGCCGGCCAGGCGACGTCCACCGCACAGGCCGTTCAAGCGACGGCCACTGTGGAGGCAGGTATGGACGCCACCCTCCGAGCGGCCTCTCACTGGCCCATCGTCCTCTACGACGACTTCAGCGCGGAGGTGAACGATTGGCCCACCGGGGATTACAGTGATGAACTGGTAGAAGGAAACCGACAGATCACTAGCGGTCAATACCATTGGGAGGCAGCCGCGCTTGGAGGTGTGGTATGGTGGTCTATTCCTGAAATCGCTTCAGTCTCCGACCTGTATTTAACGGTGGAGGCCAAGCGGACCAGCGGGAACACAGATAGCCAGTACGGGTTACTCTTTCGGCGCGTTGACCGCGACAACTACTACATCTTCAGAATACGAGATGACGGGGATTACCAATTCCGCACGCGATACGAGGGTGAGTGGGAGACTTTGATTGATTGGACTGAGAGCGACTTAATCCAGCCCGGCGGGTTGAACCGGCTGACGGTTGTCGCACAAGGATCGCATTTCACCTTTTACATTGACGATCAGTACGTGGATGAGTATGACGATAGCCGGTTGAGCAGCGGACGGTCAGGCCTGTTGCTAGGGTTCAACGAGGCAGGTGACACAGCCGTCTTCGAGTTCGACGACTTCGAGTTGCGCGCCCCATAGGCGTAAACTGGAGATTCCGATGAAATGCTCAAAATGCGGCTTTGAAAACCGTCCTGGAGCCCGCTTTTGCAAGCAATGCGGCCAACCCCTCCAGGTGCAGGTGGCCCCACCAGCGCCTCCTACACCCGTGGGCACTATCTGCCTCGCCTGCGGAGCCACTGCCAAGCCCGGAGCTCGCTTCTGCCCGCGCTGTGGCAAGCCGCTGGCGGCTGAGGCCCCCCCCCCCCTAGCCCCCCCCCCCCCCCCCCTCCTGCCCAGATTTCCACCCAGCCTTCGATGCCGCCCTTCCCACAAACCCACGCCCAGCCACCGTCCACCCCTGAGCGCCGCTCCCCGCGCTGGCCGTTGTGGGTGGGAGGCATCATCGCTTTCCTGTGCGTTGCCGCCATCGTTGTCGCTGCCGTGTCCATCGTGCCGAAATACATTCGGGGCGGAGAAGAATCCACCGCGCTCCCAAGGCCCAGTGAGTCACCCACTGAAGCACCGCCGACCACGTCACCACCAACCGAGGCCCCCTCGGCGGAGTCCCCTGCCGAAACGCCTCCACCCGTGGCCTTTGACGCTCAGGTCGCTATCACCCCCTCCGCCACCGAACTGCGGGTGGGAGAACTACTCACCGTCACTGTCACCATCACCAACACCGGGCAGGTGGCCTTCGGCAACCTGCGCTACCAGTTGGTGGGGGAGTGGAAGCCATACCTCGAGTTGGCAGCGGGATCGGAAGAAACGGTGAGGCACGAGGAAAACGTCGCCCCCCAAGAAACCAACGTGGCCACTTTTGCGCTCCGCACTACTCAAGGAGGCAAGGCCACGCTTCAAGCTTATGTGCTGATGGATGCGCGTACCGACCCACCGTCCACCGAAAGTCGCTTATCCGAGACACTCGTTGTCCTGGTCATCCCCTGAAGGAGCCACGCCAGGTGCAACCGCACTCGGGGATAAGAGGAGGAACCTAATGGCAAACCGTAAATACCTGATCGCTCTGCTTGCTGGGGGGGTCGTGTTGCTCGTGGCAGCCGGTGTCGTCTATCTCGTGCATTCACGGTCCAGCACGATCCCATCGCCAGAGATCACCCCACCGTCCTCTCTGGGCGAACTCGCCACACAATACCCTGACTTGGCCCATATCCTCACCGACCCCGAACTGGACTCTGTCTACAAAGAGTTCCTGGTCACCTACCAGGAGGGAGGCCAGCGGGCGGCGCGGGAACTGGCCGATAAACGCGGTATGCTCACCCCCGAGGGACACGTCCGCATCAGCCTCATCCTCGATACGGAGGACAACACCCCCCTGGTGGACCAATTGGAGGCCACTGGCATCATCGTCGTCAGCGCCTACCGCGACCGGGTCAACGTCGCCGTGCCGATGGAGCTGATCGAGGCCGAGTTGCAGTCCGAGCAGCCTGGCGCGATCTTCGCCCAACTCACCGAGCTGGAACACGTCATCAGCGTAGAACTGCCGGAGACCCGTGTGCCCGACGGAAGCAATATCGAAGGGGAAGGAGTGGTCATCATCAACGCCGACGACTGGCATCAGGCGGGCTTCACTGGCGCGGGGTTGCGCATCGGCGTCCTCGACCTGGGCTTTTATGGCTATCAGGACCTGCTGGGGGTCGAACTGCCGGACAACGTGACGCTCGCCACCTTCGGCTGGTACGACGAAGAGGAGGTCCACGGCGTCGCCTGCGCCGAGATCATCCACGAGGTCGCCCCCGACGCCGAACTCTTCTTCGCCTGGTACGACGGCTCCGACGCCGCAATGGGCGAGGCGGTGGACTGGCTGCTGGATCAGGGGGTAGACATCATCTCCCACTCAGCAGGCGGGCTCGTTGGTCCCCGCGACGGCACCGAGTGGGATGCCCTGCTGGTGGACGATCTGGCCACCCAGGGTATCCTTTGGGTTAACTCCGCCGGCAACGAGGGGCTTGCCCACTACAGGGGCACATTCACCGACGAGGACGGTGACGACTTCCACGAGTTCACGCCGGGCGACGAGATGCTAACCATCTACAACCACGGATTCGTCAAGGTTGTCCTGAGTTGGGAGGACGACTGGGAGCAGGCCAGTCAGGACTACGAGCTTTATCTCTACGACGCAGCGGGCAATGAACTGGCGGCCTCCCAGGACACCCAGTCGGGCGAGGTTGGACAGGAACCGTTCGAGGGAATCCTGTACGAGACTGACGGCGACACCGTCTACGCTGTCGTTGAGGCCTACGAGATTGACCGGGCTGCGACGTTGGACATCTACGTGAACGGCGGAGACGTCGCCTATCCATCGCCATCTCACAGCATCTGCCCGCCGGGAGACGCCGTAGGCTCGCTGACCGTGGGGGCAGTCAATTGGTGGGACGACACCCTGGCCGACTACAGTTCCCAGGGGCCGACCAGTGACGAACGGCTCAAGCCAGAGATCTCAGCCCCAGCGGGCGTCTCCGGGTACACCTACGGTGAAAACGGATTTGACGGCACGTCGGCCTCCTGCCCCCACACCGCTGGGGCTGCCGCGCTGGTCTGGCAGGCCAACCCTGGGTTCAGCCGCCAGGAGGTGGTGGACTTCCTGCTGACCCGCGCTCTAGACCTGGGCCCACCCGGTCCGGACACCGGCTACGGCTACGGGCGGCTACAACTATCGTCGCCCCCTGCGGAGACCCCGCCCCCTCCTACACCTACGCTCCCGGCCACACCCCCACCGCCTACTCCCGGCGTCGGCGCAACCCTCACTCCGCCGCCCCCCACCCCCATCTCAACTCCCGCGCCACTGCCCACCCACACCCCCGTGACTTACGTTACCCCGGTACCACCTCCGGGAAGTGGGACCGGGGCAGGGGCGGGCCTGCTGGCGCTGTCCGGCCTTGGACTGCTCGTAGTGGGGCTGGGCTGTGCCGGGGCGGGACTCCTGCTCGTCGGTGCAGTCGGCCTGCTCATACTGAGACGTCGCGCACGCCGGGCTCAACCAGCTTCGCAGCCGGTACCCTACCCCCCCCCCAAACCCCCCCCCCCCCCCCCCCCCCCCCCCCCCCCCCGGCCCCCCCCACCCCCCCTGTCGACCCCCCCCCGGGGCCCCCCCGCCTCCCGCACCCCACGTGCCTCCACAACGCCCTGTGTCTCCGCCGCCTGGGGCACCTCCGTCACCTCAGCCCACACGCTGCCAATCCTGTGGAGCGATGGTGCGTCCAGGCGCGCGCTTCTGCCCCGCCTGCGGTCGCCCCGTTGCGCCGCGCCGCCAATCACGCTACTGCCGGCACTGTGGCGCTCCGCTAAAGGAGGGCACCCACTTCTGCTCCAACTGCGGGCAGCCTGTATAGAAGTGCCTTCCCAAAACATGGGGGCGAACCCTTCGGCAGGCTCAGGGCAGGCTCCTTGCGGTCGCCCTGGTGGACATGCGAAATCTTGACTTCTCTGCAGGGTGAGACTATACTGGGTGCGCGTTTGCCGGAAACCGTCGAGGTAGTGTCGTGGGTAACTGAGGAGAGCTTGAATGCGCCGGAGATATGTTGAGGAGCACTATCGGCCTCTGTCGGGCTTCCCTCTACGGCCTGACATTAGAGGTGAGTCAACCTGATAGCATTTGCGATCAACTACCAAACCAAACCCCGCTGTGCCGTGTGCCGATCTGTCTTGAACCTGCTCTCCAAGTGGGAGCCTGCTCAGCGAAGAGACAGCCCCCGTTTCGATAAATGTTGGCCCAAAACGCTGTATCGGCGATCACGCACACCGCGGGGTTGTTTGGAACGTGCGACTCCCATGTACCAGCGTCATCATCATATCAGGTAAGGATAACAGACGGGTATCAAGAAACTGAAAATTACCTGTGAACGTAGGCTGACTGGGCTGTTTCCAGTGGCCCACAAGCACCATCTGCGGGCAACCTAGGGATTGGGCGAGCGAGTGACGAACACAGATGCGGTAATCGCCAGCCTGGGAGCGACGGCTGTTACCCCGCTTTTTCACCGGCAGGAGAAGAGAGCAAATAAGTGAACGCACGACAACTGATCAGACGATACAAAGCGGGGGAACGTAACTTCAGCCAAGCCAGCCTCCCTGGAGCCAGCCTGGCCTGGGCTAACCTGGCCGAAGCGAACCTGAGCGAGGCCGACCTGCAAAGTGCTGACCTAACCGAGGCCGACTTGAGGAGGGCCAACCTGCGCGGGGCCGACCTGCGCTGGGCCAACCTGAGCGGGGCCGACTTGCGCGGAGCCGACCTGAGCGAGGCCCATTTCAGACTTGCTAATCTGAGTGAGGCCAACCTGAGCGAAGCCGACTTGAGCAGGGCCAACCTATGGCTTGCCGACCTGAGCAAGGCCAGCCTGAGCCAAGCCGACCTAGGCAAGGCCAGCTTGTGGCTTGCCAGCCTGGAAGGGGCTAACCTAAGCGGGGCCGACGTGAGCGAGGCCGACCTCCGCTGGGCCGACCTGAACAGGGCCAACCTGAGCGGGGCCATACTGGACAAAGCCACACAGATTGACGCCAAGTGGCGCCTCGTCTGGGAGATTGTCACCCAAGGGGCACCGGGACGTGACCTGCGCGAGGCCGACCTGAGCGAAGCCGACCTGAGCATGGCCAACCTGCGCGCGGCCGATCTGCGCGGGGCCAACTTGAGCGGTGCTGACCTGCGAGACGCCGACCTGGAGAGGGCTAACTTGGAAAGGGCCAGAGTGACCGATGAACAACTCGCCCAGGCCAAGTCACTCAGAGGCGCAACTATGCCCGACGGCAAAGCCAGATCTTAGCCTAGATTTCGCACTCCGCTAGCAGCTAAATCAGGCCCGTCGCCCTTCGATACGACCTTCGGCCTACTCAGGATGCGATTCAGCTATGATCTGTACAATCACTGTTACGATTTCCAGGGGTGCGAAAAACAGGCTTAGGACACTGAAAAGCACGTTTTGCTCCCGCTAGATTTGTCAAATCCAGCGGGTACGACCCAAGTCAGGACCGGATTTGGCAATCCAGGCCAAGCAGAACTACTCCTGTCAGAATTACCCCCGTTTTGTCCATTGACAAACGTTCCATTTTAGTATATAATGTAAGCGTTTACGTAAACGCTTACAGCCCCTGTTTTCCTGAACTCATGACGAAATCTCGACCCGGATCAAGAACTCGATTCAGAGCAACCATCGTTGATGTGGCGAAGAAAGCCGGCGTTTCCATAGCCACCGTCAGCCGAGTCATCAATCACACTGCCCCTGTTGCCCCAGAGACCGAGTCCCAGGTGCAGGCCGCGATTGCTGAGCTAAACTATCGTCCCCAATCTGCGGCTCAAGTGCTGGCCAGTCGCAAAACCAATACCATAGGGCTGCTCTTTCCCGAGATCAGTGGCAATTTCGTCTCCCCGCTGTTGCGCGGGATCGAAGCGGAAGCCAGAGAGAGCGGTTTTGCCCTGCTCGTCTATGCAACACAGGGGGGGGATGCCAGCGACACTATCAGACCCCAGCCATTGGGAGAGCATAACACGGACGGAGTAGTGGTATTTGTTGATAGTTTACCGGAAGAGGAGTTGTTGCGCTTCGACCAGATTGGGTTTCCCGTTGTTTTGGTCTACCGTTCCTCTCCAAGCCGCTCGAGCATTCCCTGCGTCACTATTGAGAACAAGCAAGGCGCTCGCATGCTGGTTGACCATCTGATCGAGGTACACGGCTACCGGCGAATCGCTTTCTTGGCCGGGCAGGAGGGACACGAGGACTCTCACTGGCGCGAGATAGGCTACCGCGAAAGTCTGACGGCACATAGCATTCCTTTCGACCCACAACTGGTCTCGGTGGGTGGTTTTGATAAGGAAAGAGCTTATGCTGCTACTGAAAGCTGGCTGAAGGAGGGTTTAGCCTTTAATGCAGTGTTTGCCGCTGACGACGACTCGGCAATTGGTGTGCTGGCCGCGCTCAATGACGCTGGCAAGCGAGTGCCAGAAGACGTCGCCGTGGTCGGGTTTGACGACATCGCACTGTCTCGCTACCTGACCCCCCCACTGACTACCGTTCGCGCGCCAACAGAGCAGGTGGGGCGTGAGGCAATCAAGCAATTGGTGCAACTGATTCGGGGCGAACAGGTCGAACCGTTGGTACTCTTGCCCACCGCATTGGTGATTCGCCAGTCATGCGGTTGCGCTTGATTGTGACAACAGGTGTTTCGCAGATCCATAGTACTGCAAAGAAACTATCAGATATGACTAGCACGAGTTTCTTTTTTGGCACAGGGTGTAAGCGCTTTCAGAAAGAGCTTGCAACTACGTCACGTTACTCTGGGATTGACTTGCTGCGCCAGTCACGTGATCTTCAGGTTCAGGGAGATGTCGACACAAGAATCAACGATTTTCATAAGAGCCCTTGATGGCAAAGGAGGTGGAGATTGATGAAGATAACTCGATGAAACTGGACCTTATACTCAAAGGTAGGTTGTTCCATTCAAAAACATTCACAAGTGAGGAGAAAAATGATGCGAAAACTTAGTTTCTTTCTAGTTGCTCTGCTGGTCATTGCCAGCACGCTGCTGACCGCCTGTGGAGGAGGTACGGCAGCTCCTACCGAGAAACCCCCAGAGTCTACCGAGGAGCCTGAAGAACCTGCGGCGACTGAGAAGGTGACGATCCGCTGGTTCGTCGGCCTGGGCGCCGGCTCGGAGCCCGAGAACATTCCGGGCCAGGAGGCGTTGATCGAAGAGTTCAACGCCTCCCAAGACCGGATCAATCTCGAAGTCGAGTTCGTGGACTATGAACAGTCGGTGGACGTGCTGAGCACCGAGATCGCCGGCGGCAACCCTCCTGACATCATCGGCCCGGTGGGCTGGAGCGGCGTCAATCCGTTCGAAGGCCTCTTCCTGGACATGGAGCCATACCTGGATGCGATGGACTTTGACTGGAGCGAGTTCTCGGAAGCCTCAGTCGAATCCTACCGGCTGGAAGGCGAAGGGTTGGTCGGTATTCCCTTCGCGCTCTATCCCTCGGCGATATTCTACAACAAGGACCTGTTCGACGAAGCCGGCCTTGACTACCCGCCACACGAGTGGGGCGCCGACTACGCCGACGGGGAGCCGTGGGACGTCGCCAAGCTGGAAGAGCTGGCCATGGTACTGACGGTAGACGCCAACGGGAACGACGCCAACAGCCCGGACTTTGACCCAGAGAACATCGTCCAGTTCGGCTACCACACGGTGTGGTCCGACGGCCCGAGGATGGACTGCTCAGCCCTCTTTGGCGCCAGCAACGTCGTGGACGAGGACGGGAACGCCTACCTCTCCGATGCGTGGCGCGAGTGCATCCGTTGGTACTACGAGGGCATGCACGAGAAACACTTCATCCCCAACGCCACTTACGAGCTCAGCGACCTCCTGGCCAACGACAACACGTTCGACTCTGGCAACCTGGCGATGACGAACAGCCACCTGTGGTACACGTGCTGCGTAGAAGACGTGCCGAACTGGGACGTCGCAGCGGTTCCTTCGTACAACGGGCAACTGACCTCCAAGATCAATGCCGACACCTTCCGCATTCTCGCCTCCAGTGAGCACCCGGAAGAGGCTGTCGAGGTTGTCGTCTGGATGACCGGTGAGGCCGCCCCGGACCTGCTCAAGATCTATGGCGGCATGCCGGCGCGCGCCAGCCAGCAGGACGCCTTCTTCGCAGACCTGGACGAGATGTTCCCATGGGGGGTGGACTGGCAGGTGTTCATCGACGGCCTGGCCTACCCAGATGTACCCAACAGCGAGTCCAACATGCCCAACTACTCCAAGGCTTATGATCGACTGGGTGCCTTCCGCACCTTGTACACCTCTGATCCCAACCTGGACATCGAAGCCGAAATGGACACGTTGGTGGCAGACCTGCAGACGATCTTTGACGAAGTGAAGTAGGTTTTCCTCCTGTGGTACCTTTGAGCGAGTGAGCAGCTAGCGCAGCCACTTCAACAAAGGGTGGGGCCAGCCCGGCGCACTTGGGCTGGCCCCACAGAATCCCGATAGCAAGGAGCGTTGTATGTCCACGATACTCTCCGAATTCTCCCTCAAGAACCTGAGATTCAAGCGCGGAGAGAAGCTGAGCAAGCTGGCCCGCAATGAGGCGCGATGGGGGCTACTCTTCCTCTCTCCCTGGATCATTGGATTCCTGCTCTGGACATTCTTTCCAATGGTGGCATCGCTGGTCCTCTCCTTCACCAACTACGACCTGCTCCACGCAGAAGAAACCCGTTGGGTTGGCCTGGATAACTATGTCCAATTCTTCAGTGATCCGCTGGTACGCACATCATCGCTGGTCTCATTGCGTTTTGCGCTCATCGCGGTACCGGTGGGCATCATGCAGCCCATCGTCATGGCCGCGTTGCTGAATGCCAAGCTTCTCCAGGGCAAGCGGATCTTTATGACCCTGTTCTACATGCCCAACATTGTGCCACTCGTATCCGCCATCTACATCTGGCAGGGCATGATGAATACCCGGTTGGGCTGGATCAATCTGGCTCTGGAATCAGTGGGCATCAACGGCCCGGATTGGCTCAATTCTACCATCTGGATCTACCCCGCGCTGATCCTCATCGGGCTGTGGGGAGTTGGCGACATGTTGTTGTATCACCTGGCGGCGATGCAAGGCATACCGACCGCGCTCTACGAAGCGGCGCGCGTGGATGGCGCGGGGTGGTTGGCTTCGTTCCGCCACATCACACTCCCGATGATCACACCGGTGATCTTTTACAATCTCGTCCTTTCCTTCATCGGCATTTTCCAGTACTTTATCATTCCTTTTGTCCTCACGGGAGGCACCGGCAGGCCCGGAGACATGACCAAATTCTACGCCATGCAGTTGTACAAAGAAGCCTTTGTCTATCGTCACATGGGATATGCAGCTACCATGTCGTGGATGTTGTTTGTGGTGGTGATGATTGTGACACTGGTGCTGTTCTCCACAGCCAAATACTGGGTCTACTACGCCGGCGCGGAGGAAAAATGATGGCAACTCGATCTGAAACCGAGACAGCACATTCATCTGTCATTGTCCGACAGACACGTTTCTTCATGGCAGTCGCCAGCTTCACGCTCTTCGTCTTGATGATCTTGACAGCTTACCTGTCGCCGTTCGGCTACATGATCATCACCGCGTTCAAGAACAAGGAGATGATCGCTGATGTCACTGCCCCTCGCCTCTGGCCGGCGACGGAAGCCACCTTCACATACGAGGGAAAAGAATACAAGATCTACCAGGTGCCCACCGACGATGGCAAGATACACGACTGGGCCATGTTCAAGCCTGGACGAGAGGAAAGCCTCTTCCTCGATCCAGAGAACCCTGAAGCCGGCCCGATTCAGTGGACGGGCAAGTGGCGTACCCTGGAACGGGAGTGGACGTTCAGCCTCCAGTGGAGCAACTTTTCTCGGGCCTGGGAAGAGCTGCGCATGCCCCTGCTCTTGCGCAACACGGCGGCCATAGCAGGCCTGGGCGCCATCGGCACCACGCTCTCGTGCATCGCCGTGGCGTACGGGTTCTCGCGCTTCCGCATCCCTGGGAAGAACGCCATCTTTACGATCCTGATCGGTACGATGATTCTGCCTGGTTTCGTCACGCTGGTGCCGACCTACACCATATTCTATCGCATGGGCTGGGTGGGCACGTGGCTGCCGCTGATCGTACCGCACTTCTTCGCCAATGCCTACAACGTGTTTCTGCTGCGCCAGTTCTTTATGACCATCCCGCGAGACCTGGACGAGGCGGCCATGATCGACGGCGCCAGCCCACTGCGCACGCTGATCTCGGTGATCCTGCCCCAATCGGTCCCGGTCATCATCGCCGTGGCGGTAGGCCACTTCCTGTGGGCATGGAATGATTACTTCACTCCGTTGATCTATCTCTCCTCAGAGCGAGACCTGCAACCCATCGCCCTCGGCATCCAAAAGTACAACTCACTCTACGGCACCGAGCCGCACCTGATTCAGGCAAGCTCGCTCTTGGGACTGTTACTGCCGGTGATTGTCTTCTTCGTGGCCCAACGGTTCTTCCTGCGGGGCATCGTCTTCACCGGAGTTGAGAAGTAGATCGTGCCTGCAAACGTCGGCAGTCTGACGAAAGCGTGCGTATTGGCAACACTTGCATTCTGCTGCGCCGCCTGCGTGGCAGACCGGTCGCCTCCACCAACAGCGACTGCGCCTCCGACGCCAACGCGCAGCCCGACGCCGACGTCAACCGCAACCCCTTTGCCAACCTTAACACCGGTACCGACGCCGGTGCCGGGCGTTCTGTTCGTGGACGGATCCCAAGCGCTTGGGCCGATCAGCCCGTACGTCTATGGCTCGGCCTACGGCCCCTGGGTCAACGTGCCGCTCGGCCTGATGGATCAGGCCAAAGCAGCCGGCGTCACCTACCTACGCTTCCCCGGCGGCGAGTGGGGCGACCAGCACGACCTGAAAGGCTTTCACATAGACCGGTTCATCGATCTGGCACGCCGAATGGGAGCCGAGCCTCACATCAACGTCCGCATGCCCGGGGGAAGCCCCGAGGCAGCCGCCGAGTTGGTGCGCTACTGCAACGTGACCAACGACTACAACGTGCGGTATTGGGCCATCGGCAACGAGCCCAACCTGTACACCGGTTTCCACGGATATGACGATTACGACACGGTGCGCTATAATAGGGAGTGGCGTGAGATCGCCGAGGCCATGCTGGCAGTCGATCCTGACATCCTGCTGCTGGGCCCGGGAACCAGCCAATACACGGGCGACCCGGAGACCGACCCGCGCGACGAGGCCGGGCGCGACTGGATGCGCGAGTTTCTGCTGGCCAACGGAGACCTGGTCGACATCGTCGCCATCCACCGCTACCCCTTCCCCATCAGCATGGCCGGGCCGGCGAGGACAACGGACGACCTGAGGTACAACAGCCGGGAATGGGACACCATCATCCCAAACCTGCGGGCGCTGATCCGGGAGACCACTGGTCGCGACCTGCCCGTCGCTGTGACCGAGATCAACTCCGACTGGTCTCACGCCGTGGGGGGAGAGGCCACGCCCGATTCGTTCTACAACGCCATCTGGTGGGGAGACGTTCTCGGGCGGCTGATTCGGCAGCGGGTGGAAGTCGTCGCTCACTTCATCCTGCAGTGCAACACGAGCCAAGGGGGCTGGGGACTGCTGGCCAAGTACGAGGTGCGCCCAACCTACTACGTGTACCAGCTGTACCGGCACTTTGGAGACGAGCTGCTGTACGCCTCATCCGACGACCCGGACGTGTCGATATACGCCGCCCGGCGCGAGGACGGCGCGCTGACGCTGATGATCGTCAATCTAGGCCCAGAGGAAGCCCACAAGCCGCTCCGTCTGGAAAATGTGACACCCACCGGCCCGGCCGAGGTTTGGCTCTTTGACGTAGATCATCAAGCTGAACAGATCGGCACGCAGAACATCAGCGCGGAGATTACCCTGCCGCCGCAGTCTATCTTGCTTTATGTCGTACCATATTGATAGGTGCAACGCACCTGAGGATAGAAGAGCGCTCATGTATAGCATCGTGTAGTTGTTGAAGGGGGAGAATGTATCAATTGGCTACGCACGCGACCCAATGGCCTCGTCAAGCGTGGAGTTATTCGGTTTCGTGGCCAGCGAAACCGGAATTGTGCACCCTGATCGATGAAAACGAGATTGCTCTATCCGGCCACAGAGCAGACCTCCGCGAACCGGGCACTTTCCACGCACGCCAACAGGTCAGCGGCGCCAGTGGCTTCCACCTGGAAAGCGGCCTGGAGCACGTCCAGCGTGCGATTCCACCGATTCTTGTGGCGACAGTTGAAAAGGAATTCGAATCGCGCAACGTAGAGCGGCAAGTACACTTTGGAGACGCCACGATAAGTACGGATCACCTGGCGCAGCCAGGACCAGGTGCATTCCATCGTGTTGCAGTGGACCTCGCTTATGCCGTCACCATCCAGGTCGAGAAAGACCGGCAGCCGGTCACTGTCCCAGGTGCCGCGCCCTCGCCGCTTGAGCCTGCGCTTGCGTGGTTCGCGTTCCAGTTGCAGGCCGCCTGCGCGTCCCTTCAACCCTGCCGTGAGATAGACCTCGTCAAACTTGGCAATCGCTTCTGGGGTCAACACAATCGGTTCCAAGGAGCGTGTTTGGTAGATGGCTGCACGCAGCAGGCGGAACAGGCGGTCTGTCGTATGTCGGTTGACACGGCCCTCTTTCGCCGTTTCCACACTGGCTTTGCCGTCTGCGAACAGCTCCACCACCAGCCACAAGGTACGAATGCCGATCTGCACACCATCCAGAATGGTGCCGGTCAAGGGCGTAAAGGTGCCCCCTTCTCCGGGGTCCCCTGCTTCGGCGCAGACCCGGCAACACCAACGTCCCAGTCCACCGCGATAGTCTGGACCGATCAGGGTGAGGTATTGCGGGTCTCGTTCCCCGCAATGCGGACACACCGCTCCCTTCGGCCAGCGGATGCGCACCAGCATCGCCCACAACTCCCGCTCGTCCATGTGGTCAATCCACCCACGGGCTTGTCACAGGTCTGCCAACGGATCTGCTTCATCAGCGGTCTCGATTATCGGCGATGGCTTCTCCCGCTTTTTCCGCTTTACTCCCCGCGAGAGAACTGGCCGTATGCTCCGTTGTCTCTCCTGCTCGGTAAGTCCTGGACTGGTACATGCGATCAGCAACAATGCGAGTACAATATGCCACAGACCTGGTGCGTGTTTCATAGGCCACCTCCAGTTAGAGATGGGCCTATTTATGCATCAGGTCGTCTGTTTTGTAAAGTGCATGTTATGCGAGAATCTACGCTGTGCTAGACGTGAGCGTAAAAGATAACCATGTTCCTGAAAACGAGGAAATTTGGACGCCACACGGCTCGGAGGGAATCGTGAACATTACACCAAAGAATAGTGTGTCATACTTGCTCATTGTGCTGACCGTTGCCATCGGTACACTAGGTACTGCCTGCTCCACTTCCGGGACAGACACTCCACCACCGCCCACTCTGGCCGTGCCATCGCCACAAGCCACAGTTGCCGCAACGACCGCCCTGGAGGCTCCGCTCTACCGGGACCCCACAGCGCCGATAGATGACCGGGTTGCAGCCCTGCTTTCCCGCATGAGCCTGGACGAAAAGATCGGCCAGATGACGCTGGCCGAACGGGACGCCCTGAATGATATCCAGGACATCGCCGCCTATTACCTGGGCGCTCTGCTCAGTGGGGGCGGCTCGATCCCCAGTCCCAATACTCCCGAATCGTGGGCCGATATGTACGATAGCTACCAGGGACAAGCTCTGTCAACCCGGCTCGGCATTCCGTTGATCTATGGAGCTGACGCCGTCCACGGACACAACAACGTCAAAGGCGCCGTCATCTTTCCCCACAACATCGGCCTGGGCGCCACGCGGAATCCGGAATTGGTTGAGGAGATCGGACACATCACGGCCCTGGAAGTCGCCGGTACGGGCGTTGACTGGACGTTCTCCCCTTGCCTGGCCGTCTTCCGGGACGAGCGATGGGGCCGCGCCTACGAGAGCTTTGGCGAGACGCCGGAACTCGTGTCGCTGCTGGGAGGGGCGATTGTGAGAGGGTATCAGGGAGCCGACCTGGGCAGCGGGGAAACGATCCTGGCGACCGCCAAGCACTGGGTAGGGGACGGTGGAACGACAGGCGGCGTTGACCGCGCAAACACGGAGGTGGACGAACAAACCTTGCGGGAAATTCACATCGCGCCCTATGTGGAAGCAATCAACGCTGGCGTCGGGTCCATCATGGTCTCCCAGAGCAGTTGGAACGGCGTGGAAATGCACGCCAATGGTTACTTGATCAACGACGTGCTCAAGGGGGAGTTAGGATTTGGGGGATTTGTCGTTTCGGACTGGGAGGCTATTGACCAGATTCCGGGAGACTATCGCAGCGATGTCAGGACGGCGATCAACGCCGGTTTGGACATGATCATGGTTCCCTACGAGTACGTCACTTTCATTGACACGTTGCGAGAAGCGGTCGGGAGCGGCGACGTCCCGATGGAGCGGATTGACGACGCAGTCAGCAGAATCTTGAGAATCAAATTTCAACTCGGCCTGTTTGAGAACCCCTACGCGGATCGCAGCCTGACCGGCCTCATCGGTTCTGCCGAACACAGGGAGGTGGCCCGGCAGGCGGTTCGTGAATCGCTGGTGCTGCTGAAGAACGAGGGCGCCATCCTCCCGCTGCCGAAGGATTTGAGCCACGTCCACGTCGCCGGGAGAAACGCCGACGACCTGGGCAGCCAATGCGGCGGGTGGACCATCACCTGGCAGGGCGGGAACGGGAACATTACAACCGGGACGACGATACTGGAGGCGATTGAGAACACGGTCTCGGAGAACACGAGCGTGACCTTTTCGCGTGACGGATCGGGCGCGGAGGGGGCGGACGTGGGGATCGTCGTCTTGGGCGAAACGCCCTACGCCGAGTGGGAGGGAGACAGCAACGACCTGAGTCTTTCCCAGGCCGACGTGAACGCGATCAACGCCGTGAGGGAGGCCGGCGTGCCCGTCGTCGTGATCCTGGTATCCGGCCGGCCTATGATCGTCGAGCCAGAGCTGGAAAACTGGGACGCGCTGATCGCGGCCTGGCTGCCCGGGACAGAGGGGCAGGGGGTGGCCGACGTCCTCTTTGGCGATTACAACCCCACGGGCAAGCTGCCCTGCTCCTGGCCCCGAACGATGGAGCAGATCCCGATCAACTACGGCGACGCCGACTACGACCCGCTATTCGCGTATGGGTTTGGGCTTGAATATGAATGAGGTGATGAACGATGAAGGTAGCCGTCATTGGCGGCGGATCCAGCTACACTCCAGAACTGATCAATGGTTTCCTGGAACGCGCAGACACCTTGCCTGTGACCGAGTTGTGGCTGATGGACATTTCGCCGGAACGGCTGGACGTGGTGGGAGGGTTCGCCCGGCGCATGGTCGCTGCCAAGGGCGCGCCCTTCACCGTCCATCTGACCACTGACCAACGCGAGGCAGTCCGCGACGCCAGCTACACCATCACTCAATTGCGCGTAGGTGGCATGGCCGCCCGTCGGGAAGACGAGTACCTGGGCCGGCGGCACGGCCTGATCGGGCAAGAAACGACCGGCGTAGGGGGCATGGCCAAAGCGCTGCGTACCATCCCCGTCGTTTTGAAAATCGCTCAGGATATGCGCGAACTGGCTCCTGGAGCGTTGCTGGTCAATTTTACCAACCCGGCCGGCCTGATCACCGAAGCGCTCAGCCGCTACGTTCCCGATGTCGCGGCGGTGGGGGTATGCAACGTGCCCATCACCACGAAAATGTGGCTCTCGGAAAAGCTGGAAAAGTGGCAGGGACTCAAAATTGAGCCGCAGCGGGCTGAGTTGAAGACGCTGGGCCTCAATCATCTTTCCTGGCACTATGGCTTTGCGGTGGACGGCGAGGACGTCTGGCCCGAGGTCCTGGAGGGGCTGGTGGCAGAGCTGGAGCAGGCAGCGGAGCCGGAGTGGGATGTGGCGATGATTCGGGCGTTGGGGATGATCCCCAACTATTACCTGCAGTACTACTACCACACCGACCGCAAGCTGGCTGCTCAAGAGCAATGGCCCCCCTCCCGGGCCGAGGAGGTGATGGAGATCGAAGCCGATTTGTTGCGGCAATACGCCGAGCCGGATCGCACAGAACCGCCTGAGAACTTGATGCAACGAGGCGGGGCCTATTACTCCACCCTCGCCACCCAGCTTCTCGACGCGCACTACAACGACCTGGGCGAAACGCACGTGGTCAACGTGGCCCACAGGGGCGCCGTGCCAGGCTGGCCGTACGATTGGGTGCTGGAGATGGGCTGCCGCGTGGATGGTCGGGGCGTCCATCCACTCCCGGTCGCGCCGCTCCCGCCGGTCTGTTTTGGCCTGCTGGCCCACGTGAAATCCTACGAAATCCTGACCGTAGAGGCGGCCGTCCACGGCGACCGCCAGGCCGCTTACCAGGCATTGCTGGCCCACCCCCTCGGCCCCTCCGCCGACCGGGTGCAGGCGGTGCTGGATGACTTATTGGAGACCAATCGTGAGTACCTGCCGCAGTTCGGGGCCTGATGTGACGCGCGGATTCAAGATCGGGGTCAAGAGCTATGATACCGACTGGTTCCTCAAGCACGGGCTTGGGTACCGGGAGGCGGCGCGATTGTTGCGGGAGTGGGGGGTGACTTTTGTGCTGGCGCAGAGCAGGTTTCTCCCCATGCCGGACAGCGCCGTCGAGAGTGAGGTGTCGCCAGAACTGGCCGCGCTCTATGCGACGTATGACGACCGCAAGTTTCGCGATGCGCTGGCGGGGGAGGGGATCGAATATTGGGCTACGGTGTGTACCTTTTTCGATCCCCAGGCTGTGGACGCGAACCCTTCCCTGCGCCCTGTCGGCTCGGATGGCCGGCCGATGGAAAAAATTGATTGGTACGTTGGCATCTCGCCCTCGATGGAGGGATACGTGGCGAAAAAGGCGGCAATGATCGAACGGGCGGTCGAGGCGTTGGAGCCGGAGGGCGTCTTTCTCTCCTTCACCCGCTGGCCAGGCTTTTGGGAGCTGTGGATGCGGCATCACACCCGGCGTGACTTTCCAGAGTACAGCTACGATCCACACACGCTGACCCGTTTTGCCCGCGAGACCGGGGTGAACGCGCCCACCCGTGATCCGGCCGACGCTGCCTTGTGGATCGAAGCGCACGCTCGCGACGCCTGGACGGATTGGAAGTGCCGGGTAGTGGCAAACGTCGTCCGCCAGATCAGGAAGGATTGCCGCAGGATTAAACCTGACGTCCGCATCATGTTGAACACGCTTCCGTTCGGCAAGGATTTCGACGGCGCGCAGGAAAAAGTCTTTGGGCAGCGCGTCGAAGCGCTGGCGGAGGTGGTGGACGTATTCGAGGTCATGACATACCACCAGATCCTGAAGCGGCCCACGAGCTGGATTCCCCAGGCGGCCGAGGAGGTCAAGAACCGTTCGGGGCGCGAGACGATCTGCACGCTCCAGGCCAAGCCGCTCTATCTGGACGGCATCTATGCTCAAGAGCATCGCTCGCCGACGCTCGACGCCGAGGAGTTTGCAGAAGCGGTGGACGCCGTGGAACGCTCGAGCGTAGACGGCATCGTGGTTTTCGTGTGGTCAGACCTCCTTGAGGAGGCGCTGAAGCAGAACGATACCAGACGAATAGACGCTATTCGCGCCGCGGCCGAACGCCGGCAGGCTCGATAGGTGCACGCCCCTGACAAGTGCGTTGCACCTTGAGTTACCAAGGAGCTTTCATCGTACTATGACCAGATATTTTCTAGGGGTTGACATTGGCGCCACGAAAAGCCACGCTTTGATCGCCGACGACAGCGGCAAGGCTCTGGCGTTGGGAGTTGGCGGCGCGGGGAACTATGAGGTGGTCGGGTATCAGGGGTTGGCCGAAACCTTGAACGACGTCACCGACAAGGCGCTGAGTATGGCGGGAATTTCGAAGGGGCAACTGAGCGGAGCGGGGTTCGGCTTGGCCGGTTACGACTGGCCGGCCGAAAGGGAACCTACGCTCCAGGCCATTCGGACATTGGGGTTATCCGCGCCGTTTGAATTTGTCAACGATACCATCATCGGCCTGTTGGCCGGGGCGACGGAGGGGTGGGGGGTGGCGGTGGTGGCCGGCACGAGCAACAACTGTCGTGGTCGCGACCGGCAGGGGCGAGAGGGCCGGGTGACGGGATGTGGCCCTCGGATGGGCGAATACGGCGGCGCGAGCGAGCTGGTGGACAAGGCGGTACAGGCGGTGGGGATGGCCTGGACACGACGGGGGCCGGCCACCCGTCTGACGGAGGCGTTCATCGCACTGACCGGTGCTCGAGACGTTGTGGATTTGCTGGAGGGGCTGACGCTGGAGCGCTATCGGCTGACAGCCAAAGCCGCTTCGGTCGTTTTTCAGGTGGCGGCCGAAGGTGACCCGGTGGCACAAGGAGTGATTCGGTGGGCAGGGCAGGAGTTGGGAAGTCTGGCGGTGGGCGTCATTCGCCAGCTCGGTTTCGAGGACGTGGACTTTGAGGTGATCTTGATCGGCAGCTTGTTCAAGGGCAGCCCAATGCTTATCGAAACGATGGCGGCAGCCATTCACGCGGTGGCGCCAGGGGCGCGCATGGTGCGCCTGACGGCGCCGCCTGTCGTCGGCGGTGTGTTGCTCGCCCTGGAACAGGCGGGAATTGAATACAACCCCGTGCGCCGAACATTGATCGAATCCACAAACAGAATGTTGGCGATCAACCAATCCGGAAGCCGCGAATCGTAAACAGGTAATGAGGCTATTTTCTCTACCGGTTGATGATCCGTACGATGACGTTCAGCAGGATCGTCAGCAGGATGCTGAGGATGATCGAACTAACCAGCGGGATCAGACAGGTGAAACCCGGTCTCTCGATGCGGATGTCGCCCGGCAGGTGGCCCAGGAAGGGCACTCTTGAGAGCAGCCACAGCAAGCCGCCGAGCAAGATCAGTGCAGCGCCTACAACAATCAGCAACTTGGCCATCGTCTCTAATCCGCTCATGGCAAATTACCCACCCTTCGTCATAGCAACGCTGGCTGCTCCGGCCGCAGATAGGGCAGCCCCAGGTGCTCGTAGGCCCGCACCGTCGCTACGCGCCCTCGGGGCGTGCGGTCCAGGAATCCCAGTTGCAGCAGGTACGGCTCGACCACGTCCATGATCGTATCGGGTTCCTCGCTCACGGCGGCTGCGACGGTATCCAGTCCCACGGGCCCGCCGTCGAACTTCTCAATGATGGCACACAGCACGCGCCGATCCAGGTCGTCCAGTCCACGCTCGTCCACATCCAGCAGCCCCAGTGCCTGGCGGGCCACAACGGCGGTGATACGTCCATCGGCGCGCACCTGGGCAAAGTCGCGCACGCGCCTGAGCAGTCGTAACGCCACCCGAGGCGTGCCTCGGCCTCGCTGGGCGATCTCCGCTGTCCCTGCGTCGTCTACCTCCACCTTCAACACCCGCGCGGCGCGGCGCACGATGACCTCCAGCGCTTCCTGGTCGTAGAAGTCAACGCGGAAGACAGCACCAAAGCGGGTCCGCAGCGGGGCAGTTAGCAGCGCCGGGCGGGTGGTGGCCCCCACGACGGTGAAGTGGGGCAGTTTGAGCCGAAGGGAGCGGGCGCTAGGCCCCTTGCCGATGACGAAGTCGAGCGCGAAGTCCTCCATCGCCGGGTAAAGAATCTCTTCGACGGCCCGGCCCAGCCGGTGCACTTCGTCAATGAACAGCACCTCTTTCTCGCGCAGGTTGCTCAGGATGGCGGCCAAGTCGCCGGCCCGCTCGATAGCCGGCCCGGAGGTAACCCGGATCGGCACGCCCATTTCGTTGGCAGTTATGTGGGCCAGCGTCGTCTTACCGAGACCCGGCGGGCCATATATTAGCACGTGGTCGAGTGCTTCGTTTCGCTGCTTGGCTGCCTCTATTTGGATGGCCAAGTTCTCCCGCACGCGGTCCTGGTTGACCAGATCGGCCAGGCGCTGCGGGCGTATCATCTGGTCGAGCACGACTTCCTCTTCCTGGAGTTGGGGTGAAGTTATACGGTCGTCCATACAGGTACGATTATACACTAAAAGTGTCCAAAATGAGAAATGACCATCTTTGACAAGGGAGAGAGTAGAGGGTACAATCACCATAGGTGGGCCAGTGCGCAAGGACACTGCCGACCTCTCTCATTGAGACCGGGAAGGCAACGGTTGTAGTAGCCTACGGGCCCATCGAGTCCGCTTGGGCAAAAGGAGGGCGAAATGTCAGAGAGTGTCTACAAGGTGATCGAGCTGGTCGGGACCAGCACCGAGTCGTGGGAGAAGGCTGCCGCGGCCGCCGTCGAGACGGCTTCGAAGTCCTTGCGAGACCTTCGTATCGCCGAAGTTGTCGAGCTGGACATGCAGCTTGAGGACGGGAGGGTTCGCACCTACCGAGCGAAGGTGAAGGTCTCCTTCAAGTACGAGGGTAGCGACTGAGCCGGACCCTGTGCGGCGACCTCTCTGCCGAGGCCGCCCGATTGCGGCCTCACATTTGAATAGGGACTTCCAAAGGAGCCTGCCTGGGCCCGTAGACATCCTTTGAGGCGCCTTGGCGCTGTACATCTGCCCCTGCGCGTCTTCGTGGAGGGAATCCCGCTTCGCGCTACCCGTCGAAGCGTGCAGAAGCGGGGGCAGCCCCGGGGATGATCAGCGGCTATCTCCATCCCCTGATCAACCTACCTCTCTACTCGCCCTCAGGCGACCCTGGTGCCAGCACGACATGCCAGGAGCCCATCAGCGGCTCCTCGCCCTCCTCAACAGGGCAGGCTTCAATCCGCAGGTCGGTGACCAGCGGCATACCCAACTCACCGACGCCGAGCGAGTAACGCACGCCTGCTTCGGCGCCGAAATCCGCGTATCCCGCTCCATACCGAGGCTTGAGCCCGGTCACGGCTCGGTCGGCCCCGCCGGGCCATATCAGCCAGAGCTCCACACCGGCCAGCCCCGCGCCGTGCTCGTCCCTCACCACGACCTCGACGCGCGGGGTTTGCCCGGGTTCGCATATCTGCTCCTGCTGAGCAAGCCGCAAGCGAGACAGGAGTGGAGGCGTGGGTGAGGGCGTAGGCGTGAGCGTTGGCGTGACAGGCGTGCTGGTCGGACTGGACGTGGGGGTAGGCAACGGTGAGGAAGCGTAAGGTGTGGGGGTGGGAGTGGGGGAAGACGTGGGAGTGGGCACAGGTGATGGCGTGCGGGTGGGAACTGGCGGCGACGCCCCCGGAGTGCGCAGGTAGACCAGCATCGCCGGGGTGTGCACGTCCAACGCCTCAGCCAGCGTGGTCAGGCTGCGCAAGGTATCTGCGGGACGACCGGCGGCGGTGTACTCCTCGATCAGCGCCTCCAGCGCGCCAGCCACGTCCTCTTGTCTGAGGCCGTCCAGCCGCGCGCGGGCCCGCTCCAGGTCGCCGTCGGCCACGTAGGAGAGCGCCGCCAAGCGTACCCAGTCCCAGCGGTAGTCGGTGCGCAGCAGCGCCGGGTCTGTGTTGACCAGTTTGACGGGAGCGATGCCCCACGTGTACGCCAGGCCCAGTGCCAGCCCGATCACCAGACCGATGACGGGGATTGCCTGGCGTGCAGAGAAACCGTTGCCTGTCATGGCCGGTCCTCCAGGTACGGAACCAGGGTCGGAGTGATCGCCCTAAGCGCCCAGGCCAGATGTGCCAGGCGATTGATGTCCTTGGTGCTACCACCTGCTTCGACAAGCCGCTCCGCCAGTTCGACGACAGGCGCGGCAGGCTCCCCCGGATCGAGCAACTCCAGTCTCTCACAGGCTCGCTCCAGGTCTCCCTCCACCTCATAGGCGGTGGCGACCATCACGACGTAGTCATCGTGGTAGTCGAGGCGTAGCACGTCCGGTGTGGTGTTCCTGTACTGCACCGGCCAGAGCCACCCGATGGCAAGTCCCAGCGTCAGCCCCACCACCGCCCCGACAGCAGCCCGTGTGCCCCAACTCCATGCCCATCTGTGCAATATACCTTCGCCTCCGGCATCCATCTACGAAACAGGAGTGTGAAAAACGCGGCGCTTGGGGGCGTATATCCCGCCCGTGGGCGCCGCGATAAGCGGTAAGTCCAGCCCTATGGGGCCAGATGCCGGAGGTGGGAATCGAACCCACATGGGCCAAGCCCACGCGATTTTGAGTCGCGCGCGTCTGCCTGTTCCGCCACTCCGGCTCAATGAGAGTATACCAAAGAACGAGATTCTGGTCAAATACGTGCGCCGTGGTCGGCGCTTTTCTGTTCTGAGCTACACCGCCGTAAACAGGCGGTGCCAGCACGTTCACCCAGTACCGCCCTTCGGGCCGGTGCGGACCGGATACAGCCTGGCGCAGATAGCGCCTGGGCCTGCGCTTCGGCATTGTAGGAACTTCGCACCAGCGGGCCGCTTTCGACCCACCGGAACCCCATCTCATGTCCCCGCCCCCGGAACATCTCGAACTCTTCCGGCGTGTAGTAGCGGGCGATGGAGACGTGCCGCCTCGTGGGTTGCAGGTACTGCCCGATAGTGAGGATGTCCACGTCCAGTTGGCGCAGCTCGCCCATCACGTCCAACACCTCGCTTACCGTCTCCCCCAGGCCGACCATCAGGCCGCTCTTGGTGATCGCCTCCGGCCACAGTGCCTTGGCGTTGCGCAGCACAGCCAGTGACCACTCGTAGCGACACTGGGGCTGCACCGCGCGGAAGAGGCTCGGCACGGTCTCGACGTTGTGGTTGAGGATGTCAGGTCGCTCATCCATCACCACCCTCAGCGGCTCGATACGCCCCCGGAAGTCGGGGATCAGCACTTCCACCGTGCAGCCGGGCTGGAGGGCGCGGATACGGCGAATGACAGCAGCGAAGACGGATGCTCCCCCATCGGCCAGGTCGTCCCGATCCACCGAGGTGATGACGGCGTGCTTGAGACCCATCGCCTGCGCTGCCTGGGCCACGCGCTCCGGCTCGTCGGGATCGAGCGGGGCCGGGCGACCTGTCCTGACGTTGCAGAAGCGGCAGTTGCGAGTGCAGGTATCGCCGAGTATGAGGAAGGTGGCAGTGCGATGGCCCCAGCACTCCCCGATGTTGGGGCAATGGGCCTCCTCACAGACGGTATGCAATGCTTTGGCTCGCATCAGTCGCTTGAGCCAGTGGTACGTCTCGCCTGTGGGAGCGCGCACCAGCAGCCAGGGAGGGCGACGCTTGGGGCGTGGCGGAGCCTCCTGCTCGGTCTCGCTCTCCGCGACGCTAGACATAGGTCATCCACCTCCCCCACTCTGAGGGCTGGTCGGTTTACGTTCTGATACGCATCCCAACATGAACACAGCATACATCTTGCCACTGAAATGCGCTGACGAAATGCTCTGTCAACAGACGACGGTCTTCAGCCAGGACATCGCGCTTGTTGGCCAGTTCAGACCGTGAGAACGTGGTCAAGCGATGGAGCTGTCCTGATCACATAGGTGGCACAATCAGCCTGAGAAGACCGGCAAGCAAGAACAGGCCCTTAGTCCCAGCCTGGATTGATGGCCTTTGCACCCCGTGAAGATCTGCATTCATTAAAATTGAACACACGGAGGCAGGCTGGGGCGGTAGGATTCGAACCTACGATTCACGGATTCAAAGTCCGTTGCCTTACCACTTGGCCACGCCCCAGCGCAGTTTTATTCTAGCACAATTGACGAAAGAGAGCAACTTAGCCTGTTTTTCGCACCCCTGGAAATCGTAACAGTGATTGTACAGATCATAGCCAAATCGCATCCTGAGTAGGCCGAAGGTCGTATCGAAGGGGCGATTTAGCGGCCCGTCGCCCTTCGATACGCCGCTTCGCGGCACTCAGGACGACTGGCCTGATTTAGCTGCTAGCGGAGTGCGAAATCTAGGCTTAGATAGCGGTTTTCAGGATGCTCACTTCCTCCCCTACCGTGGCGAACGGCGTTTCGGCTACTGTTTCCTCATTGTTGATACGTCCCTCGTGCAGATGCATGATCCGCTGTGCTGCAGACGGCTTGGGATGCCCATATTCATGCACAACTGGCTGTAGGTCTTGATTTCGAGGATCATAGTGATGATGTGGGCATGTTGACTACCAGGGCGTAGGCCAGGATGGCACGATCAAGGGTGGGAAGCGATAAGCTTCAGTCATACTGCTCATAGCGAGGTGCGTCGAATCGGATTGAGGCGCAGTGGGTTGTCAGGTAAGCGTTGAAGAATAGCTTATAATGCCAACAGGCATGTCAAATACAGGCGCTTGCAGTGCCTTCTACCTCGCTTGGTCAGAAACATCACCCCGGGATCGCTGTGGTCCCGCAGGAGGATGTGTGCCATACAGGATATTCTTTCGTAGGGCAGCAGGAATTGATGGGGAGATGGTAGAGATGGGGAGTGGCTCGGAGGTCACTGGGATAGGTGAAAGAACCCAACTCGGTCAGGTCGTCCACCTTACGGATGGCTTGCGGGCAATAGCCCACCTTGCCAAGTGGGTGGTTTGGGTGACGTTAGCTGCTATGGTGGTCAAGGCGGTATGGGCCACTCCGTTGGCCAAGGCAGCGTGGGCCATCCCGGTGGTTCCGCCGACGGGGTGGGAATAGGTAGCTGCGTTGGCGCAGGATAGGTGGCCCATGCTGGGGGCGTGGGCCACTTCGTTGGCCAAGGCAACGTGGGCCATCCCGGTGGTTCCGCCGACGGGGT